>JAFGUD010000531.1 GCA_016938685.1 Bacteroidales bacterium | reverse complement strand
TCAACTATCTTTAACTTTCAATGGGTAGAGCTTTTTTTTTAGAACAGTAATTTTATTAAAAGTCAACTTTATTTAGGACAACACAATTTTTGTTTTTTAATTCTTAATTCTTATTTCTTAGCTCTTAATTCTAAATTTATTCCATAAAAAATTTTACTAATTTACGTTTATTTTCGGAGTAAGGTGGATATTTAATAAATGGTTCAAACCAAGTAGGTTTATCTAATATGCTTTTAAAATGGCTAAAAGTTTTAAAACCTTCGTAACCATGATATGAGCCAAGTCCACTGTTTCCAACTCCTCCAAAAGGTAATTTGTGATTCGAAAGGTGTAGAATCGTATCGTTTATTGCGCCTCCTCCAAATGATAGTTCGTTTAAAATCTGTTTTTTTATTGAGCTGTTTTTGGTAAATAAATACAAAGCAAGTGGTTTGTCAAATTTTCTGACTATTTCAATTGCTTCTTTAATGTTTTTGAAAGTTAATACAGGCAAAATTGGACCGAAAATTTCCTCTTGCATAACTTTTTCTTCAAGCGATACCGGGTACAGAATTGTTGGTTCTATAAGGTTTATTTCACTTTTTGTATCACCTCCGTAATATACATTTGAATTGTCAATAAAATATTTAAGTCGTTCAAAATGATTTTTACTGATAATACTTGTAAAAGCTTCGTTATTTTCAAAATCGCTTCCGTAAATTTGTTCAATTTGTGATTTGATAAGGTCTAAAAATGTGTCTGCAATTTTTTCTTCAATAAGCAGATAATCAGGCGCTATACATGTTTGTCCTCCATTTAGAAATTTTCCCCAAACAATTCTTTTGGCAGCCATTTTTAAGTCTGAATCGGCAAATACAATTGTCGGACTTTTACCGCCTAATTCAAGAGTAACAGGAGTCATGTTTTTGGCTGCTGCCTGATAGACAATTTTTCCTACATATGGGCTTCCTGTGAAGAAAATATAATCCCAGTTTTGTTCAAGAAGAAATTTGTTCGTTTCAACTCCTCCTTCAACCACATGAAATAGTTTTTCGTCAAAAGTAGTGTTAATTATTTCTGCCATAACAGCTGATGAATTTGCGGAAATTTCACTAGGTTTTAGAATAACAGTATTTCCTGCTGCAATTGCACTTATAACCGGATTCATGCTTAGTAAATACGGATAATTCCATGCTCCGATAACCAAAGTTGTTCCATAAGGCTCTGGGAAAATATAACTTTTTGCAGGGAAATTGGCAAGGTTAGTTCTAACTTTTTTTCGTCGAGCCCAGTTGTTGATTTTTTTTAATGCAAGATTTATTTCTCCGTACAAAAGAGCGAGTTCCGTCTCGTATGTTTCAAATTCTGATTTGCGAAAATCTTTATATATTGCTTCGAATAATTTTTTTTCGTTTTTTTTCAACGCAGTCTTGAACTTTGAAAGTTGTTCTTTTCTGAATTTTATGTCTTTTGTTTTGTTAGTTGCAAAAAAATCTTTTTGGGATTCAATTAATGATTTTATAGTGTTATTTTCCATATTTAGGTTGTTTTTTGAATGATATTGACTATATGGTAGAAAACTATATTAGAATTTTGCGGCGTTAAAAGTAGCCTTTAATTTGCTCTTACGGAAAATTTTTCGTCAAATATTAAAATCTGATTTAAAAAAATAGTTTATTTTTAAATCAAATTCAAAACTTTATTTATTATGAAAAAAATAGTTTTTGTGCTTTTGGCCGGCATTCTTACGCTTTCCGGTTGCCGAAAAGATGATTTGTCTGATATAGATTTTCGCCAGGAAATGAGAAATTTTGTTCAGGAAATAAGTGAATATGCGAAGACAAAGGACTCAGGGTTTGCTATTATTCCTCAAAATGGAACTCAGATTATAAGTTCTGAAAAAGAATCGCTTGTAGCTGATTTAGAGTATATTAACGCAATTGACGGTATTGGACAAGAATCTCTTTATTATGGTTATGATAAAGATGATAAACAAACTCCGAGCGATGAAACTAATAGTATTTTGTCCTATATTAATTTGGCGGTTGATAATGGACAGGTTTCTGTTTTAGTAACTGATTATTGCTCTACTCAGTCTTATGTTGATGATTCTTATGAAACAAATCATTACAACGGATTTATAGGTTTTGCTGCCGACGACAGAGAATTGCGCTCTATTCCTGATTATCCTGCTGAACCTTATAATGTAAATACAGATGATATTGTCCAGCTTTCAGAAGCAAGAAATCTTCTTTATCTTATTAATCCTGAAGATTTTTCATCAAAAGAAAATTTTATTTCTGCAATAGAAAACACAGATTATGACATAATTTTAATAGATTTGTTTTTTGGTGATAACGAGCTATTAAGTTCTGATGATGTTAATCGAATGAAAATCAAAAAAAACGGTGCCACCAGAATGGTAATTTGTTATATGAGCATTGGCGAGGCAGAAGATTACAGATATTATTGGAATCCTGAATGGGACGATGATCAACCTGAATGGCTAGATGATGAAAACAGCTCTTGGAAAGGAAATTACAACGTAAGATATTGGTATCAGGAATGGAAAGATGTAATTTTCGGTAGTGCAGATTCTTATTTGGATAAGGTAATAAGCTCAGGTTTTGATGGTGTTTATCTTGATATAATAGATGGATTTGAGTTCTTTGAAGGTAAATATGAATAATTTGATAATTGAGTGTTTTGAAAATTTGAGAATGTTAATTTTTTTTCTACATTTACAACGCATAATTATTTTCTAAAAATTATTGATATGAAAAAAATTACCGTTTTAGGAGCAGGTAGAGTTGGTAGTGCTATTGCTATTGATTTGTCTGAAAATTTTGATGTTACTTCTGTAGATTTTAATAAAGAAAATCTTAAAATTCTGACGGATAAAAATATAAAAACAATACTTGCAAATCTTTCGCAAAAAAGTGAAATTGATAGAGTTGTTAAAGATGCGGATATTGTCGTTAGCGCTGTGCCTGGTTTTATGGGATTTAAAACTTTGAAAAGTGTAATTGAAAATGGTAAAGATGTTGTTGATATTGCGTTTTTTCCTGAAAATCCGTTTGAACTGGAGAATCTTGCTGTTTTGAATAAAGTTACAGCAGTTGTTGATGCAGGTGTGGCACCCGGAATGGGGAATATCATTCTTGGGCATCATCATTCTCGAATGGACGTTGAAAAATACGAATGTCTTGTAGGCGGCTTGCCTGTTATTAGAACTTGGCCTTATGAGTACAAAGCGGTTTTTTCTCCAATTGATGTTATTGAAGAATATATTCGTCCTGCCAGATATGTTGAAAATGGCAAACTAATTGTTCGTGAAGCACTTTCTGATGCTGAACTTGTTGAATTTAAGGAAATTGGAACACTAGAAAGTTGGAATTCTGATGGACTAAGAACTTTGATTAACACAATGAGTGATATCCCAAATATGATTGAAAAAACTATGCGTTATCCGGGAACAATAAATTATATAAAAGCTTTGCGCGAAACAGGTTTCTTTTCTTATGATTTTGTTGATGTTGATGGTGTGAAAATTAGACCTATTGACTTGACTTCTAAATTGTTATTTCCTTTGTGGAAACTGAAAGAAGGAGAAGAAGATTTTACTATAATGCGTATTAGAATTTCCGGAACTGAAAATGGGCAAGATGTTGAATATCAGTATGATTTGTTTGATAAATATGATAGTAAAACAGATACTATTTCGATGGCTCGTACCACGGGATATACTTGTACGTCTGTGGTTCAGTTAATTGCAGATGGTAAATTTAACAAAAAAGGGATTTGTCCTCCTGAATATGTAGCTCATGATAATCACAATTTAGCTTTAATTTTCGGTTATCAGCGGGAGCGGGGAGTTGAATATGTAGTAAATAAGAAGTTTTTATAGTTTTCAAAAAGTCCGGTTAACCCGGACTTTTTTTTATTCTAATGTTTTTCGTTTCAAAAGAGCCACATTTTCAACGTGAAATGTGTGAGGAAACATATCAACAGGACAGATTTTCAACACATCGTATTTGTCAGATAAAATATTTACATCTCTGGCTTGTGTTCCGGGATTACAACTTATATAAACAATTTTTTCGGGATTTGCAGCTTTTATTACTTCCAACGAGTCCGCGTGAACTCCGGCTCTTGGCGGATCAATCAAAACAACATCCGGTTTGCCGTGTTCAGTTATAAATTCTTCTGTTAGAGTATCTTTCATATCGCCAACAAAAAATTCAGCGTGAAAAATATTGTTTAATTCTGCGTTTTTCTTTGCATCATCAATAGCTTCTTTGATAACTTCAATTCCAATTACTTTTTTAGCTTTTTGCGAAGCATAAAGAGCAATTGTTCCTGTTCCGGTATATAAGTCGTAGATAGTTTCAGTACCTTGTAAATCTGCAAATTCTAATGCTAAATCGTACAGGCGTTTTGCTTGATTTGAGTTTGTTTGAAAAAAAGATTTAGGCCCGATTCTAAATTGTAAATCGCCCATTTTTTCTGTAATAAAGTCAGTTCCGTAGTGTAATATTGCATCTAAATCAGCGTAGCTATCGTTTAATTTTTCGTTGATAATGTAGTGTAAAGAAGATATTTCGGGGAATTTTTCAACCATAAAATTCAGCATTTCAACTCTTTTTTGTTCTTCTTCGTGACCAAGTACTAAAATAACCATGTATTCTCCTGTTGATACTGAGTTCCGAACAATTAAATTACGCAAAAAACCCTGATGTGAGCGAATATTGTAGAATTCAAGTTTTTGTTCAATTGCATATTTACGTACTTCATTGCGGATTTTATTTGAAAGTTCGCTTTGCAAAAGGCATTCGTCAATATCCAAAATTCTATCAAACATTCCGGGTAAATGAAACCCCAATCCTGCTGCACTTTCCGGTCTTCCATTTTCCATTTCCTCTTTTGTAAGCCAGCGGTGAGTAGAAAATGTATATTCCAATTTGTTTCTGTAAAAATATGTTTCGTCAGAACCCATTATCGGAAAAGACTCACCAACAGGTACTTTTGCAATTCTATCGAAAGCATCTTGTGTTATTTTTTGTTTGAAAGCAAGTTGTTGGTCATAAGTTATATTTTGCCATTTACAACCTCCGCATAGATCGAAGTGTTTGCATTTAGCAGACACACGCAAATCTGAATACTTATGGAAATTAATTGCTATTCCTTCTTTGTAAGCGGTTTTATTTCTTTTAATAAGTACGTCAACTTCATCGCCCGGGACTACGTCTTTTACAAATACTACTAAATCGTCTTTTCGTCCCAGACCTTTTCCTTCGGGGACTATGTCTGTGATTGTGAGGTTGTTTATTATTTTTTTCTTTCTTGCCATTTTTTAGTTATCGAGTTTGTTTAGTTTATCAGTTAACCAGTTTGCCAGTTAGCCGGTTTGCCATTTTTTGAGTAAGAATGCTAAGCAAGTATAAACGCAATTATAACCGAGATGGTTTTTACTAGTTCATTATTGCCAGTCAATAGCATGACTTAAGTTGTTTTGAGAAAACCAGTTAAATACGGACGAGTATATATTAGCGTTATTTGTCTAAATATGTTATAATTATAAATCATTAATTGTCTATTGTTAACTATTAATTGTTATTTGTCAATTATCAATTATTAACTATTAGTTGTTTTTTACTTAATTTTCTTTACTACTGTTCCTGTTACTTGTGATTTTGGAATCATTCCCCAAATCCTTGAATCATTGTAATTAGCTCTGTTATCATTCAAAACAAAGAAGTAATCGTTTTCAAAAGAATATTCTTTGACTTCGTTTTCTCCTATGAAAAATTTACCTTCTTTTGATTGAATTTGTTTATTTTCAAAGTAAATAATTGTGTTTTTGTATAAACTGAAATTATCTTCATTTAATTCTATTTTGAAGCCTTTATATGGAATTGTGATTGGTCCTATATTGTCTTCGTTCCATCGGAATTTATACGATTGCGGGAAAATATCGTTATTTCCCAAATCACTTTCAATAATTATTTGTTTAACTATAATTAAAGAGTCTTTCAACAAAATGTCAGCTTCCTTTTTACTTAAGTTTAAATAATAAACACCTAGTAATTCAACAGAATCAATAAGTTTATATTCATTCAAAAGACGGTTCGTTGCTTCTTCGGAAAAACAATTTATTCGGTATTTGTGTGTAGTTTCATAATCTTCTTCTACTTGTGTGTTGTTTATGAAAATTTCTGAGTTTTTTATTTCAATAATTTCGCCGGATACTGCAATACAACGCACAAATACTTGAGCTTTTTCTTTTGCAAAAGGCTTGTTTATCAATATAATGTCTGATTTTTCAGGTTTTGCTTTTTTAGAAAGTAAAAGTATTGTTTTGCCGTCTGTATTTAGGATATTTTCTCCTTTGTATATTACAAAATTGCCGAAAAATAGTTTAACTATTATTGCTAAAACTATAACAATAGCCAGAGAAAAAATCCATTTTTTTGTTTTCTTCATTTTTTAAATATTTAGCTTTTCTTCAGCTTATGATTTAATTATTCTTAATCTATTTTGAGTTTTTCTTTTATTAATTCCGGAATTGCGTCTTTATGAACTAAAATAGCGATTGTTTTGTACATTACAAAATCTTCACTCATGTATATGTAACCGTCAAAAGGTGGATATTCTCCCCATGAATTTTTTATCAAGTAAAATTTCCCTCCAAATGGACCTTTAAATATTCCAACAGCGTGCATTAAGTGGTCATCGGTAGTGAATTGTCTGTCAAAAAGCGTTTGCCTAAAAGACTGTGGTGCAAGGACTTGCATTTTTTTATTACCTCCTTTCCCTTCTAGTGTCGCCATACCTGTTTTAGTGTCAAAGGTTTTTTCGGAAACATCACCGTCCCAATCAACTGAGTAGCCGTTCATTAAAGCTTCTTCTATTATTTTCATTAAATCATCTAAAGAAACATTATAATATAAGTCTCTTGACCAATTATCAGGTACTTCAAGAGCAAATTCTTGGTAAAATTCGTGGTGATTGAATGAAGTTAGTTCAATATAATTATTTGGGTTAAATTCTAAAACTTGCGTAACAAAACTTCGAGGAGTGTAGTCTTTACCTTCAAATGTGAATTTTGTTGGTGGAACACCGAGTCCTTTGTCTAGAATTTTTTGGTAACCATCAATCCATTTTCGGGGAATTGAGTCTAATTTTAGAATTGAATCAAGATAATTTTTTAGTTTCTTTTCAAGTTTAGTGTGATCTTTATTTGTATATGGATAAACAGCTTCCGGAACAATACCATATTCTTTTATTACATTCATTACATCGTGTGCTTGTCCGCCTTGTCCAAAATTTGTAAGCCCCTGAAGTCTAATATACATTTCTGCTTTGTCCAGATATGCGTAGTAAACCGGAAATGTTTCAGATAAATCAAATTCTTTTTCAGTTATTCTTAAAACTTCTGTTTCTATAAATGAAACGGTTGCAAAACTCCAACAAGTTCCTGCTCTTGCTTGATCTTTTGGAGGAGTTGTTTTAACTTTGGTTATAGCCGTAAAACCTTCAGGCTGAGAATATGCAAATGTTACAAAAAACGATAATAGTAAAAAAAAGCTTATTTTTTTCATTTTGTATATATTTTAAAATTTGGTGTAAAAATAATAAAACAAAGAACAAATTACAATTAACGGAGAATAATGAATAATGAACAATTTAAAATTGACAAAGAACAATGAATAATGAATAGCGAACAGCTTATTAATTATTATTTATTTAACATTAACTATTAATTAAATTTTGTCAACTCTTGTAACACTCATTATCCCTGGTATTGCTTTTAGTTTTTTGATTAATTCTGCAACATATTTGGTGCCGGTTACTAAAATTCCGATAGTTCCTTCAAAGGTTTCTTTGTGTGATTCTTCAATGTTAATGCCATATAAATCAACAAATTGTTGTTTTATAATTATACTGGATATTTGGTTAACTATTCCCGGTTTTTGTTCGCTTATTATTTTTAATCTTACTTTAAATTTAGAATCAACTTCGTTTTGTTTCCATGCAGCTTTCATTATTCTATACGAATATTTTTTGAATAAAACAGGAGCATTTGGACAGTTGATCTTATGTATTTTTGTGCCTTTTGTTGCTGTAATAAATGCAAAAACGTTATCGCCGGGTATAGGATTACAGCATTTTGAAAATTCGTATTTAATACCGGACATGTTTTTGTCAATTATCAGATAATCAGTAATTTTAGAGTCAGCAATTTGTTCTTCTTCAATGTTTGATTTTAATTTTTCGAGTGCATTTTCATAATTTAATTCATCTGGTGAAATATAGTTTTCGTATAAAAATTTAGTAGTTATGTTAATTTCTTGTTTTTGAAGTTTTATATAAAAATCATCTAACTTTGATACGCTGAATTTTTTTCTTAGTTGGTTTAATTTTTTATCATCTAATTCAAAATCAGATTTGTTGTATTTTGTTTTTACTTTATTAACAATGTCTGCTAAAATATGTTTTCCTTCTTCAATGTGCTCTTTCTCAAATTCTTTTAAGGCTCTTTTGATTCTGGTTTTTGCAGCCGAAGAAACAACAATATCAAGCCATTCAAATTTTGGAGTCTGATTATTAGATGTGAGAATTTCAATAACATCTCCATTTGAAAGTTTGTGTCTTATCCCCACAAGTTTTCCTTTTATTTTTGCACCTGTACATTGATTTCCGACATTTGAATGAATTTTATAAGCAAAATCAAGAACAGTTGCACCGGCGTTGAATTTTTTCACTTCTCCTTTTGGCGTAAATACGTATATAGTATCTGAATATAATTCTGCTTTTTCTGTTACGTTATTTATATTCTCATTTTCCGGATTTTCTAAAATTTCACTTAATTCATCTAACCATGAATTATGATTTGTTTGTCCTTTAACTTCCTTGTAACGCCAATGTGCGGCATTGCCTTTTTCTGCAATATCGTCCATTCTTTGAGTTCTAATTTGAACTTCAACCCACTTGCCGTCTGGTCCAATTACTGTTGTGTGAAGTGACTCATATCCACTTGCTTTTGGTGCAGATACCCAATCACGCAAACGATTTGGATTTGGTAGCCAAATATCTGTAATTTTTGAATAAACATTCCAACAAGCTGATTTTTCTTCTTTAATGTCTTGAAAATCATCTTTTAAAATAACTCTTATTGCAAATAAATCGTATATTTTTTCTAGTCCAACATCTTGTTGTTTAATTTTATTCCAAATCGAATGAATAGATTTTGGTCTGCCTTTTATTGTTGTCTTGTAACCTAATTCATCAATTGAACTCTGAATAGGTTTTATAAAGTCTATAATATATTGGTCTCTGGAAGCTTTTGTTTCTGAAAGTTTTTTTGCAATATCACGGTAAATATCAGAATTAAGATATTTCATTGCCATTTCTTCGAGAAATGTTTTGATGTTGTAAAGCCCAAGTTGATGAGCCATTGGGGCATACAGAAATCTGGCTTCGCGACAGGTAATTTCGATTTTTTCATTATTGTACTTGTCGATGTTTCTCATTTTGTACAAATGATAAGCAAGTTTAAGAAGCACAACGCGAACATCTTCGCCAATCGTGATAAAAAAATGTTTAAAATATTCTCCTTGTTCTGTTAGATATTCTTGTTGATTTTTTGCGAATTTTTTACTTCTTTTGCTAAGAGATTCGTATTTTTCCTCAAAATTTATTTCTTGTAGACCAAAAACTCTTTCGCTATTTAGTTTGTTTGCTTCAATAAGTCCATCAAGAATACCTGAAATTTGTAAAGCAAAATTTTCAGGGAATTGGGTAAGTAAGAATTTTTTGTCAATTTTTTTACTTTCATAAACACGAAATAGCAGAACAGAAATCATTGCAGAAAGTCCTAGCCCTATTTCTGTAGTCGTAATTACAGCAACATCAATACTTTCTTGTAAAAAGTTAATTCCTAACTTATTTTGTTCGTTTTTTGAATATTCTGTTGAAATTTTCAGTGCTTTGTCAAGAATGAGTTTTCTTTCTTCATCAAGATAATTTTTAGCAGATTCGTATAATGTGTTTTTAGTGTTCATTGAGTTTTCGAGTTTTCGAGTTTTTAAGTCCTCAGTTCTTCTGTTCTTCTGTTCTTTCAGTTTGCTACTGCCGACTGCCGACTGCTGACTGCAAAACTGCTGACTTTATTGCAAAGATATATCAATTTTATAATTTGAATGAAGTGTTTTGTTAGATTTATAGGATTTTAAGATTCTCTTTTTTAAAAAAAATATGCTGTGTTTTGTTTTTTTCTTAACTTTTTGTAATTACTTTGGAGTAGAAATCTTTTTTTTCTTAATTTGTATAAAAACTCCTAAACAAAATTGAATAAGTCTAATTTATGGAAACATCTTTAATTATTATTGATAAAATTTTGAACAGTACTGATTTTAAAGGGCTTTCAACTAAAATGCAAGATGACTTGTTTAAATTAAAAAAAGAATTAAACGTTATTTCTGATAAATATAATTCATTAAAAGAAGAAAAAAGTATAATAAGTTCTTCTTTTCAAAATACAATTGAGAGTAATTTTATTTTTGATCTGGATTATAAAGTGCTAGTTTTTAATAAAGTAGCTAAATTGTATGCGAGAAAATTTTGGAAAAAAGAATTAGAAAAGGGACAGTGTGCAAGCGAATATGCTGATGATATTGGCGCTTTTGAAAATTTTAAATATAATTTTAAAAAAGCGGTTGCAGGAGAAACTTTAGAAAGTGAAAACTCTTATCAACTTAAAACTGGAAAATCTGTTTGGTTTCTTTCAAAATACGCTCCTGTTTTTGATGATAACAAAAAAGTAATTGCTGTTTCTTTTAGTAATACAGATATCACGAAACATCACAAACTTCAAAAAGCTCTTCGGGAAAGCCAGGAACGGTATAAGTTTGTAATTGAAGGTAGTAATGTGGGTATATGGGATTGGAATATTATTACGGGAGAGGTTATTAGAAACAAAAGGTGGGCAGAAATGTTTGGTTATTCTCTCGAAGAGATTAATTTTGACATGAAACAATGGCAAGATTTTATTTATCCCGATGATGTTGAAATGGCTTGGAGTTCAATAAATGAACATTTAAAAGGGAAAACCGAAATTCATTCTTTGGAGTATAGAATGATTAAAAAAGATGGTTCTATTACTTGGATTTTAGATCAGGCAAAGGTTGTTCGCAGAGACGAAAATGGAAATCCTACCAGAATGAGTGGAACATATACAGATATTAACAATCAGAAAAAAATTGAGCAAGAATTAGCAAAAAATGAAGCTACTGCTCGTGCTTTTCTTAGTACTAAGTTAGACGCAATTGCATTGTTTGATAGGGATTTAAAACTAATCGATTTGAATGAAACAATGGCTGCTAGGTTTGGAGGGAAAGTATCAGAACTTAAAGGGAAAAATATTTTTCTTGGAATAAATCAGGAAATTTCAGAAAAAAGAACAAAAAATATTCTGCATGTTTTTGATACTAAAAAAGAATTAAGATGGGAAGATTTTAGACAAGGTAAGTGGTTTGATAATTTTGTGTATCCAATTATGCCTGATGGTGAAAATGTTGAAATGGTTGCTGTTACTGCCAGAGATATTACTGACAGAAAAGAATCAGAAATTATTATTAAAGAAAATGAACGAAAATTAAATACTTTAATTGATAATTTACAAGGAACTGTTTATCGTTGTAAAAACGACCGAGATTGGACGATGGAATTTCTTAGTTCGTCAGTTTATAAATTAACCGGTTACGCTCCATTGGATATTGTGAACAATAAAAAAATAACAAGGAATAGTATAATTCATCAAGATTACAGAGAAGAAATTTGGGAACAAGTTCAAAATGCTCTGAATAAAAAAACCAGTTATAGTTTGTCTTTCAAAATAATTTGTGCAAATGGTGAAGAAAAATGGGTTTGGGAACAAGGACAAGGAGTTTTTGAAAACGAAAAATTGATTGCTTTAGAAGGTTTCATTTCTGATATTTCACATATTAAAGATATTGAGAAAAAATTAAAAGAAGTAGTAGCTACGAAAGATAAATTTTTTAATATTATAGCACATGATTTGAGAAGTCCGTTTAATTCTATTTTAGGTTTTTCGGAATTACTTTTGATGCGTGGGAGTAAATTTGATGACACAAAAAGAGAATTAATCACAAAATCTTTGTTTGAAAGCTCTCAAAAAGCATATAAACTTGTAGAAAATTTATTAACTTGGGCAAGAACCCAAGCAGGAACCATTGAATTTAATCCTAATGATATTGATATTCAAGATTTATTGAAAGAGTCAATTGATGCTGTTGAAATATCTGCTGCTCAGAAACACATCGGTATATATAATGAGGTTGAAGATAAAATGATTGTTTGTGTTGACCGAAATCTTATGGCGACTGTTTTTCGAAATCTGCTTTCAAACGCAATAAAGTTTACGCCTCAGAATGGAATTATTGTTATTGAGAGTAAAATTCAGGATAATTTTCTTGAAATTTCTTTTGTGGACAATGGGGTGGGAATTGAAAAAGATAGAATAAAAAGTATTTTTGAAATAGGACAAAATACTTCTACTCCCGGAACAGAAAGGGAAACAGGATCTGGTTTAGGGTTAATATTGTGTAAAGAATTTGTTGAGAAGCATAGAGGATATATTAAAGTAAAGAGTCAGATAAATAGAGGTTCTACTTTTTTTGTTTTTATCCCATTAAAACAAAAATAGTTATGTTGATGATTGCATAAAAGCCCATTAAACACCTTGTTTTGACTTAATTTGTTGTGATATTTGTCACAAAAAATGAGTTTGTTTAGTAGTTGTAAGTGTTAAATAATTGATTTTATGTTTTTTATATAATTATTTTATTTTTTTCTATTTTTTGTATATGTGATTTTTTTTCTAGTTTTGCTCCAAATAAAAATCAATAATTATGTCCATAATCAAAATAAAAAAAGGACTTGACATTAATCTAAAAGGCGCTCCGGTTGAAGAAATTGTGAAATTGGAAATTTCTGATTTGTACGCAATCAAACCTTCGGATTTTAGAAGCCTTCCTCCTAAAATTGTGACCAAAGAAGGAACAAAAGTTAAAGTTGGGACTGTTTTGTTTAGAGATAAATATAATGAAAAAATTGTTTTTACTTCTCCTGTAAGTGGAGAATTAATTGAAATAAGACGTGGAGACAGAAGAAAAATCCTCGAATTTATTGTAAAAGCTGATAAAGAATTTCAATATGAGGAATATAAAAGTGGACTCGCAAATTCTTTTTCTAAAGAAGAAATAATTGATCAACTTTTAATCAGTGGACTTTGGACAAGAATTGTAAAAAGACCTTATGGTGTAATTCCAAAAATAGACCAAACTCCAAAAGATATACATATTTCAACATTTGATTCTGCTCCTCTTGCTCCAAATTATAATTTTACTCTTAAAGATTCAGTTTCTGAATTTCAAGCAGGTGTAGATATTTTAACAAAACTTACAACAGGTAAAGTTCATGTGAATATTGATGCTTCTGTTTCAAATAATATTTTTAATTCTATTAAGAATGCCCAAATTAATGAATTTGAAGGAAAACATCCGGCAGGACTAGTTGGAGTTCAAATACATCATACAACACCGATAAATAAAGGTGAGGTTGTTTGGACATTAAATCCTCAAGATGTTGTTTTTATAGGAAGACTATTCAATACTGGAAAATTAGATTTTACCAAAATAATTGCCTTATCCGGTTCTGAAATTAAAGAACCAAAATATTATCAAATTATTTCAGGGGCGAAAATAGAAGACATTATTAAAAATAATGTTCAAGGTGATAACGTAAGAATTATTAGTGGAAATGTTCTTACAGGCTCGAAAATTGATAAAAATGGATTTATTGGTAGTCTTGATAACATAATTACAGTTATCCCGGAGGGAGATCAATACGAAATGTTTGGATGGGCAAAACCAGGATTTAACAGATACAGTACTACCAGAGCATATTTTACTTGGTTTCAGAAAAAACGCAAATGGCAATTAAACACTAATATTCACGGAGGCGAACGTGCTTTTGTTGTTACCGGTGAAATGGAAAAAGTTTTACCAATGGATATTCTTCCTATGCATCTTGTAAAGGCTGCTTTGGCAGAGGATATTGATATGTTGGAAAATCTTGGTATTTATGAAGTAATTGAAGAAGATTTAGCTCTTTGTGAATTTGTAAATACTTCAAAAATAGAGATTCAAAATATCATTGGCAATTCTATTGAACTGATGATTAAAGAAATGGAATAAATCCCAATAAACAATTTACATTAATAATTACTAATTATTAATTTTAACTTTTAACTAATTAGAAATGGGTCTTAGAAAATTTGTAGATAAAATAAAACCGAATTTTGAAAAAGGTGGAAAACTTCACTTTTTACATTCAACATTTGATGCTTTTGAAACTTTTCTTTTTGTTCCTAATACTGTAACAAAGAAAGGGTCTCATATTAGAGACAATATTGATATGAAACGTACAATGATTATCGTTGTTGTTTCACTTGTTCCTGCATTATTATTCGGAATGTGGAATACTGGTTATCAATATAACTTATCAATGGGGATTACTGATGCAGGTTTAATGCAGAATTTTTGGTATGGATTTCTTAGAATTCTACCTCTTCTCGTTGTTTCTTACGCGGTAGGTCTTGGAACTGAATTTGTGTTCGCACAAATTAGAAAACACGAAGTTGCCGAGGGATTCTTAGTTTCAGGTATCTTAATTCCAATGATTGTTCCAATTGATGTTCCTTTGTGGATGGTTGGTGTAGCAACATTTTTAGCCGTTGTTTTTGGAAAAGAAGTATTTGGAGGAACAGGAATGAATATTGTAAACCCTGCTTTATTAACACGTGCTATCCTATTTTTTGCTTATCCAAGTAAAATGTCGGGGGCGTTAGTTTGGGTTAATAATTTAGGCTCAAATCCAAATGCGGTTGATGGTTATTCCGGCGCTACAATGTTAGGAGAATTGGCGACAGCTACTACTCCAGATCAACTTACACATGTGCAGGAAAAATTTTCAGTAATGCATCAAATAATTGGGAACATTCCTGGTTCTATTGGCGAAACTTCTGTTATCGCAATAGCAATTGGTGCTATGATTTTGATTTTTACAGGAATTGGAAGTTGGAAAACAATGTTTGCAGCTTTTGCAGGAGGCGCTGCTATTGGTCTGTTATTTAACGCAATTGGAGCAAACACATACATGACTTTACCTTGGTATGAACATCTTTTTATTGGTGGTTTTGCTTTTGGTATGGTGTTCATGATTACTGATCCTGTTAGTTCAGCACAAACTGAAACTGGAAAATGGATATACGGATTTCTTGCCGGAGCAATAGCTATTATTATTCGTGTTACAAATCCTGCTTATCCCGAAGGAGTTATGCTGTCTATTTTGTTAATGAATATATTTGCTCCACTAATTGATTTTTATGTTGTAAAAGCAAATATAAACAGACGACTTAAACGGGCAAAAGTAGCAATCAAATAGATCTTTTTTAGATTTTTTAAAACTTTTAGACTTTAAACTTTATAACTAAATAAAAATGAACGTCCAAAGCAATTTATATACATTTATTTACGCAACAGTACTTGTTATTGTTGTCGCACTTGGATTAGCTTTCACTTCAATATCATTGAAAGAAAAACAGGAAGCAAATATTGAAAAAGAGAAGAAACAAAATATCTTGGCATCTATTGGTGTGGAATGCACAAGAGATGAGGCTGTTACTTTGTATAAGGAATATGTAAAAGATGTTTACGCTATTGATTTTAATGGTGAAAAAGTTGAGGGTGATGCTTTTATCATTGACTTAAATGTTGAGCAGGCAAAAGCACCTGAAGAAAGACAATATCCTGTTTATGAATGTGAAAAAGACGGTGAAAAGATATATGTTTTTCCTGTTCGCGGGAAAGGACTTTGGGGTCCAATTTGGGGCTATGTTGCTTTAAAAGAAGATTTTAATACTATATATGGTGTTACTTTTGACCATAAAGGAGAAACCCCAGGACTTGGAGCAGAAATAACCACTAAGGAATTTCAATCTCAGTTTTTAGGCAAGAAAATTTTTGACGATACAGGGGCTTTTGTATCAATTTTAGTAAAAAAAGCTGGTAAAGCTGACCCGGAAGGCGAGCACGAAGTTGACGGACTTTCAGGTTCTACATTAACTTGTAAGGGACTAGAAGCTATGTTATATGATTCTCTTATCGCGTATGAGAATTTCTTTAAATCACACAAAAAATAATTAATGAATAGGCTCAAATATCTAATATCGATATTTTTTACTAAACATTAACAATTAACTATTAATACAAAATTTATGTCAAAGTTATCAAAATTAGTAACAGACCCAATTAATCTAAATAATCCAATTACAGTTCAAGTATTAGGAATTTGTTCGGCGTTGGCAGTTACTGTTAAATTAGAGCCTGCTTTCGTAATGGCTTTATCGGTTACTTTCGTAATGGCTTTTTCAAACGTTATTATATCCCTATTAAGAAATACAATTCCAACTAGAATTAGAATTATTGTTCAATTAGTAATAATTGCTGCCTTGGTTATTATTGTTGATCAATTTTTAAAAGCATTTGTTTATGATGTAAGCAAACAACTTTCTGTTTTTGTGGGGCTTATCATTACAAATTGTATTATTATGGGACGTTTAGAAGCTTTTGCTTTGGGAAATAAACCTTTTCCAGCTTTGTTAGATGGTATTGGCAACGGAGCCGGTTATGGAATTATCTTAATTATTGTTGCATTTTTTAGAGAATTGTTTGGTTCCGGCACAATTTGGGGATTTCAGGTTATTCCAAATGCCCTATATGAAGCCGGCTACGAAAATAATGGACTTATGATTCTTCCTCCTATGGCTCTTATCGTGGTAGGGCTTATTATTTGGGTTCAAAGAGGTTCTTATAAAAGCTTACAGGAATAATAAATAATACGATTTTAAGCTATTAGAACTTTACAAATTTCATAAATTTTATAACTAATTTATAATGGAAAATATACTAAACATTTTAATCAAATCAATATTTATTGAAAATCTGGTTTTTGCATATTTCTTAGGAATGTGTTCGTACATTGCTGTGTCAAAAACCGTAAAAACCGCAACAGGATTAGGTTTAGCTGTTATTTTTGTAATGGGAATTACTGTTCCAGTAGATTATCTTTTAGAAAGATATGTCTTGAGTCCTGGTGCTTTATCATGGATTCCCGGTTTAGAAGGTGTTGATTTGAGCTTTTTGAGCTTTATTGTGTTTATTGCAGTAATTGCTTCAATGGTACAGTTAGTTGAAATGATAGTCGAAAAATTTGCACCAGCTTTATATGCTAACTTGGGAATATTTTTACCCTTAATTGCAGTTAATTGTGCAATCTTAGGAGCTTCTTTGTTTATGCAGGAGCGTGATTATCAAACACTTGGAGAAGCAACTGCTTTTGGTATTGGTGGTGGAATAGGGTGGTTTCTGGCTATTATTGCAATGGCAGCAATTAGAGAGAAAATCAAATATTCAAATGTTCCTAAACCCCTGAGAGGAATTGGTATTACGTTTATTATTACAGGTTTAATGGGAATTGCATTCATGTCATTTATGGGAATTAGCTTAAAATAATGCAAAAAGTACAAAATAAAATGCACTTTTAGCGCTAAATTAAAAACTTTAAGAATTATATAATCATGATATTACTAAGTACAGCATCTACTACGATTATTGCAGCAGTCGCAGGATTTCTTATTCTTATTCTTATTCTTGTCGGTATTTTGCTTTTTGCGAAATCAAAACTACTTCCAAGTGGAAATGTAAAGCTTACTATTAACGAAGAAAAAGAATATTCTGTTTCTGCCGGAACAAATTTGCTTGGTACACTTGCTGCCGAAAAAATATTTATTCCATCTGCTTGTGGTGGACAAGGAACATGTGGTATGTGTAGATTGCAAATCACCGATGGCGGTGGTGAAATATTGCCAACAGAAGTAGGTTTTTTCTCAAGAAAAGAACAACAAAACCATTGGCGTTTAGCTTGTCAGGTAAAGGTCAAAGAAGAAATGAAAATTGAGATTGAAGAAGAAATTCTTGGTGTAAAAAAATGGGAATGTGAAGTTATTTCTAACCATAATGTTGCTACTTTTATTAAAGAATTTGTTGTAAGATTACCCGAGGGTGAAAATCTTAATTTTAAATCAGGTGGATATATTCAGATTGATGTTCCAAAATTCTCCGCTGATTTTAAAGATATGGATATCGAAGAAGAATATAGAGATGAATGGGATAAATTTAAAATGTGGGATTTAAGTATAGACAATAAGGAAGAAACATTTAGAGCTTACTCAATGGCTAATCATCCTGCCGAAGGTAATATTGTTATGCTTAATATTCGTATAGCAACACCGCCTTGGGATAGGTCAGCAAATACATGGAAAAAAGGAATTCCTCCGGGAATATGTTCTTCTTTTATTTTTTCAAGAAAGCCAGGAGATAAAGTTACTGTTTCGGGGCCTTATGGAGAATTTTTTCTTAGAAAAACAAATAACGAAAAAATGTTTATTGGTGGTGGTGCCGGAATGGCTCCTATGCGTTCGCACTTGTTTCATTTATTTCATACTGAGCAAAATAAAGATTTGAATGTTACTTTTTGGTATGGAGCGCGTTCGAGAAGAGAAATTTTTTATGAAGAAGATTTTGACGATATTAAAGAAAAATTTAGTAATTTTGACTATACAATAGCACTTTCAGAGCCATTGGAAGCAGATAAGTGGGAAGGGAAAACAGGTTTTATACATCAAGTTATTTTTGATGAATATTTGAGTAAACACGAAGAACCAGAAGATATTGAGTACTATTTATGTGGTCCTCCTATGATGATTGATGCAGTTAAAAAAATGTTATATGATCTTGGTGTCCCTGACGAGAACGTAATGTTTGATGATTTCGGGTCATAAAATATTTTATATTGGATCTGAAAATAAAAAAAAGAGTCAGAAATTCTGACTCTTTTTTATTTTTTGTTTAGTTTATTGGTTATTGCTGTAGTCTAAAACAGCTTCTGTTATTATTTTTGTATTCATGGTTGTTCCATCAATAATAATTTTAGCTTGATTATAAGTTTCTTCTCTCTCCTTCAATTTTAAGTCTACAAAGTTAGTTAGTTCTATATCAGAGAAATTATTAATAAGAGGTCTTTTTCTTTTGGCGTTTTTTAATCTTTTTATTAGAAAAGATGGAGGGAATTTTAGGTATACTGTAATTCCTTGTTCTGAAATTAGTTTCATGTTATCATAATAACAAACAGAACCACCTCCAGTTGACAAAACAAAATTATCTCCATTAAGAACGTCAATCAGAGTTCGGTGTTCAATAAGTCTAAAGCCGGATTCTCCAACTAAATCGAACATAAAAGGAATAGAAGCCTTATGCTTTTTCTCAATATGATTATCTAGATCAATAAATTCTAAATCCAAAGCAGAGGCAAGTTTTCGTCCATAGGTTGTTTTCCCCGCTCCCATGAAGCCGATTAGAAATATTTTCAACCTTAATCTGTAGTTTTGTTGTTTTTATAAAATTTTCTTCCGCCATACACAACTCCTGCAACTAAAAGAAATAATAAACCTCCGTCAATTGGAATATCTTGCGGTGGTGGAGGAGGAGGTTGAGCTATCGCACTTTGGATAAAAAATGGAAATACTATAAAAATTATTATAGCAAGAGTAATTTTTCTCATGTTAATTTTTTTTAAACTTAAATATAAAACGAAGTTTTTTCGATTTTCGTTTGCTACGACAAAAAAAACTTCCCATTTTTGAGTAAATTCCTGCAAAAATGGGAAAAATTCTTAATTTATGGAAATCTTTTTAATAAATGTTTGGGCTTGAGTTATGTATTTTACAATGTAGGTGCCGGGAGCTACATTTAGTTCATATTCGTTAAATGTAGAGTTTGCTTGATTTTTAAAGATATTTCTACCTAACGCATCATAAATATCTACAGTTCCATTTAAAAAATCTGAATTAGGTATAGATATAAAAACTTTGTATCCATATGAATAAATGTTAACATTTGATTCGTTTCCGGTAAGATCTTCTATGTCAACTGCGTTGGTTACTGCAAGTAAATAGAATCTATCTTTATATTCTCCTTCTTCTAAATACACACTATAATTTGGGGTAATGGTTAAGTCTGTGTATATAATCTTTTCGGCTGTTTGTTCAATAAAATAAAGTTTATCAAAATGATTTGTGTAAAAATCAGTTGCACTAAAAGTATATTCGCCGTTTTGTTTAGCAACTATTCCTAAAGGTACTTTTTTGTATTCTGTGTATTCATCAACAGGCAAAGTATTGATAGCAACTGGAACTTTTTCCACAAGTGAATATAGTTGAGGCAAACCTGGAGTTGTAGAGAAAGCTTTATAAGCATCATATTCATCTTCAATACTCTCGTTTGAATTTTCAAGAAATCTGATTAATGTTTGATCTTTTTGTTCGTTGACTTCTGTTTGCAATTTAATAAAATCAAAAACGGGAATATCAGCTCCTTTGTACATTTGATTAGAGTTATGTACTCTTGCTTGCGAAGGGATTGTTAGAGCAGGAGCAGCAGCTGTAACTTTTATCATAAATGACTGCATAGCTGGAATGTATCTTGCATTTCCATCGGAGTTTAATGTTTGACCAACTCCTTGTAGTTCATCTCCAAAGCCATTATTATAATAAACATAGTTACCTGCATCACCATCCCACATATAAACAGTGTTAGAGATATTAGTTTTTGTCCAATTTGCATCATCCCAGTCCAATGCGGATTGATATGGATTTCCTATTAAGTTCCAACCATCATAAAAATTTCCATTTCCATCATTTTGTGTAAAAGTAATAGCAGGAGAATAAGATGGGGCATTATTGATATCAGATGGTGTATTTGTTGTAAAATTTGCGGTGATATTATTTTCACTGTATGTAATATAACCAACTGCATCAGCCAAAGCAACAGGAGCACCCGCAGCGGCTTGTTCTTGAACCCAAGCTTGCCAAAATCCGTAGCCACTACCGTAATCATAGTTAGAATAATTGATATCTGTAGGGTTTACTGGCTCATCATAAGTTTCATTATAGGAATAAAAATTAGGATTGAAATTTCCACTAACTGTGCTCTCAGTGAAAATATCACTTTGTTGTCCGGTTATTGGAGATGAAATATACTGCCATCTTGCGTTAATTTTAAAAAACCTATTAATGTTTAAAGTTCCTGTACCGGTTACTCCAGCAGCTCCTGTTAAGGTTTTTAGAGAGCCACCGATTGATTCATCAGCAGGGGTTTCTACGTTAAAAGTCCCGTCGATGTCAAATACGCCGTTTGTTGTCATTCCTGAGGCTGCAACTAATGAGGTAGTTGAACCTGAATTTATTGTAACTTTTTCAAAATTAGTGTAATTTGGCAAAGCAGATGTTATTGTTTGAGTTGCTCCGGCGAAAACAACTTCGCCATCAGCATCAACATTTTTAAAAACATTATTTGCAGAAGTATTCGTAAAGTCTCCTTCTAAAATCATTGTTCCATCAATATCAATTTGCCCTCCTGCAGCATTCACGTAATTTCCATTTGCATCTCCATCAACATAAAGGTAAGCTCCTGTTGTTACAACTATTGTAGCTCCATTATTATATAAACCTTGAGCAAAGCTTAATAATGGGAATAGTAAAGATAGAGAAAGAAGTAGTTTTTTCATAATAATTTTTTTTCAAAATTAGTTAAATTGGTTCACAAAAAATGGTTTTTTTGACGAAATACATCAAAATATAGACATACAAAAATTATGCAATTCTTAAAGACCTTTCAAAATATGGACAATATTACTCTCAAATAAGTTGTATAATATGCAAAAAAAATCTACTAATTTGATATTAGTAGATTTTTTAGATTAACTTTCACTGTTTATCCAGTTTACAAGTCCTTTTTTATCTATAATATCCATCAGTTTTTGGGGTAACGGATTGAATTTAAAGATTTTATTATTAATTTTGATTTCTCCACTTTCAAAAATTATCTCAACAGAATGTCCATGTTTATAATGTTCAACAGCTTCTTTGTGGACAATAAGAGCTAACCCTTGATTTATTGACGAACGGAAAAATATCCGGTTGACTGATTTTACAATAACAGCTTTAATGCCAATATGAGCAAGACCAACGGCCGGGTGTTCTCTTGAACTTCCACACCCAAAGTTGTCTCCTGCTATTATAACGTCATTTCTTTCTGCTTTGTTGCAAAAATTTTCATCAAAATCATTAAAAAGATATGGAATTATTGCCTCGGCATCTGAACTAAGCACTTTGTAAGTCAAGTTTCCGGCAAACATTAAATCGGTATTCAAATTATCAGCATCTGAGTAGTTCCATATATTTTTTATTTTTCGATTGTCTTCTTTTTTGATAACCAAAGTGCTACTTTGAGAAATTTCATGTTTGTATTCTTCTTTTTTGGTTTCAATTCCCCAAAGTTCTCTTGGGTCAGAAATTTCTCCTTTGATAGCTGAATAAGCAACCACCGTTGGTGACGCAAGATAAATTTGAGCTTCTTTGTTACCCATTCTTCCCAAAAAATTTCTATTTGCGGTCGATAAAACTGTGTAGCCATCAGCCGGTATTCCTTGCCCTGTTCCTAAACATGGTCCGCATGAAGAAGAAAGTACATTTCCTCCTGCTTCTATAAAAATTTCAACTAATCCTTCTCTCACTGCCTGAAGATAAATTTGTTGAGATGCTGGCGTAATTATAAGTTGTAATCCTTCTGCGATTTTTTTTCCTTTAAGCATTTCAGCAGCTTCGCGTAAGTCTTCTATTCTTCCGTTTGTACAAGTGCCAATAAACGCTTCCTGAATTTTAATTCCTGTAACTTCTTGAAGTGCTTTAACATTGTCAACATGATGAGGCGCAGCAACAACAGGGAATAATTCGCTAAGGTTTATTTCAATTTCTTTTGCATAAGTAGCATCTTCGTCAGCCCAAATTCCTTCTATTTTTTCTTTGCCATAAAATTCTGCAAGAACTTCGTCAGCAGGGAAAACAGCATTTTTAGCGCCCATTTCTGAAGCAAGATTTGCTATCGTCATTCTTTCCGAAATTCCGAGTGATTTAACTCCTTCGCCATGATATTCAATCGACATATAGTTAGCTCCGTCTGACCCTAGCATTCCGATAATCCATAAAGAAATGTCTTTGGCATAAACGCCTTTTTGTAATTTGCCGGTTAGATTAACTTTAAGAGTTTCCGGGACTCTAAACCATGTTTCACCTCGTCTCCAAATTCCGGCAGCCTCAGTGCGGTCTATTCCTGCCGCCATTGCATTAAATGCTCCTGCAGTGCACGTATGACTGTCGCTACCAACAATAATCATTTTAGGTATTGCGTGGTATGACATTATCTGATGACAAATGCCTTTTCCTGCATCATAAAATTTTCGAATTCCTTGTTCATTAACAAAATCTCTTATTGCTTGATAATCAGTTGCAAGTTTTGCTGTTGTTGGGGGTGCATTATGATCTAAAACAACTAATAATTGTTCTGGATTGTAAATTTTTTGACCACCCATTTTTTCAAATGTTTTTTTGATGCTTGCAGAGTTGTCATGAGTTAGAACAATGTCAGGCGATTTGAAAACAATGGAACCTGTTTCTGCTCCGAAAATTTTTTCAACAAATGTTTTTCCCATTTTTATTAAAGTTAAAAGTTAAAGGTTGAAAGTTAATAGTTGAAAGAAAGAGTTGAAAGAAAAAGTTGAAAGTTATTTATTCCTTATTTCATTCATTCAATAATTCTGTTATTCTATTATTCATTCATTCATTCATTCTATCATTCAATTTTTTTGGATTATAGCTTCTCTTTCTGCTCCTGTTGAAATAAGAGATACTTTTGTAGATGTTTGTTTTTCAACGTATTCAACGTAATTTTTAAGAGTTTGAGGTAATAAATTGTAATCGGTAATTTTACTAATATCTTCTTGCCAGCCACTTATTATGTCGTAAAAAGGAGTTATTTCTTTGTTGATAATATCGTAAGGTAGTTCAGTGGTTTCTTTGTTGTCGATAATGTATTTTGTTGCCACTTTTATATTTTCAAAGCTTGTTAAAATATCGGCTTTTGTCATAATTAAATCTGTAACTCCATTTATCATAGTAGAAAAATTAAGAACAACAAGGTCAAGCCAACCGCATCTGCGTGGTCTTCCGGTTGTTGCTCCAAATTCGTGTCCTTTGTCTTGTAATTTTTTTCCATCATTATCAAAAAGTTCAGTAGGAAATGGTCCGGAGCCGACTCTTGTTGTGTAAGCTTTAAAAATACCGTAAACTTTGTCTACTTTGTTTGGAGCTATTCCAAGACCAGTATTTGCTCCCGCTGATATTGTATTTGAAGATGTAACAAAAGGATATGTTCCAAATTCTATGTCAAGCATTGTACCTTGTGCACCTTCTGCAAGTATTGCATTCCCTTTTTTTAGTTCATTATTCAAAAGATATTCTGTATTTTGAATTTTGTATTTGCGCAAATTTTCAATAGCATTTAACCAATCTGGTAATAAAACATCTAAATTGTATTCAAAATTGTAAAAGTCAAGCATTTGTTTATGCTTTTCTATTAGTAAATGTAATTTGTTATCAAAATCTTTTGAAAGTATATCTCCAATTCTTAAACCGTTTCTGCCTGTTTTGTCGTTGTATGTAGGAGTAATTCCTTTGAGTGTTGAACCGATTTTAGATTTGCCTTTTGCTGCTTCATTTGCAGCATCAAGCAACTTATGAGTAGGCAGAATTAGGTGTGTGCGATTTGAAATAACAAGATTTGATTTTACATTTGCATGTGAGCTAATGGATTTAACTTCTTCATCAAAAGTTACAGGATCAAAGACAACGCCGTTTCCAATAACGTTTATAGTTTCTTCTCTGAAAATTCCGGAAGGTATTAGGTGTAACACAAATTTTTGGTTATCGAAAACCAGTGTGTGCCCGGCATTTGGCCCACCTTGAAACCTAGCAACTATTTTGTAGTTTGGAGTTAAATAGTCAACAATTTTTCCTTTTCCTTCGTCTCCCCATTGCAGACCTAATAATATATCGAGTTTCATAGTTTAGTTTTTATAATTCTTGTAAATATTAAGAATATCGTTTTATAAATTTACGAAGTTTAGTTTTTCTTTTTTTGAAAATTGGTTTTTCTCCGTTTTTTAATTCTTTGTTATGTTTAAATCTTCGGTTGATTACTTCGATAAATTCTACAATTCTAAGTAATACTTGATAGTAAAGTGCTAAATATAAGATGACTATCATAAACCAAAGCACTGCAGTATTAAACCAAAAAGTATTTATCAACAATCCAAAAAATGGTTTGGTTGGAGCATAGAAATGTGCTTTGAAAAAATAAGTTTCGGGGTCGTAAAATACTGGTTTTAGAGTTCGATAAAGCCTATTATTATACTCAATTATTCTTTGTTGTCCGCTATTGGTGACAAACATTTCAAGTTTTTCGTTATTGTATTTTATTTTTTCATCGGTCAACGACATAGAAAGAGAGTCTTTTTTTAATTCCCTGATATATTCGTTTTTTTGATCATTAACATCGTTTCGGAGTTTTATATAATAGCTTTTTAAGTATCTAAGGTAAATTGAAATATCGCTTATAAGTTGGTCGTCTACCAGGTTTAAATACAAATATGAGGGATCAAAAGTGTATTTTATTTTGTCGTTCCAGTTGTGTTTATCTGTTAATTCGTTTCTAAGTAGTTCTAAATTATCTTCAAGTCTTAGATATTCTTCAGGGTTGTCTTTGTATTTGTTATAATCTGTGATAGTGTTTTCCATTGAATTTATCCAAAAATCTTTAACATAATCAGCTTCGCTAATTATTTTGTCATAAGGATATAGTTTTTCCATGTATGGATTGTCTACATATTGTTTTACTGCAAGTGCTTCATACGCCCATTTTGCGGTCATTATTTCACCAAAAAATGGAATTGTATTTGGCTTTGTAATATTCGGATTTAATTTGTCAAATGGAACAAGAACTCCGCTTAAAACAATTTGAGGGATTACCAAAAACGGGATAATAATATAAATTGAGGCTGAACTTTTGAAGGCTTCTGATATAATTAAACCAACAATGTTTGATGAATACCAGATAGTAAATAGGATGATCCAATAATATAAATTAAGAAAGGAAACGTCCATTATTTTATTTCCTATAATAATAAATATTAGAGATTGATACGATGATATAATAAATAGATTGAATAGTTTGGAAAAAAGATAACTTCCTCTGCTAAGATTTAGAAAAGCTTCTCTTTGAAGTATTTTTCTATCTCTGTATATTTCTTGTGCGCTAACAGATAATCCAACAAAAACTGCCACTATCACAGACATGAAAATGTAAACAGGCAGATTTTCGTTATAATATAATGAATATCCTGTGCCGTTTTCGGTTTTCCAATATTTTATCAAAAAAGATAAAATTAAAGCCATTATCGGAGTTTCCAATAAATTAATCAGAGTATTTTGAAGGTTTGATAATTTAGTAAGTAAATCTCTTTTGGCATATATTGTTAGTTGTTGAAATTTAGTTGGAACATTAAAAGGAATTTGAGGAAGTTTTCTAACTAAGTACGATTTTTTTCTTCCTTGTTCTTCTTCATATTTTTTGAATCGTTGATCCCAGTCAAATGGAGAAAATTTTCTTGTTTGAGTTTGGTTTCCGTATTCGTCTAATATTCTTGTTTCTACAATATTAAAAATTTGTTCGGGATTAACGTTACCGCATACAGGACAAACAGTGTCACTCCAATCAGCCTCACGAACTGCGGATTTAAAGTAAATAATAGATTCAATCGGTTGCCCGTTGTATATTAGATAACCTCCCTGATCAAGAACTACGAGGCGGTCAAACATTTTAAAAATAGCAGAAGAAGGTTGGTGAATAACCACAAAAACTAGTTTCCCTTTTAATGCTAAATCTTTCAATAAATCCATTATGTTTTCGGAATCACGTGATGAAAGACCGGATGTTGGTTCGTCAAGAAAAAGAATTGGAGGTTCTCTAATCAGTTCTAATGCAATATTCAAACGTTTTCTTTGTCCTCCACTTATTTTTCTGTTTAAAACCGAGCCTACTTTCATATCTTTTATGTCGTATAACCCGAGTTCTTTTAGATGTTTGATTACTTTCCTTTTTATGGAGTAATCTGAATCGCCACCAAAACATAGTTTTGCGTTGTAAAATAGATTTTCAAAAACTGTTAAATCTTCAATCAAAAGGTCGTCTTGTGCAACATAACCTATAAATCCGTTTAATTGTTCGCTATTATTGTGTAAATCAATACCATTTATGAAAATATGACCACTTGTAGGCCGGTAGTTTCCGTTGAGAAGATTTAATAATGTTGTTTTTCCGGATCCACTTCCTCCCATAATTCCCACAAGCCTTCCGGAGCGTTCCGTAAAACTCAGTTCATGTGTTCCTACTTGTGCGTTTTTAAATTGATAAAATACTTTATCTGCTTCAAATACAATTTTAGTTTTTAGTTTATCGTAGTTAAAAGTAGAAATTATATCATTATAGTATATTGGTTTTATTTTAGGGGTTCTAAGTGCCGCTCCTAGTGATAAGGCGTATATCCTGAGAGGATGTAATAGTTGTTGGTTAAGGTAAACTTCTTTTTCACCTTCAAAATAAAAAATAAGTAAGTTGTGTAGTTTAATAAATAAAACATAAATTTCACCCTGCAAACCTTCGGCGTACAAGTGATTTATTCTTTCAGGGTCTTTTTTTCTTGAATTAACAACTAAAATTCTTTCAGGGTCTGAAAAATTGGATTTATTTTCAAAAATAAAATTTTTAATTGCTTCAAATTCTTCGATTGGAATTCGGAATGATTCTGCAACTGTGGTAATAAATTCATAAGCTTGTTCTGGTATTTCAGTATCTATTCTTATAAATTCCAAAAGTTTTATGAGTACAATGATTTTTTGCTGTTGAATTAGCTCTTCATTAAGTAAGGTGCATATTGTCAGTAATTTTACAGAACTAACAGATAATAATTTGTCGGGGTTAGATTTAGATTTTCTCTTATTATATTGTATGACAAATTGTTCATAAATCTCCACATATTCATCAACTAGCTCTTTGTTAAGTTGCTCATGCAACAAAGACTCTACGATTGTTTTTCTCCCTTTTTTTTCCGAAGTGGGAGCCGCAACTAAGGCGAAAAGTTGCATTAAAGCACGTAAAATACGTTGACTCATTGTTTATTACTGTTGCTTAAATCCTAAAAACATTATGATAAAACCAGATTGTTTTCCCGGTGGTAATTCGGCTTCAATTAAACATTCAACAGTAGATGTGAATTGAAAGTCCCAATATGTTGAGTTGTTGAAATTTACATTTGAGAATAATTCGTTGTAATTAACATCGTAAAGCCTGAATATTACACTGTTCTCTTTCGGCTCCGAAGCTGTAACTACTCTATATGTTGCTCCTCCGTAAAACGTCATTCTAAATTCTGCTGTTTCTCCGGCTGTTACTAATGCTCTATATTGTTGTCCATCTGAAATATATGGAAAAGGCAGATGTTTTGTGCAAAAATTTATTACAGAGTCTAATTGGGCATTAGCTTGAAATATTATGGTGAAAAATATAAATAATAAAAGTAATTTCTTCATTTGTTTTGTTTTTGAATTTAAGCAAACAATGTTATTCGGCAATAATCCAACTTCTTAACTCTTCTATCTTCTCACTAATAACTACTAGTTCTTCGTCGGAAATGTTGTATGTTGTGGTGCAATTTATTATTGTTAAATTGTTTTCAGGGTCAATTGTTGGAGCTTCGTAAATATATTTTACTTCAATTGCATCAAAAATAATTGACAAATTTACAAGTGATTCTAAAAGAAAATCAAATTCTTCGGATTTTTGTCCGTAATGCGGTTGCAAAAGTTCTATTAAATTATCTAGTGGGGTTTGTTGTTCTCCAATTCTAGAAATAATAGCAGGGTCTCTGTCGGTTTGTATTATTTGTGTAAGTAAAAATAGGCTTTCTATCCAACCGCCTGCAATAATAAGCACGCCTAATTCTTCCTGATCGTTTTCCAATAAATATGAATCTATTTGTCTATAAACTTCTGAAATGATATACATTAAAGAATCTCGGTTGTCGTTGTTGTTTTCAATTCTTTTTATAAGAGCTTCGTTAATAGAATTCATTACCCCAACTTGTTCGGATAGTTTTTTTATTACGTTAAAATATTCAGCACTTTGAGATAACTGATCGTAAATAAACAGATTGCCAAGATTTGCTCCATAAACGCCAATATTTAAAGCTTGTTTGAAAGACGTTAAATATTTTGTGTAGTTATCTGTCTTATTTAAAAGATCAGGATTAAATGGAATATTTTTTTCTTTAACAAGAGCAGATGCCTGAATCGGAGAAGGAACGCTAAAAATTTTATCATTAATCTTCACCATTTCGGGACCAGAATAGTTGTTTAATGAAGTATCCGGGTTATTTGTTGAATTATTGTTTTCATCTTCGTTGCATGAAGATACAATAAATAATACTGATATAAGCAAAAATAGAATTTTTTTCATTTAGCTTTTAAAGTTTTTATACAGTGACAAAATTATAAAATTTGTTCAATTTATTAAATTTTAATATTTCAAATAAGTCAAATTAATTAAAAATAATTTCATTAAGTGTTTTAACTGTTTTTAAATCAATAAGTTATGT
>JAFGUD010000067.1 GCA_016938685.1 Bacteroidales bacterium | reverse complement strand
GGTCTTGGGAAATCTGGTGGTAGTCGGCATTTTTATCCGCAACGTCTGTTCGCATATCCACAAGGCTGAGGGCAAAGCCGCCGCCTAAATTTCGACTTCGCTCAGTACAAGTTGTCGAGGCAATACGCTCGCTAAAATAGAAGTTGGATAACATATTGATATCTTCATTTTCATTTCCAATTTTTACTGAGCTTATTCCAAAACTCATAATAGATTAAATTTAATTTGCACAAAAGTATTACTAAATGATTGAAATTGATTGAAAAATAATTAAAATAAGAATAGTAATAAAAATAAGTATTATCAAAGCTAAGAATATTTTAGTAAAAAAAACAGGTAAAACATTAGTTTCAATTACCTTTCTTTTAATATTTACTTTAAGATTATTTGGTATGGATTTAAACAGTAACCAAAAAGGAACAATTATTATGAATCCAAAAATAAATCCAGCAAAACTTAGAGGAAGATCACTTTCAAATATTAAAAAAAAGTTTCGATTTCCAAAAAAATCAATAATCATTATTGGAAACACTGCAATCATAAATATTGAGGCAAAACATAAAGCTATAATACTTGATTCCATGTCAGGCCATCTTTTATTATAAATTTGTCTCAAAAATTTATAAAACAACACCCAATAATAGTATAGCATTAAAATAAACTTCATTTTCTAGATTCTTTTATAAAATATTCTCCAAGGTCAAAAAGTCCATTAACTAATAAAATTGTTGCACCAATTGGTGCTAGTGGTGTAAATAACATTACGGTACCCGCTGCGTAGCCCGCTGCCTGAGCAGCTTGCAACGAGCCTTCTATATATTTTTTATTTGTAAAAGCTTTAATACTTTCATGCGTGTTGTCAATTACACCAACAACACCTCCAACAAAAGAAGCAGATTTGCCTATCAATTTGACAGTTTTCATCCCTATTCCTCGGGTTGCTTCATTAATTATTGTAGTTTCTAAACCTAATCCAAAGGAGACATCACTTCCATTAAAACTATTTTGTTTCGAGTTAGTGCCTCCTCTAACAATACCAGCAACTATTTCTATTCCGTCTAAGTTTCGACTGCCATCAGAAGGATCATTGCTAATTCTAATTGAAGAGTTTGATTTTGAATCATAGATTATTATGTTTTTTTCCTGATTGTAATTTGCATTACTTAGCCCCAATTTATCTCCTCTTTTGTTGATAAACTCAACAAGTTTTCTACCATGTCTTGATTTTCCAGTCAATTCAAATCTTTCTTTTTTTCTTTCAAACTTTCTTTCAAATCTATTTGGTTTTTCTTCTAGTCCCCAAGGATCAATATACCGAATGGGGTTACTTAAAACATATGAATAAGCCGAAGTACTCGGATACTTATCCGCCAAAGGATCCACACTCAGCCACACACTCAAATCCGAACTGTAGTAACGTGCCCCGAAGTAATCAAAGC
>JAFGUD010000530.1 GCA_016938685.1 Bacteroidales bacterium | reverse complement strand
GTAGGCACAAAAAGCCCAAATGCACTTGGCTTATACGATATGAGCGGAAACGTTTGGGAGTGGTGTTCTGACTGGTACGGCAGTTATTCTTCCGGCTCGCAAACCAACCCAACCGGAGCTTCATCTGGCTCGTACCGCGTCAATCGTGGCGGTAGTTGGCGCAGCAACGCTCTCAGCTGCCGTGTTGCTAATCGCAACTACGGCAGCCCTAACCTCTATAACGTCAATATTGGGTTCCGCTTGGTGCGTCGCCCCTAGTTCAGAATAGCCTATCCGGTTTGTTTGTGAGCTAAAATAGGGGCAAAAAGAAAACTTTTGCCCCGTAAAAAGTTTTGCTGTGCATTAAGCACAGCAAACGTTATAAAAAGTTTAAAAATTTATTGAAATTACGCTAAGCCGCATAAAAGCGGCGTGCAATTTCAATAAATTTTTAAACGAAAAATATTTTATATATATTGTGTAAACAAAATAAAAATGCAGATAAAATTTTTCACAATTCCGATAAATGCAATTGCAGACCAAACTTCAAGTTTAAATAGTTTTTTGAGTAACAATAAAATTATAGAATTTGAAAAACATTTAGTTCAAACCCCACAAGGAGCTTCTTGGTGTATTTATATAAGTTATGAGGCGAAAAAAACTACTTTTCAGAAAAGTAATTCAAACGAAAAAATTGATTACAAAAAAAAATTATCACAAAAAGAATTTGAATATTTTGAAAAATTAAGAGAAATACGAAAAGAAATAGCAAAACAAGACGCTGTTTCTGCTTTTGTTGTTGCAACCAATGCAGAATTAGCAGAAATAGTAAAAATTGAAAATCTTACATTAGAAAAGCTGAAAAATATAGAAGGTTTTGGAGATAAAAAAGTCGAAAAATACGGCAAATTATTTATAGAAAAATTGAAATAAAACAGTAAAAATGAAACGAGCCGTTTTTTTAATAGAACAAATAACAGATTTGAATAACCTGTATGAAGCTTTTTACAAAGCCCAAAAAGGTAAAAAAGAAAAACAGGAAGTTGTTGAATATAAAAAAGATTTATATGAGAATTTAAAACAATTACAAAGACAAATTCAAACCGGAAATTTAGATATTGGTAACTATCATTATTTTACTATCTACGAACCCAAAGAACGTTTGATTTGTGCAGCTTCGTTTCCCGAAAGAGTTTTGCATCATTCGCTTATGAATGTGTGCCATAAATATTTTGAAAATCAACAAATTTCGGAAAGCTATGCAACCAGAATAGGCAAAGGAACATACAAAGCTATTGAAAAGGCAAGATTTTATTCAAAACAATATAAATATTACCTGAAATTAGACATTAGAAAATATTTCGACAGTATATCGCATCAAATTTTAATGCAAAAATTAGAAACTATTTTTAAAGATAAAATGTTGTTGTATGTTTTTTATCAAATAATTGATAGTTAT
>JAFGUD010000529.1 GCA_016938685.1 Bacteroidales bacterium | reverse complement strand
TATAACGGCCAAAAAGTAAACGACGTTTTTGCCCGATTCTAAACCCAAGCAACACATTCCAAATAGTTTTTCCATTTATATAATAAATGAAATCACTCCTAAAAACAAGGGCAAAAATGTGGCGGAGCCCGAAGCGAGGTACGAGCGTAGCGTTTACTTTTAGTTGTGCGCTGTATTTTAGTATTTTAAAGAGATAATAATTCCATAATCAAGTGGAAGTAAACTTATTTGCATTCCTATTAAATTTCCAAAAACTCTAAAAATTGGTTCTTTATCTGAAATAATTGTAAAATCTAAATAGCCCATTATACCAAATAAAACACCCGAAATAGTGACAGGAATTAAATTTTGTTTTTCTTCTATTGTGAAATCTGGTGAAAAATACACTATTGAACTAGGAATAATAGTCGCACCACATAAAATAAAATTAAAGGCTCTATCCAGATTTCCCCCAAGCAAACTTCTCTAAAAGCTTATTCGAATAGCTTTTAGAGAAGTTTCATGCTGTACGAAATTTTAATGGAATTTGTGCAGGAATATCAACATCACCTACAACCAAATATATCAAATCCTGAAAATATGTTAGGTCCTTAAATCCGCTTGATCTGTTTTTTTACCTGTTTGATGACTCTATTCATTCCTTCTGCTGCTGCATTTGTAATTTTTTTATCCACATACGCAATAATCAGATCAAAATATTCACGCATTGTTCTGGCGAATTTTTTCATTGCTTCAATTCGACTTCTTAAGGCCTTAGTGATCCAATTTTTTAAAAATCTTTCGGCTGCCCATTTGGCCTTATACTCCCAAAGTAATTCAAATTCGTCCTTCAACACCCAGGCCCGATGTATTCGTCTATTGGATTTTCCGACTTTATTGATTCTTCGTGTTTCCTTTTTTGATCTGTTATTTGAATGTTTGTAAAGTAGCCAGCGCATACCTTTCAATATTTTCCTGTCATCACCTGATAATTGTCTCCATTCATCTTTTCGGACTGAATCGAGTGCTTCATTTAAAGCCTTTACAATGTGAAATTTATCCAGCACTATTTGAATTCCTGGACAGTTTTCTTTCAAGGCATTTATATAGCCCTTGCTGATATCACAACATCCCCACTTGATTTTACTTTTTTGATAGTCGCTCAATTCCTCATCAAAAAAACGTTGCAGACTGGCTTTTGCTTTGCCTTTTCCAACCCAAACAACCCTGTTTTTTTCCAAGTCATAAACAATTGT
>JAFGUD010000528.1 GCA_016938685.1 Bacteroidales bacterium | reverse complement strand
TATTTTTTACAAGTTGTTATGCCGATTGACTTTAAAACCGATTTTAAGAAAATGAAATCGGATTTTTTAAAGCATTTCGGTATATCATTCAATCATTCTGTAATTATATCATTCAATTACTAATTATTAACTATTAATTGTTAATTATCAATTGTATTTCCATTCTTTTTTGCAATCATGACAATGATAAGTTGATTTAAACAAAGGAAAAAGTGCGCCAAGAATCATAAAAATTATAGTTGAAAGTATATTGAGTTGTTTTTTTCTGGAAACTTCTGCAGAACCGCAGAAAGGGCATGATTTGTTTTTTGAGTCTTTAGCTTTTGTTACTTTTTCAATTTTTGGTTCTGCTTTTATTTCAGGAATTAAATCACCGGCTTTTAAAAGTTCATAAGCACTTTGGAAATCAGATTCCGGAACTTGTAATTTTACTCCACCTATAGCAGTTGAATAAAAATTATATACCTGAGCAGTTAATTCATCTTTTATAAAAACAGGAATTCCTTCCGCTTCAAGTACAGATTTTGCTAAATGTGCTTCGTGAGGATATGTGTATGTTAAAATTGTTATCCAATTCATTTTTAAGTATTTAGATTAAGTTTATATCTATTCGTTAGTTTTTTCTACGTTGTTATTTTATAGTTTTAATATCCTATTAACATTTCACTCTATTTGTCACTCCGACCGTAGGAGGGTCTGTAAGAGGTCTGTTTTAACGAGTTAGAGACTCCTCATACTTCGGAGTTGTACAAATTAGGTTGTCGTTGAAAATCTGGCACATTCTATCATTCTATCATTCTATTATTCAATCATTCTATTATTCTATCATTATAAGCTGTTTGCTAATTTCTTCAACCCATTCTTTTTGTTTATTGTAGTTTTGTGGAAGCGGATGATAATAAGCATTTTCGACCGATTCTTTTTTTATTCCAATTATTTTCTCGCCTTTTATCTTCTCGATAGCCAAATTTGCAAGTTCTGAGAGATTTTCATTCACTCCCCAAGCACAAATAACAGGTTTTCCTTTTATAAATAATTTTTCAAAATCATAATTTCGTCTATTATCAAAAACGGAGTGAACAATTTCAGTGTCTTTTAGAATTTCTATTTTTTCGTAAAGAATTTTGCTTTTTGTTTCGCGTAAATCCGAAAGGTTTAGAATTCTGGCATAATCAAGATTAGCGTTATCCATAACACGCATTATTTGGTCTTGCGTATTGTCAGGAATTGTTGGAACTTCTTTTTCCAGAATATTTTCAAATCCTTTGTTTTGTCTTGACGAACCCGGATTCATCATTATTACCATTAAATCAGGCTGATTTTTTTCAGAATCTTTTCGTTTTATATTCAAATAACTCCTAAAACTATATTCTTTTATGTTGTAAAAAAAGCCGGTTATATCAAAATAATCACGAGTTTTTAGCATGGTTTAAATTTCAAATTAAGACATCAAATTTACAAAAAAAATAAGGGAAATTTGAATTTTTTGGTTATAAATTTGAATTAAGAGTTAAAAAGTACTGGCAGGTGGAAAACACCTGCCAGAGGCACTTTGCCTAAATCATGTGTTTTCACCTGATTTAGACAAAACATCTAATGCTCTGATTTTCAATTTGTTATTTCAACTATTGATTTGCATTATAAAGTTAAATCAAAATAAAATCCGCTCAAAATTGAACGGATTCTATTATTAAAAATTTATGTTTATTAAACAATTAAGGAATAATTTGAGTTCCACTATTTTCGCCTGAAAGCTGAGTAGCTTCAGTTATAATTGCTTTTTTGCCACCGTTTTCAACAAATTTCAAACAAGCTTCTACTTTTGGAGCCATACTTCCTTCGCCAAACATACCTTCTGCAAGATATTTTTTTGCGTCAGCTACTGTTAAAGTTTCAAGTTTGATTTCATTTGGCTGTTTGTAGTTGATATATACATTTGAAACATCTGTTAAAATATAAAATTCATCAGCTTTTATTTCGGCAGCCAAAACAGCTGAAGCTCTGTCTTTATCAATCACAGCTTCTGCAGGACGAACATTTCCGTTTTCATCATAATAAACAGGCACACCACCGCCACCAACAGCGATAACAATATTTCCGGCTTCAAGCAATTGGTTAATTACAGGAGAATTCATAACTTTTATCGGTTGTGGTGAAGGAACAGCTCTGCGCCATCCGTCAGGAAGTTTAGGATCTGATTTGAACACCCAGCCTTTGTCAGCAGTTAATTTATCTGCCTGTGCTTTGTTGTATATTTTTCCAACACGTTTTGTCGGATTTTTAAATGCTTCGTCGTTAATATCAACTTCAACAGTAGTAACAAGTGTAACAATTTCTTTGTTGATATTATGTTCTTTTAAAACAATGCGCAATATTCTTTCAAGCATGTAACCGATTCCACCTTGTGAGTCAGCAACACAAACGTCCAAAGGCATTTGAGCAATATTATATAATTCTTCACCGGCATCGTTTCTCATCAAAATATTTCCAACTTGTGGACCGTTACCGTGAGTAATAACAATGTTGTATCCTGCTTTAATTAAGCTGATTACGTTTTCGAGTGTTGTCTTTGAATTTTGTTCTTGTTCTTCTATTGTTCCAAGTTGGTCGCCTCTCAAAAGAGCGTTTCCGCCTAATGCCACAATTGCTTTTTTCATATACTTAATGTTTTTTATGTTTAATGTTAGATTATGTTTTGGTTGAATTGATTGAGTTTTTGTAAATGATTTTAAACTAATATTTTACAAAGTTGATTAAAATTTTTAAACCGCAAAAGTATTTAAAATCTGAAAATAAAAAAAATCAACACATTAAAAAGAATTAACATGTTGATTTTTAATTGATTAACCTTCTAATTATTGATAATTAATAAAAGAATCGACTAGTTTTTTAATTTCTTCGGTTTTTCCGTATAGTCTTTCGCTTAAATCTTTATCGTCATAAGATTTTAATAATTTAATAAAATTATCAATTGTTCCTTTTGGGAAAATATTATCTTGTTGATAAAAATTTCTTTCTTTTTCTAATTCTTCTGCTGATTCCCAACAAGAAACCGGTAAATGATCCAATTTATCCAAAATGTGTTTATTTTCATCTTTGAAAATATTAACTTCAATTTTTAGGTCTTTTGCCATTTTTAATCCGTCATCTTTCATTTCAATTCCGTGTTGCATAGCCATAATCATGCCGGCTAAAAGATGATACAAGTCTGCGGAGCCATCAGGCACTCTAAATTCTGCAGTTTGTTTACCCGGAATGTATGGAACGTCAGAAATTTCAAATGGTTTATTGGCATCTTTTACCATTTCGGTTTTTAATACCCAACCAAGCGGAATGCGTACCAGTGCAGAGCGGTTTGTTTCGCCCCAGCATATATTTGTTGGCGCTTCCTGATGAGGAACAAGTCTTAGATATGAAGTTGGAACAGTATTGCCAAATGCTGTCAAAGATTTTGCTTTGCTTAACAATCCGGCAATTGATTTTAAGGCAACTGGACTCAGGCTGTCATTTTCAATCATCATGTTTTCACCATTTTCATTGCAAAACAAATAATGAATATGTAAACCGCTACCTGCTTTTCCTACAGTGATTTTTGGCGCCCAACTAATCTCAACTCCGTATTTATATGCAATATTTCTTAAAATCCATTTTGCCAGAACAATTTGATCTACTGCTTCTTCAACATTAACCGGATTAAACTCAATTTCGTGTTGTTCGTAATAATGATCTTCGGTTGTAAAGTTTCCTACTTCGGAATGAGCATATTTTATTTTACCGCCACATCTTGCAATCAAACGCATCGCTTCAACTCTTATGTGCTCAAATTTAGCAAAAGGTTTTGAGCCATGATAACCCCTTTGATCGGTTGCAGGATAATGTAAATTAGTATCTTTGTTGGCAATAATGTAATATTCCAGCTCTCCTAACGCCTTGATTTTCAACCCAGTATAACTGGTGAATCTTTCATGGGCTTTGCGTAATATATTTTCAGGTGCGCTTTCTAACGGTTTTCCTTCGCGGGTATAATAAGAACATAAAATGTCAACAGTTGGAACTTCTGAAAAGGGGTTTACAAAAGCTGTTCGAAATCTAGGAATAACATACAAATCGCTTGTGGAGGCGTCAACAAATTTGAATAAACTAGAACCGTCAACTCTTTCACCCGTTGCCAAAATTGATTCAAGATATTGACGAGATGTTATAACAAAATTCAGCGTTTTGAGTTTTCCATCACCTCCAGCATAGTGAAAATTAACTTGTTCAATACTGTTTTCTTCGATATATCTAATAATATCGTGACGGGTAAATTCATCTGCCGGTTTTCTTAAATATTTAACCAGTGAATTTGGATTTAATGCTACTTCGTATTCTCTCATAAGTTATTTTTTGTTCAAAATTAAAAAAGAAAAGGCAAAATTCTAAATATTTCAACTAAAAATCTCTTAAATATGTTTTTAAAATTTTATTGTTGAATTTTACGATAAATATTGAGTAAACTAATTGTTTCATTGGGAGTTTTATGATTTAACAGTTTTAAAAGTTCGCTTGCTTCTGCAATTGCACTTGATTTTTGACAATAATTTTCGTGTGCAAAGTTTAGATATTTTATTATTCTAAAAGCGTTGAACCATTTGAAAAATCGATTTTTGAAGTTGCTATAGTTTTTGGTGTTTCTTTTAATTTCGTTTAAATTTTCTTTAAATTTATTTGAAATTAGAAAAGTTTCGAGCGATTTGTGTAGGTTAAGATTACTAATTTCAATATTAGATTCAAAAAGGTTTTCTAGTTGTTCAAATAATAGTTTTAGATTTAAAAAAGCTTCGAATTTGTATGTAGGAAAGTCAAAACCGTATTCGTTAATTATCTGATTAACAGCTACTCCTGTTCCAAAAATAACTCTGTCCGTGATTCTGGGCGATGGATAAACTGTTGTTGTTGATATTTCTTTAAAATTGCTTACAGGAATAATTTTTTGCAAAAAATAGAAATCTTCGCCGGATTGGTTTGTTACCATTCCTCCTTGTTCAGCGTAAATTTTAGCAGTGCAACAAAAAGCTGAACCAATTGTATGAAAAGCATAAGGAAATCCTGTATATCTCAACGCTTCGATATAATATCTTAGGTAAATTTCATAAACAGTTATTGCTTTGTAAATTTCATCAGGAAATTCATATCCGTTTGTTGGGTGTTCAAAATAAATGTTTGCTGCTTGCGTATTTTTATTTTGGTTAAAAGTATCGAAAATTGACTGTAAATAGTTTTTTTCGACAATTGTATCGGCATCTAAACTAACAATTATTCCTTGTGGATTATTTATACTGATAAATCTTCGCAAAGCTTCGTCCATTCCTATTTTACGAGCAACCCCAACGCCAGATTTTTTTTCTTCTAAATCTTGAAAATGAAGGACATGTAACCCTAATTTTTCATTTTTATTTTCCTGAAAATCAGAATTTAACTTATCAATGGACTTTAAATTTTCTTTTTTAGCAGAATTGGGAGAGTTTTCTGAGGAATTGACAACAAAAATTATTTCAGTCGAAAAACCACTAAATGAATTTAAAATTAAACTTAGAAGCGTTTTATCTACATTTGGTTCATTGAAAACAGGAATAACAACAATAACAGCTAAATCTGGCGAGGAATGAGAAAAAATACACTGTTCAAAATTATTAACTCTTTCAAAATATTTACCGGAGAAATTTTTCATTTATTTCGTTTGTCATTCAATCTTTCAGTCTTCGGTCTTTCAGTCCAAAGTTTTTTTATCATTCTGTAATTCAACTATTAATTATTTTTTAATGTCGATATCGGAATCTTTTATGTCGTTTGCTACAATATTTCCATTACCTTGAATATTAATATTGTTGTTTGTAATATTTTGAATAACATTTCCAGCAACTATTTTGCTTTTTGGTTTTCTCAGCTGATTTAAATCTTTGTAATGTTCGTATAATTTAGTGATAATTTGTTCGCCTGAAACATCTATGAACTGAAAATTAAACTCATTAACGTAAAAATTATAAATTTCATCGTTGTTAAGTTGTTCTATTTCGTCCATTGGTGCTTGATACATGGCATTTTCATAAAACCCTAACAGCCTAAATATCAGCTTATAATACCATTTGTTGAATTTAAAACCAAGAAAAAGAATTGATTGAGCTTCTTGTAATTGTTTTTTTAATCCATCGCTAAGTTTATGGTCTCCAAGTATTGACGCCAGGTAATCAAAAAGCTGATTAAAAGTCAATACCAATGAATTGAACATATTCTGAACACCAAGCAAGTTATAAATTAATGGTTTATCCTTTGAAAGAGGAGCAATAGGCTGCGGATTCATATTTTTGTCGTAATAATCAAAAGTATAATCAAAGCTTTTTTCATCGAAAATTTGACTTAGAAGCACATCAGGAGAAGAAGAAATAATTAGATGAAATGGAATTTCTGCAATTTTTTTATGAAAATCAGTTGGCTCGATTGACTTAAAAAAACGCGACAAATGCTGATAAAACATTGGTTTAATTGAATGAGAATCAAAAAAATCATCTTTTTCATTAAACTCGCTTTTATATTTTTTCAGATTAAGAAAATTGTTAAATTCTCCTAATAATGATTTTTTAAAGTCGAAAGCAAAGTCAGGTCCAAGTATTATTACACACTTTTCCTGATCAATCCATTCGGTAATATAGCTTATGTCGAAATTATCAAAATTCACGGTTATGCTTGTTTTTTATAGTTAATATAACCTCACAAATTTGGTAAAATACAAGGAAAAAACAAAAAATTAGTGTAATTTTTAACAGAACATGAAATTATGAAATCAATTTTTCTACTAAATCTGATTTTTCTTGCGACCAAATAATGATTTTTAAAACAAAATTTCTTCTATGATACGGATTAATAAATACTATTAAATCTTGGATTTACCACATTATTGTAAATAGATCCAAAAGTGTATGAAAAACCTACAAAACCCCAATAAGAATAATTTGTTGAAGCTTGTTGTTGACGGAGTAAAATGTCTTCGTAAGATAAATCTCCTTTAGGTAAAAATATTTGATCGTTTATAATAGAATATGAACCGTATAAATAAACAGAAAGCCCCTTAATTATCCTTATTTCCAGTTCATTATCAAAATTAAGCCTGTTTTTAGAAAAATCATGAAAATAATGTTCCCCACTTACAGATGTATTTATAGAACCCCATTTTTTATTTATCTGAAAAGCAACTCCTAATCTCTCAGAATACAATAAATCTTCGTGCTTATCATAAATAGTTGTTTCGTAATATTTGTAATATTTTGGGCCAAATAAATACTGAAACCTTAACTGAATAATATTAGATTTAGAATATTGAAAAACATTATATTCAATTGTTGGCCAAAATCCGGTAAATAGTTTTTTGTTATTGTACGTACTATTTCCAAAATCGCAGTTGAAACCAAGTGCCCAATGATTGCCAATACTCAAAGCAACCAATGATCTAAAATAATTAGTAACTCGCTGACTGGAAATTGTATCATCATCAAAATAATAATATGACAAATAATTATAGTTACTGTATTTAATTTCTATTTTCCACTTTTCAGTAATTTTTTGAGCACTAATTGACGATTCAAGATTATAGCTTTTATAAGAGTCTTCGCCACTAGTACTTCCGGAAGCGTTCAATTCAAAAACCCAACTTCGCCATTTATCTTCGGTTATTTCATCATCAAAATTGTCAGAAAAAACAATATCAATTTCATTAGCATAAGGAGTATGAGCAACATATTGCATTAAACCAATTTTCAAAATCTGAACTTGTTTTTGTCTTATTTCGTCTATGGTATTATCAGCGGTTGTGTAAAACTTCAGAGTGTCGTTTTTGCCAATATATTTATGATTTCCAGTGAATATATAAGAAAACTCTTCGCCTCCGTTTCCGGCAGATTGTGTTATTTCAAGCACGTAAACATCAGCATCTTTAACATCTCTAACATAATTAACAAATGTTATATTTTCTTTGATAAATTGTGTATTATGATAAGAATCAAGAAAGATATTTAAAGCGTTTTTTCTCGATAAAGAATCTGTAGATTGAGCAAACAATACTTGTGAAGTTAAAAATATTATGAATGCAAGAGACAGTATTTTCATTTTTTGTGGCAAATCTAAAAAAATAAAACTTCTTTTGTTATACAATTCAATTAAATTTGTAAACAAGTTATCGACTAATAATTTTTGATAGTTTCATATTATAACCTGACATAATAATTAGATTTAACGCTGTTGCTCAAAACTTGAAAAATAGAAAAATGCCAAAAATACTTTTCATACAACCAACTCAATATGCAGAAAACGGTAAACTTTGTACACAAAAAAAAATAAATCTTCCGGGATTAGCTTTCCCTTTGTTAGCGGCTTACACACCTAATAATTGGGAAGTTGAAGTAGCGATAGAAGTTGTTGACAAAATAGATTTAGACAGCGATGCCGACATTATTGCAATTGGAACAATGGGACATGCAATTTTTAGAGGAGCTGAGATTGCACAGGAGTTCAAAAAAAGAGGAAAAATCGTTGTTATGGGTGGCTACATGGCTTCTATAGCTTACGAAGAAACTCTAAAGTACGTTGACAGCGTAGTAATTGGCGATGCTGAAATTTCATATCCGATGATGCTTAAAGATTTTGAAGAATCAGGCAAACTAAAACAAGTATATAATTATCCAATTACTGAATTGAAAAATCTTCCTGTTCCTCGTTATGAGTTACTTACAAAAAAATCAATTGGCAACATGTTACCGGTTCAAGCCGGAAGAGGTTGTTCTTTTCAATGCTCTTTTTGTTCAATTGCTTGTTTATATGAAGGTAAATATTTATTTCGTCCGGTTGACGAGGTAATAAGAGATATTAAAGAGGTAAAAAAACGCGGCTTCAAACGTTTTTATTTAATTGATGATAATATTGTTTCTAACCCCAAGTATCTCAAAGAATTATGTGAAAAAATTACGCCACTTAAAATGAATTGGGCTAGTCAATGTGCTTTGCATTTGGCAAAAAAACCGGAATTGCTTGATATTGTTGTAAAATCAGGTTGTGATTTGATGAGTTTTGGTGTAGAAAGCATAAGTCAGGATGCTCTAAACAGCATTCAAAAACCATGGCTGAAAGCAAGTGAACATGTTGAAAATTTCCGTATTTTGAGCGAAGCAGGAATAACTGTAAGTACTGAAATGATTGTTGGAACAGATGAAGACACTGAAGAAAGCATAAAAGAAACATTCGATTTTATTAACAAAAATAAAGTTCCTATTCCACGTTTTTATATTTTAACACCAATTCCGGGAACGGCTTTATATAATCAGTACAAAGAAGAAGGAAGACTATTAACCGAAAACTGGAAAGATTTTGACGGTTCGCAATGTGTGCATATTCCTAAAAAAATATCACCTGAAAAATTAACTGAAATGTATTGGTGGTTGAACAGGAAAACTTTTTCAATGAAAAGCATTTTAAACAGAACTTTGCTTAATAAATATCTTTGGCGTAACCCTAAAATGTTGCTTTTTTCGATAGGGATTAACTTACATTATCGATATTACATCAAAAGAAAGATTACGCCAAATATATTTTAATTACTTTTTTATTTTTTTATATAATTTAGATTGAGTAACAAAATCAACTGTAGTTTGATATTCTTGTTTTTTGACAAGTTTAATTGCTTCTTCAATATCAATTGAAATTTCTGTTGATTTTAAAACAAACTTTGTAACTCCAATTTGAACAGTATCTCCATCAATCATTTTTACTGCACTTTTACCAATACGTTCAGTTTTACCATTAACAAAAGTACCATTCATACTTGGTTTACCGTTTACTTCATCATTATCGGCAATATAATATTCGTAAAAATTATTCTCGTTAAGTCGCACAATCATAACCGCATGTTTACGACTAACATAAGTATCATCTAAAGGAATATCAGGAGAAAAGTTTGGAGTTGATCTTCCAATAATATTTTTCCCTTCATAAAGTTCATAATTAACGTGTTCTGTTCCTTCTGTATGAACAATAAGCCAACCGGCAACTTTTTTTTCCATGAGACTATTTTTTCTAAAAATCTTTCTATTCTATCAGACCATCATCTCTGACAAGCATTAAAATTGCAGAACTCGGAACTATAACAAAAGTTTCTTTATTAAAAGCAATTTCAAAGGAATTTGACTGCAAATATACAGCCAAATCCCCAATTTGAGGTTGAATTGGAACAAATTTAACATTTTCAGTATTGTCCCTCCATGGTTCATCAAAATCATTAATAGCTGGAATAGGATAACCCGGTCCAACTTTAACAACATAACCATTATGCAATTTTTCTTTTTGTTCTATCGACGCAGGCAAATACAATCCTGATTTTGTTCTGTCTTGTGGAGTTTTAGGTTTTATTAAAACTCTGTCTCCAACCATTATAATTTGATCTAAATCTTCCTTATTTAAAGATAATTTCATAATCTTTATTCAACAACATATTCTTTAAATCCCTGAGAAAAATAGAATTTATAATTCCCTTGATAATCGAAATAAATCAAAAATGCTTCAAGGTTATCATTAGAATTAACAATTTCAACTGCTTTTTCGTAACCTGATACCAAACACGCAGTAGCATATCCATCTGCTGTCATGCAGTCACTTGCCATTATTGTTACACTAACAAGGCTGTCTCTTGATGGATAACCTGTTTTAGGATTAATAGTGTGTGTAAATTTTACACCATTTTCAATATAAAATTTGCGATAATTTCCTGACGTAGCCAGAGCTTTTTTCTCATTTTTAAAACCTACAATTAATTCTATCTGTCTATCATTAATGTCTGAATTTTCAAGTGGTTTTTCTACTCCAATTCTCCAAGCTTCGCCAAATTCGTTATGTCCTCGGCATATTGTTTCTCCACCGATTTCAATCATGTAATTTGTAATTCCTTTTCTTTCAAAATAATCAGCAACATAATCAACCGAATAACCTTGTGCTAATGCATTCATATCAATTATTACATTCTCATTTTCTTTTTCAAGTTTATTTCCTACAATTCTTATTTTGTCATAACCTACAAAATGCAACAAGCTATCTACAAGAGTATCGCTTATTTGTCCTTTATCCTCAGTTCCAAATCCATATAAATTAATTAAAGGACCAACTGTAATATCAAAAAGTCCATCAGAAGCTTTTGAAATTTCGACAGCTTTATTGAACACAGTGATAAAATGCTGATCTAACGTAACATCAGGAACATTTTTGTTAATTTTATACAGTAGACTATTTTTATTGTAATTAGAAACCGATAAGTCAATTTCTAATAAGATAGAGTCAATTTCATTTTTCATCATTTTATCTTTATTGTAGATAATATGATAAGTTGTACCTTGCGCTTCTCCTGCTACTTGTTGATATTTAACATCTTGACAAGCAGTAAAAACAAAAAAGAAAGCAGAAATAATTAAAAAATATTTTTTCATGATATTAAGGTTTTTTATTTTTGATTTGAAAAAAGAGATTCAACAAATAAGTGTTTATCAAAAATTTGCAAATCATCAATCTGTTCTCCTACTCCAATGTATTTAACAGGAATTTTAAATTCGGCAGAAATACCAATTACAACTCCGCCTTTTGCAGTCCCGTCGAGCTTTGTTAATGCCAGAGCAGAAACTTTTGTGGCAAGAGTGAATTGTTTTGCCTGTTCAAAAGCATTTTGACCGGTAGAGGCGTCAAGAACAAGAAGCACTTCGTGTGGTGCATCAGGTACAACTTTTTGAACCGAACGATGAATTTTAGAAAGTTCATTCATTAAGTTGATTTTATTATGTAATCGTCCGGCAGTATCTATTATAACAACATCGTAATTCTCAGCAACAGCCTTTTTTACAGTGTCAAAAGCAACAGCAGCAGGATCGGCGCCCATACCTTTTGAAACCAAGGGAACATCAACTCTTTTTGACCAAATTTCAATCTGATCTACGGCTGCGGCACGAAATGTATCAGCTGCTCCTAAGATAACTTTTTTCCCGGCGCGTTTAAATTTGTTTGCCAACTTACCTATAGTTGTGGTCTTTCCTACTCCATTTACTCCAACAACTAAAATAATATATGGAGAACCGTCTTTTGTTTCAAAATCTGCGTTAAAATCAGTTGCCGGATTTTCATCTAATAACCCTTCTATTTCTTCGATTAAAATACGATTTAATTCGCTTGTATTCAAATATTTATCTTTTGAAACCCGATCTTCGATTCTATCAATTATTTTCACAGTAGTATCAATTCCAACATCAGATGCAACAAGTATTTCTTCTAATTCATCTAAAACATCTATATCTACTTTAGTCTTTCCGGCTATCGAGCGAGAGAATTTTTTGAAAAAATTTTCCTTAGTTTTTGATAATCCTTCTTCTAAACGTTCTTTTTTATTTTTATTAAAAATATTTAATGCCATTTCATTCAAATTTAGGACAAAATTATTAAAATTATCCGATAGTTATCTATATTCGTTTTTGTTTTTTTTAAAAAATAAATTATCAGCAAATTTAAAAATGCTTTTTGTTATTTTCCTAGTTGATTAAATCCCTTAAAAATAATAAAAATATCGGTTGTAACACGATAATTTTTAGCATAAGATACATTAAAATTGTGTTTTACCCCCGCCAACATTTTATTTGAGTTCTTAACACTGTCTATGGGTGACAATATTCCTTTTTTAATAAGTGGTAAATTATTCATAAATATTTGATCATTAGATGAAAATCCAACCCAACTATATTTACCAATTAGAACAAAAAAAATATTTCTAAATAATCCCAACTTATTTTTCACGAAAAACAAAACAATTGGGAAAAACACCAAAAGAATAACTGCAAATATTTTGTCAAACAAAGCTTTAAATCTTTTATTATTTGCTTTTGTTATTGTATTCAAATCAAGAGTATACAAATCTCCGGCTGTATTTATTGAATTACTGCCAATTATTGAAACACTATCTTCAGGAGCGATTTTTACACTAACATCAAGACTTGAAAGTTTCAACATTCGGCTAATAATTTTTTCAGCAGAAAGATTTTTAGCACAAAAAATTACTTCATCAATCTTGTGAATTTTAACAATTTCATCAATTTGATCTAAGTTTCCAAGATAATCATTTTTGTTATCATTTGGACTAATAAAACCTACAACATTAATCCTAAGGCTGATTTGTTCCAAAATAGATTTTACTCTTAAATTTTCGTCGGTTTCGCCAACAATTGCAACTCTGTTTTCTCTGCGCGAATAAATACTGTATTTTGAATGTTTTCTTAAACCATGTAAGATGACCCGAAACAAAAGAAGCATTGAAATAGCATATCCGGTTCCAATTAAAATCACAGCCCTTGAAAATCTGAATTTTACATCTATTAAAGCATAAATTACAAGAATAATAAATGTTCCTATTAATATACCTACAAAAACACTTTTCAACTTAACCGGATTTTCATACATTCCGGAATAATATCCTGAAATAAGCCAAATTAGCACATACAAGCCCAAAAGTATCCATATAAAATCGGGATAATAATTGGTTTCGTGAAATTTTATTTTTTCCCAAAACGGCACAAAAAAGTAAAATCCTGCATAAATAGCCGTTGCATCTAAAAGTGGCAGATACAAATTATTCCATGCTCTTTTCATTACCGATAAACTTGCCCTGAAAACAATTGCCATTTTTATTAAAAACATAAACAATCTGGCATTTGATTTAGCAAAATGTTTTTTCGCAAAAATTATCATTGCATTGTAAAAAACATAAACATAGTTGAGACTACCTTTTTTAGTGCTTTCTCCTTTGTAATGAACAATTTTTGTGTCAGCAAAATAATAATTATCAAAACCGGATTTTAATATTCTGTATGACAAATCAATATCTTCTCCGTACATAAAAAAATCTTCATCTAGCAAACCTATTTTGTCAAGAACTGTTTTTCGGAGCAACATAAAAGCACCTGATAAAATTTCGACTTTATTTGTCTCATTTTTATCTAAATGTCCCATATAATACTTTGCAAAACGCTTAGATTTTGAGAAAATACTAGTTAATCCAAACATTTTGTAAAAAGCTACCATTGGAGTTGGGATTCCACGTTTCGATTCAGGCAGAAAATTACCTTTTCCATCAATCATATTTACTCCTAGCCCACCCGCGTTTGGATTTTCATCCATAAAATCAACAATTTTAGCAAAAGTTGATTCTTCTACAATTGTGTCGGGGTTTAGCAATAAAATATATTTTCCTGTTGATAACCTAATTGCTTGATTATTAGCCTTAGAAAATCCCACATTATCTTTATTTGCAATAAGTTTTGTTTCCGGAAAATTCTCCCTAACCATTTGAACAGATCCATCGACAGAGTTATTATCAACAACCCACACCTCAGCATCAACAGTTTTTAAAGCATTAAAAACCGATGTAAGACATTGTTGCAGAAAATGTTTTACGTTGTAATTTACTATGACAATTGAAAGATCCATTTTAAATAATAATTTCACAAAAGTAATTTTTTTAAAAAAACACCAAAAACTACATTTGCAAAAAAAAATAAAAATGGAAAAAAAATTATTTCTTATTTCAATTTGTGTTTTTTTTATATTAAATATCAATGCACAAGCACCAGAAAACTATGTTTTTATTAAAGGTGGAAAATATAAAATGGGTTCAAAAAATCAACCTGATGAAATTCCAATTCACAAGGTTAAAATATCTGATTTTTATGTACTTGATCATGAAGTAACAAACGCTGAATATGTAATTTTTTTAAACGAAAAAGGAAATCAACACGAAGGAAATACAATGTGGATTGACATAAATGGAAAATGGGAGTCAGAAAATTGCAAAATTTACGAAAAAGACAGTATTTTTTACGTAGAAAAAGGATTTGAAAATTATCCAGTTGTTTTTGTCAGTTGGTGGGGAGCAAATGCATATTGCAAATGGATTGGCGGCAGATTGCCAACAGAGGCAGAATGGGAATATTTGGCAAAGCTTTCATTACCATATAAAGAAATTTCGATAGACACACTTGACAAGTATGCAGTTTATTCTGAAAGCGAACATTATAAATATTACGAAATTAAATCAAAAGAAATTTTACCTTCTGGTGTTTACGATTTGTTCGGCAATTTGTCGGAATGGTGTCAAGACTGGTATTCTCCATATTATTATAAAAATTCCGAAAAAGAAAACCCAACCGGACCCGAAAAAGGCGATCAAAAAGTTAAAAGAGGAGGATCCTGGGCAAATAAAGCAAAAAGCATAACCCCCTCAAACAGAAAAGCTTCTAATCCAAACAACAACAGTATTACAATCGGATTTCGTGTAGTTATCCCAATAGGTCAATAACTATATTTTGTGTTTTTAAACATATTTAGTATGTTTGCCGGAATTTTATAATTTGGCAAAACCAAAACAACTAACTGAATACCAATATTTTAGACAAAAATAAAAATTATGGAAAATTTATTAAAAGGTAAAAAAGGGATTATTTTTGGAGCACTTGACGAAAAATCAATGGCTTGGAAAATCGCTGAAAAAGCGCATGAACAAGGAGCAATATTCACACTTTCAAATACTCCGGTTGCACTTCGTTTTGGACAATTAGATGAACTTGCAAAAAAAACCGGTTCTGAAATTATTCCTGCAGACGCTACAAAAGTTTCTGATATTCAAAATGTTTTTGAAAAATCTATGGATATTTTAGGCGGAAAAGTTGATTTTGTACTTCATTCAATTGGAATGTCACTAAACGTGCGAAAAAAAATACCTTATCCTGAACTTAATTATGATTATTACGTAAAAACTCTTGATATATCAGCTATTTCTTTCCACAAAGTACTACAAGTTGCATTCAAATTAGATGCAATCAACGAATGGGGTTCTGTTGTTGCTTTATCATACATAGCTGCTCAAAGAACTCTTTTTAGATATAATGACATGGCAGATGCAAAAGCACTGTTAGAATCTATTGCAAGAAGTTTTGGTTATATTTATGGTCGTGAAAGAAAAGTTAGAGTTAACACTATTTCGCAATCACCTACAATGACAACGGCAGGAAGCGGAGTAGCCGGAATTGATGCTTTAATGGACTTTACAGAACGTATGTCTCCTTTGGGTAACGCAGACGCAAAAGATTTGGCAGACTTCACTGTTACTTTATTCTCTGATTTAACCAGAAAAATAACAATGCAGAATTTATTCCACGACGGCGGATTTGCTTCTATGGGTATGAGCAAAAGAGCTATGCTTCAATACAAACAATCGTTTGAAAATAATTGCGAAGACTGTGAATAATTTTTTAATTTGATGATTTTTTAATTTGACAATTTGATAGTTTTTAATTTTAATTTTTCTGTATTAACTATCATTAGTTCGTTAATTTTTTAGCCACAGATTCACAGATTATTGATTATCTGTTATTTACTCTAATTTAAAAAATCAAGCTATCAATCTGATTATAATATGGTTATGTTATTTATAACGAATTATTAAACTATCAATAGACTCAAAAAATAAAAAAGGCTGTTTAATATTAGTAAATTCAACTAATACAAAATAGCCTTTTTATAATTTATTTTTCTACATCAAACCTCTTCTTTCCAATAATGGTTCAATTTTAGGTTCCTGACCTCTAAACTGAACGTAAAGTTCCATTGGGTCTTGTGTTCCACCTTTTTCAAGAATATTTTCCCTAAAAGCTTTTGCTTTCTCCTGATTAAATACATCTCCGGTTTCTTTAAAAGCAGCATAAGCATCAGCATCTAAAACAGCAGCCCAAATATAGCTGTAATATCCGGCAGAATATCCTCCTGCGAAAATATGTCCAAAATATGTACTACGATATCTTACAACAATATTATCAGGCATGTGAATTTTTGCCATAGAATTGTTCTCAAAATCCGTAACGTTAAAATTATCCTGAATTTCGGAAATTGAATGATAATCCATATCTAATAAAGAAGCAGCAAGGTACTCTACAGAAGCAAATCCCTGATTAAATTTAGCAGAATTTTCGATTTTTTCCAGCAACTCATCGGGAATAACTTCTCCTGTAATATAATGTTTTGCAAATGTTTTGATAACAGAAGGCTCCATTGCCCAATTTTCCATTACTTGCGAAGGTAGTTCAACGAAATCACGAGCAACAGAAGTACCTGATAAAGAAGGATATGTACATTGAGTTAATAATCCGTGTAAAGCATGACCAAATTCATGGAATAGAGTACTTACTTCGTCTAAAGAAAGTAAAGACGGTTTGTCACCGGAAGGTTTTGTGAAATTCAAAACGTTTGTAATAACTGGACGTTGTTCTTTTCCTTCATAAATATATTGATTGACATAATTATCCATCCAAGCTCCGGATTGTTTACTGGCACGTGGATAAAAGTCGATATAAATAACTCCGATATGTTCCCCGGTCGTGGCATCTTTAACAACATGAGGAACTGCTTCTGTGAGATAAATAGGAGCCTCATCAAGCCTGACAATTTCAATATTGTACAATTTTTTTGCAACATTAAACATTCCTTTCAAAACAGTATCTAACTGAAAATACTCACGTAACTCTTCTTCGTTCAAATCATATTTTGTTTGACGAATTTTTTCTGTATAATACCACCAATCCCAAGGTTCTAACTGAAAATCTTTTCCGTCTGCGATAATCATATCCTGCAAATCCTTTGCTTCTTTTTCTGCCACTGGCAATGCTTTTTCAAATAATGAATTCAAAAATTCATAAACCTTTTCAGGAGTTTTAGCCATATTTTCTTCTAAAACATATTCAGCATAATTGTTGTAGCCTAATATATGAGCCTTTTCAACTCTTAGATTCACAATTTTAGAAATAATTTCTTTATTATCATACTCATTTCCATTATCACCAAGATTTATATATGCCTTAAATATTTTTTCTCTAAGCTCTCTATTTTCAGCATATTGCAAGAAAGGAATAAGAACCGGTTTATGAATTGTAAACTCCCATTTGTTTTCCATTCCTTCACTTTTAGCTAATTCGGCAGCTTCTGAAACTAAACCGTCAGGCAAACCAGCCAAATCTGCTTCATTATCAACAACTAAACGATAGCTGTTTACTTCTGCAAGATTGTTGTTATCAAACTGCAAAGTAAGTTTTGAAAGTTCTTCGTTTATTTCACGTAACTTGTCTTGTTGTTCTTTTGGTAAACCAACTCCAGCGCGAACAAAGCTTTTGTAAGTTTCGTCCAACAACATTTCCTGCTCCTGATTAAGAGCTAAATCCTTTTTTGATTTATAAACCATTTCAACTTTAGCAAACAAATCAGCATTATACTGAATATCAGCCCAATGAGCAGTTGACAATGAAGCCAAATCCTGAGCAATTTGCTGCATCTCTTCGTTTGTATTAGCTGATAAAAAGTTATAGAAGATTGAAGAAACAGCAGAAAGTTTCAAACCACTAAATTCATACGCCTCAATAGTATTTTCAAAAGTTGGAATGTCTTTGTTCTCAACAATTTGCTGAATTACAATATTTTGCTCCTCCATTGCAGCTTTAAAAGCCGGAAGAAAATGTTCGGTTTTGATTTTATCAAAAGGAGGAATTCCGTATTCATTTGTAAATTCCTGCAAAAGCGGATTATCTGTACTCATTTCGTTGATCTTTGATTGTTTGCACGCTCCAAAAGCAAAAGCAATTGCTAAAAGTGCGATTAATGTTAATTTTTTCATTCGATTATTTTTAATTTAGTAAATATGTAAAATTTGATTTGCCAAATATAAATAATAATTAAAAACTCAAATATGTTTTAGGAAGATTCTTAAAAAAATTCAAGAATAAAGTGAGATGTTTTGTTGCTCAACTTGAATTCAATATTTAATCTAAAAAATTCAAAACTTTATAGAATATGTAATCCCCAAAAAAACTCTATTACAAAAGATACTTTTTTGATTTGTGGAACTCCAACCATTGAAGTATGCAAAGCCTATTGATTATTTAAACAAATATATTCATTTAAAAAGCCTTTACATAAATGTAAAGGCTTTTTAATTTTTAAATTATTATATCCACAAAACAAGCGGGAAATCTTGCCTGTGAGGTAAAAGTTCATTTTTGGGATATGCTCTAAAAGAATATTTATATATCCCTGGTCTAGCAGGTTTAACCTCTAACGCATAAGTAGCAATATTGTTTTCATAAGTAACAAGATTCATTTCCTGTTTTTGCAGAATTTTCACATTTCCATCATCTTCTTCAACAATAAGCAACTCAACGCCAACATTTTCAGGACTAATTTCATTTAAATCAATTACAACTTCACCGTAATATTTTTCTCCAACACTTAACATTGGAGAATCTTCTTTAGGTGCAACAACTTTGAGAGGAACAATACTTTCCCAACTATAAGCCATTCTTTTTTTCCAAGCTGAAATTTCGTGAGCAATAAAGAAATCATTCTTTCTTAACAAATCTTTTCTTGTTGAAAGTTTTTTATAGAACCTATCAATATAATCATCTAACATTCTAGCTGTAGTAAATTCAGGTGCAATTTGTGCAAGATTCTTCTTGATAAACTGTATCCATTCTCTTGGAATCCCAGAGTCGTCTCGTTTGTAGAACATTGGAACTATCTCATTTTCAAGCATTTCATAAATCATTTCTGCGTCTAGCTGGTTTTGAAATTCCTGATTTTCATAAGTTCTATCTAGCGGCAGAGCCCAACCGGCACCTTCTTTATAACCTTCTACCCACCAACCATCTAGGACACTTAAATTTAGCACACCGTTCATAGTTGCTTTCATTCCGCTTGTTCCACTTGCCTCCAAAGGTCTGGTTGGTGTATTAATCCAAACATCAACCCCTTGAACCATTTTTTTAGCAACTTCCATGTCATAATTTTCAAGGAAAATAATTTTACCTAAAAATGCAGGAAGTTTTGAAATTTCATTTATTCTTTGAATTAGTTCTTGCCCCTGACCATCTGCCGGATGAGCTTTCCCTGCAAAAATAATCTGAACCGGTTGTTTTGGATTATTTAGAATATTAGCTAATTTTTCTGTATCATAAAATAAAAGATAAGCTCTTTTGTATGTCGCAAACCTTCTGGCGAAACCCAAAGTAAGAATTTTATCATTAACTTTATTCTGAATTGCAACTATCTGCTGAGGACTTTTTCTTTGTCTAACATAATGCGAACTAATTCTATTTTTTATAAATGAAACAAGTTCTTTTCTCAAACTATCTCTAATATCCCATATTTCTTTATCAGGAACTTCGTATATTTTGCTCCAAACTTTCATATCATGTTCCAGTTTGTCGCTTTTTTCAGAGAAATATTTATCAATGAGTTTTTTCCATTCCGAAGCTGCCCATGTTTGATAATGAACACCGTTAGTAACATAACCAATATGAAGCTCTTCGGGGTAATATCCTTCCCAAAGATGATAAAACATGTCTTTTGTTACTTCGCCATGCAAATAACTAACACCATTAATTTCCTGTGATAAATTAGCAGCTAAATGGCTCATTGAGAATTTTTCTGTTTTATCTCCAGGATTAAGTTTTCCTAATTTAAGAAATTCTGTCCAACTAATTTTCAACCTTTCAGGATAATGACCAAAATATCCCATCAATAAATCTTCCGGAAAGACATCATGACCGGCAGGAACAGGTGTATGTGTTGTAAACAAAGTAGAACCTCTTACTATTTCAACAGCCTCTGCAAAAGTAAGTCTGTGCTCGTTCATATACTGGTTGATTCTCTCAATTCCAATAAAAGCAGAATGTCCTTCGTTTGAGTGATAAACATTAGAAGAAATATTCATTTTTCTTATGGCTCTTGCTCCCCCAATTCCGAGAATAAATTCTTGTTTCAAACGATGTTCGTTATCGCCACCATATAATTTGTGAGTAATAGTTCTATCGTCATGATTATTTTTATCTACATCAGAATCAAGCAAATACAAAGGAATTCGACCAACATTTACCTTCCATATTTGAAGATGTACAATTCTTCCGGGTAATCCAACATTGACTATAATTGGTTCATTCTTTTTATCGCGTACTAGTTCAACCGGCAAATCTGCAAAATTTTGCAAATCATAACTAACAATTTGTTCGCCTCTGATTGATAACTGTTGAGTAAAATAACCGAATTTATACATTAACCCAACTGCAACAAGTTCTATCCCTTTGTCTGATGCTTGTTTTAAATAATCACCTGCCAAAATTCCAAGACCTCCGGAATAAATTTTAAGTGGATTTGCCAACCCGTACTCCATGCTAAAATAAGTTACCGTTGGTAAGTCTTTTCTATATTCTGTATTCACATAATCAGTGAATTTTCTATAAACTTCTTCATACTTACTTATAAAATCACGATCTCTTTCAAGTCTAACAAGTGTTTCGTATTCTACTTCTTTGAGTAATTTGATAGGGTTTTTTGAATTGCTCCATAATTCTTCGTCAATTGATTTAAATAACTCAATGGCATCAAAATTCCATTCCCACCATAGATTTTTAGATAATTCATCAAGACCTTTTAATTTTTCAGGTAAGTTTGGAAGCACGCTTGCGGTTCTCCATTTGGGTTTATTAACAGGAAATTTAGGCATACTAACAAGCGGCTCCTTAACTTGTTTTATAACTATGCCTTCAGTTCTTTTTCTCTGTTTTTTAATAGCAATATCATAAGCTTCATAATAATAAGTAATAAGATTTTTCCAAAGTGCAGTTTTAGATAGAAAAAGAGCATTATTACGTTCGTATTCTATTTCTTTTTGTGTTTTGTATGAACAAGTAATAATTGTTCCTAAAATATCTTTAACTACTGCTCGATAGTTGTCATCAGTTCTATTTACCACAGTCAGACAATCTCCAAGTTCTGTATTTGAATTTTGAATCCATATACCAAAACCTGCGAGAGAAGTAGTAATAGTTGGAACATGAAAAGCTAAACTTTCAAGTGGAGTATATCCCCATGGCTCATAGTATGACGGATAAATTGTCATATTAAAAGCAGGCAAAAGATCGTAATAAGTACGATTAAAAATTCCGTCGTCTCCATTTAAATAAGCAGGAACAAAAATAATTTTTGCGTTTTGCTCTTTACCGTTGGTAAAACCAAGCTCTTTAATTCGTCTTAGAATAGTATCAAAATCAGCATCGTGAAGATAATGTGTCAAAAATTTATTATCTAAATCCTGAGTTGAGTTTCCGTTCAATTTTTCCATTAAATCCTTACGGGGACCGTAGTTGTTTGCAGGCACCAAAATAAAAGCCACGATTTTTTTGTGAAATTCTTCTTTTTGGTTTAATTCTGCAAAAACATCAATAAAAACATCTAAACCTTTATTTTTGTACTCATATCTACCACTAGTCGATACAAAAGCAGTATCTTCATCTAATTCATAACCAAACAAAGCTTCTGAAACTTCTCTTAATTTTGAGTGTGACCCAGTTTTTATTTCAGCATATTCTTCATCAGCAGGAACCATATTGGCTTCAAAACCGTTTGGAGTAACAACATCAACTTCTTTTTCAAGAAACTGTTTAGTTTCAGCTGCTGTTAAATGACTAACAGTTGTAAAAGAATCTGCTTCACGAGCAGCACTTTTTTCGAGTGAATGTTTAGCAACAACATTTAATTCTTTGGCTTTTGAATCTCCATTAATCTTTGGCATTATGCTGTATAACGGGAAATTATTTCCGGCAATAGAACGCCCCAAAGTAGTGGCATGAGTTGTAAAAACAGTAGAAATCTGAGGAGCATTACTCTTTAAATAAAGTAAACCGGCACCTGTCATCCATTCGTGAAAATGAGCGATTACATTTTGTCTTACACTTAAATGAAAATTGTGGAAACTTTCAATTACAATTCCTGCTGCGTGTCCAAACATAGCTGCTTCAATATAATCCCAACTACCGGACAATGAATCAACTTTATAATCTGTCCAAAGTTCTGTAAAAACTTCATCTTTACGCGAAAAAAGTGAGGAAAAATCAATTAAAAACACAAGTGGTTTTCCAATTATTTTCCATCTGCCGATTTTAACTCTAATTCCTTGATTAAGAAGTATTGTTCTCCAAGACTTAAAAGTATCCAAATCTTCTTCAAATTCAGGATTTGAGCGACCTTCCCTATCTAAATCAGGACCAATAAGAATAAAATTATCCTTAAATACCTTTTCAAGTGTAAGAGCTTTTGTTTCAACAACAGTGTGTATTCCACCAACTTTGTTGCAAACTTCCCAGCTAACTTCAAATAAAAAATCTATTTTTTTTTCGTTTTTCATGTGGTTATATTTTTTAAAGAAATCGCCTAAAACAACTTTTACGATGTTTTTTATGGTGATCTTTTCAGCAAATTATTAATTAAACATTGTTTTAAAAACTACCTACTTAGACATTGTATTCCAATTTTTTTTAACAAAACAACTAATAATATTACTAAAAACTATTTATCTTTCTTTTTTGTAGTATTTGTTTTTAAGGTTTTATCTGCGGTCGTTTTCTTTGTAGTGTCAGTTTTTTTCTTTTCAGCTACAACTTTTTTAACAGCGTTTCCGGTTTTTTTAACAGTTGCTTTTTTTGCAACAGGTTTCTTTTCTGCAACTTCAAGTTTCTCCATTTTAACTTTTAATCGGTCAATTTCAGCTTGATATTTTCTCAAAAGATCAGTTATTTCTTTTTTTGTAACCGGTTCATTATCATCGAATGATGTTTTTACATGCTTTTCAATTCTAATAATAAAATCGCTAAGCACATTCATATAATTAATAAATGCGTTATAAGGATTTTCATAAGGATTAAAATATCTGTGAACATCGCCATCGGAGAAAAACTTAGTACACATATAGTAAAAGTGGTCGCTAGTTTGAAGGTATAACCAATCTTTCTGTAAATCAGGATCGTCCACTTTTTTCATTAGACCTTCAAGTTCATAAATTTTATCAAAAGCCTCATCTTGCATTTCGTTACCAAGCCAAGCAGTAAGATCGCGTTCTTCGTCAGCCCATGAAATAGGATAAGGAACATTAACAGCTGCCACAGGTTGTAATTTTTTTGCTACTTCAGACGGAGTTAAAAATTTAAAATCAGAATTTTTAAAGACAGCATTAGGCAACGCTCTCATAAAGTTAAAAATACCGGTATCAGCCCATTGATGTTCACCAAAAGTTTCATAATCCATAAATAAGTTCACAACTTCTTCGTTTTCAGGGATTTGATTTAACCAATTTACAAATTTTTCAGTAGTAAGAGGCCATTCAGCCCAAGCATGGTTAGAAAACCTGAAAGCAATATCATCAGATAATTTATAATTCTTCAAAAGAACTTTTAATTTCTTATTTATAGCATTAAAATACAAATAATTAGGGCTTTTCCATCCAAGAATTTGTCTTGCACCTTCAGTTAACATTGCATCATAACCCAAATCTGCAATTGCGTTACCAATCTCATCAGAATAAACAAGCTCAGTGTTACGAAAAACAGTTGGAGTTTGTCCAAAATGTTCCTTAACTTTTGCAACATGTAATTCGATTTGACGAGCAAATTCTTCTTTACTTTTTAGAGAAGACAAAGAATGAGAATAAGTTTCGGCTAAAAATTCCACATTTCCGGTTTTAGCAAGAGCTTTGAAAGAGTCTAATACTTCAGGTGCATATTTTTCAAATTGCTCCATTGCAACTCCCGATATAGAAAAGCTCACTTTAAAACCTGAGCCGTATTCCTTAATCAAATCAAGAAGCAAATGATTCATTGGCAAATAACATTTTTCAGCTACTTTTTTCATTATGCTTCTATTGCTAAAATCATCATAGTAATAATGATCGTTTCCGATTTCGAAGAACCGATACTTTTTTAATCTAAATGGCTGGTGTACTTGAAAATAGAAACAAATTGTTCTCATAATTATATTGAGTTTTTATTTTTTAAAAATTATTTTTTGCAGCTCTCACGAATTAAATCTAATTAATGTTTTATCGTAAACAGATTTTACATTTTTAGCTGCATTTTCCCATTTTAGGCTATCAACTTCGGTTTTTCCGAATTTAATAAACATTTCAGAAAGTCCATTATATTTAACAAGTCCGTATATTGCTTCTGCAATGGCAAAAGTATCCCAAAAATCAACCTTTATTGCGTGTTTTAGGATTTCGGCAACACCGGATTGTTTAGAAATGATAACAGGTACATTTGAGCGCATTGCTTCCAAAGGAGAAATACCAAAAGGTTCGGAAACAGAAGGCATAACATAAACATCTGAAATACTGAACATTCTATCAACTTCTTCTCCTCTTAAAAAATCGGTAAAATGAAATTTATCTGAAATTTTTAGTCTTGCAGCATGTACAATCATTCTACGAAGCATATCTCCACTACCTGCCATTACAAAACGAACATTATCAGTTCTGTCCAGAACAAGTTTAGCCGCTTCGATAAAATATTCCGGACCTTTTTGATAAGTAATACGACCTAAAAAAGTCACTATTTTTTCATCAACTGTTTTTTTGTATTCAGAACGTTTAGTTTCAATTGGTTCAACTGCGTTGTAAACAGTTGTTACTTTACTTTCATCAATTTTATACTTGTTAACAACAATGTTTTTAGTAAGATTTGAGACTGTGATAATGCCATCAGCATTTAACATTCCGTTTCGTTCAATATCATACACAACAGTGTTAACATTTTCGCCGCTTCTGTCGTATTCTGTAGCATGAACGTGAATAACTAATGGTTTGCCGGAAATACGCTTTGCTTCTATTCCAGCAAGATAAGTTAACCAATCGTGAGCATGAATAATATCAAAATCATACATCATAGCAATTTTAGTTGCAATTTTTGCATAATTTTTAACTTCATCAATTAAATTAGCTCCATAAGTGCCAGTAAATTTATAAAAGCCCTGATCATCATATTGGCTATGAACAGTTTGTTCAAGAGAAATCTCTTTATATTCTCCATTTTCCAGATATACTATTTTACCATCTTTTGTAACTCTTATTTTCGATAAATCCTCAACACCAATATTGCTAAGATAAGCTTCGTAATTATCGGGACTCAAATAAGGAGTTAAAACAGAATTAATTTCAATTTTTGTAATACCTTTGAAAACTTCATCAAGAGTATAAGTTTCTTCGGTTTTTATTTGTTCAGAGATATTTTTTACCGAATGTTCAGCGTATAAATCAGTGTATTTGTCTCGAATAAAATCCATTTTTATGTCTCCGGCTCCAACAAGCTTTGCAACGCCGGAATCTTCATCACCAAATAATTTTGGCACAACAAAAATAAGCTCAAGGTCATCGATAAGCGATAATCCTCTTGTTAATCCGTAACTTGCTGTTCCGAGACCTCCTGATATGTGTGGTGGGAATTCCCAGCCGAACATTAGAACTTTCATTTTTTTTATTTTGAATAATGAATACTGAATAAATAACCCGCATTACTAAAAATAATGTGGAGTTGAAAACATATAAAACTGAAAGTCAAAAATTTATGTAAATTTTTATTTAATGTTTTTTATCCCAAATTTGGGCTAAATAAAAAACAAAAAATTCAATAACTTTAAACATTTAGCGTTATAACTCCTGAATTATGTAAATAATTCAGGCTAATATTTTTCAGTAATTTATTTTTTATAATTATCAATTAAACATTTAATCCGTAAAATTTCCGCAACACTCCATGCCTGTGAAATTGCACCACCAGCTTCATGAGGAGGATCTCCGTCATAAATTTCGGATATAGTTCCGATCCCTGCGTTAGTCATTTCTTCTTCAAATCCATGAAATAATTTTTCAACAAAATGCAAACCTCTTTTTTCATGAATTTTCAAATATCCTTCAACAAAATGTCCAAGTAGCCACGGCCAAACTGTACCTTGATGATAAGCTAAATCTCTGTCTGTTTGGTCTCCTTCGTATCGTCCTTTGTATGCCGGATTTTTTGGAGAAAGTGAACGCAAACCTTTTGATGTTAGCAATTCTTTTTCAATAATTTTAAGCACACTTTGAGATTGTTCCGGTGTTAACATTGAATAAGGCATAGAAGTAGCTATTACCTGATTTGGTCTAACATCCCAATTTTTTCCATTTTCATCAACATAATCTGCTAAATAACCTTTGTCATTATCCCAAAAAACATCAATAAAAGAATTTTTAATTTTTTCAGGAATTGATTCCCACTCTTCCACTATTTCTTTTTTTCTGGATTTTCTTGCAGCTTCAATAACAAACATTACAGCATTATACCACAAAGCATTAACTTCCACATCAAAACCTATTCTTGGAGTTACGGGTTTTCCGGCAACAACACTATCCATCCATGTTAAAGCTTTTCCTTTTTCTCCGGCATAAATTAATCCATTATCCTGCATTTTTATGTTGTAATTTGTACCACGCTTATAGGAAGAAAGAATTTCAACCATTTTATCTCCGTACAATTTCCATATATTAGCAAAAGACCCAACATGATCTACATATTTATGAATTGCCCAAATATACCAAAGAGGAGCATCTACAGAATTTAAGTCAGCATTCACTCCTGTCCCAATATTAGGGAAAAGGCCATTTCTAAGTTCTTTCGACATTGTATCAAGAACATTTAAGGCAGTTTTGGTGTCATTTCTGGCCAATGAAAGTCCCGGTAGAGAAATAAAAGTATCTCTTGACCAAACTCCAAACCATGGAAATCCTGCAGTTATATATGTTTTGTTATTTTTTTTGACAAAAAATTGCTGAGCTGCGTTTTCCAAATTATTTTCAAAGCTTGATCTTGGTGTTCTTTTCTTAACTTCGGCAGCAAACCTTTTTTTAAGATTTTGAGATTCTGCTTCTTCTGTCCCAATAGCAAAAACAATGCTTTCACCTTTTTTTAGAGCTGCCTCAAAAAAACCGATAGCCATCAAATCTTCAAGAGATTCATATCCACGTTTTTCTTCTTCGAGATATTGCACATTGTAATACCAATCAGGAGCATGAATATAATCGAATTTTTTTGACGTTTGAAGATAAAGAAACGGATATCCATTGTATAATTTTACTCTGATACCATTTTCTACCTCTTCGTATTTTGTATTCACGTCCATGTTTGCTTTGCTGAGTTTGTGTATTTGTCTGAAAGCTAAATATGGTTGAAATCTAATTCTGGTAGGAGAATGAGCATCAACAAGAGTATATCTGATGAGAATTTGTTCTTGTTCCTCAGATAATAAAATTTCTTTTTTAAGTTGTACGCCTCCAACCCAAAAAACGTGAGTTGGTATTGGCTCTGAGTGAAAATCAAAGATATATTTATGCCCTAATGGATGATATTCCACAGGATATTTTCGACTACCTATATGAAACTCCCTTTCATGTTGTATAATAGTTTCATCAAGCGACGAAATTAACACATGTTTTTCTCCGTCAAGTTGTTCCAAAGGACAAATTAACAAGCCATGATATTTTCTTGTATTACAAAAAGTAATTGTTGTACTAGAATACGATCCGGCTCTGTTTGAACGGATTAGTTCTCTTTTAAGAGAATAATTCAGATTGATAAGCTGCTGTTTATCAAAGTTTAAATAACTCATAATAACATTTTTTACGCAAAATTCCCAAGCGACAAAAGTATGTAGTAAAAGTAAAAGAAAAAATTTGATTAACCAAAGTTAACGTAAAATTAATATTAGTTTTTTTGACGAAAATAAATCATACTGCATTTTATTTTTTGTATAATTGAATTATTTTAAATTTGCCGAAAAATACAATTAGTTGCATATCTTTTTTAGTACACATAAAAAATTAAACATTATACCCATGACACAAGAAACTGCAAAAATTATCTGGACAAAAATTGACGAAGCTCCTGCTTTGGCAACTTATTCCCTACTCCCAATTGTAAACGCTTTTACAAAAGCCGCAAATGTTGTTGTAGAAACCAGAGATATTTCTCTGGCAGGAAGAATAATTGCCAATTTCCCGGAAAACTTAAAAGAAGAAGAAAGAATTCCTGATTTCTTAGCACAACTTGGCGAATTAGCATTAAAACCGGAAGCAAATATTATTAAACTCCCTAACATTAGTGCTTCAATTCCTCAACTAAAAGATGCAATCAAAGAACTTCAAGAAAAAGGTTATAATATTCCTAATTATCCCGAAGAGCCAAAAACTGAAGAAGAAAAAGAATTAATAAATCGTTTTGCTAAAGTTTTGGGAAGTGCTGTTAATCCTGTACTTAGACAAGGAAACTCGGACAGAAGAGCTGCTGCATCGGTAAAGGAATTTGCTCAAAAAAATCCTCATAGAATGATGAAACCTTGGGGCGAAAATTCTAAAACTCATGTTTCTTCAATGTCTAATAACGATTTTTACGGGAATGAAAAATCGATTGTTACTAAAACAGCAACTGAATTCAGCATTGAATTTATTGATGAAAATGACAACAAAAAGACATTAAAAAGCGGACTTAAATCAACCGAAGGAGAAGTTCTTGACGGTACTTTTATGAGCAAAAAAGCACTGAAAAACTTTTACGCAGAACAAATAACAGATGCCAAAGAAAAAGGCGTTTTATTTTCATTGCACTTAAAAGCAACAATGATGAAAATTTCGGATCCTGTTCTTTTTGGACATGCTGTTGATGTTTTCTACAAAGAAGTTTTTGACAAACATTCTGATTCTTTGAAAGAAATTGGATTTAATAAAAATAATGGACTTGGCGATTTATATAACAAACTAAATAAACTTTCACCTGAAAAACAAGCAGAAATAAAGAAAGACATCGAAGATTTGTATAAAATCAGACCTGAAATAGCAATGGTTGATTCCGACAAAGGAATAACTAATCTTCATGTTCCAAATGATATTATTATAGACGCTTCGATGCCGGTTGTTATTCGTGATGGCGGTAAAATGTGGGGACCAAGCGGAAAATTACAAGACGTAAAAGCAATTATTCCTGATAGATGTTATTCTACTATTTATCAACAAGTTATAGACGACTGTAACATCAATGGTCAATTTAATCCTGCAACAATGGGGGCTGTTTCAAATGTTGGTTTGATGGCTCAAAAAGCAGAAGAATATGGTTCTCACCCAACTACTTTTGAAGTTCCGGCTGATGGTTTTGTTAAAGTTTTGGACTCCGAAGGAAATATTTTGATGGAACACAAAGTAGAAGAAGGCGACATTTGGAGAATGTCAAGAGTAAAAGATATTCCTGTTCAGGACTGGGTTAGATTAGCTGTTGAAAGAGCCAGATCAACAGGCGATTCTGCTATTTTCTGGTTAGATAAAAACAGAGCTCACGATGCAAGAATTATAGAAAAAGTTAACCAATATATTCAAAACTACGATTTATCAGGGCTTGACATTCAAATTTTGTCACCTGACGATGCTATTAAATTCACCTTAGAAAGAGCAAGAGCCGGTAAAAACACAATTAGCGTAACAGGAAATGTTCTAAGAGATTACTTAACAGACCTTTTCCCAATTATAGAATTAGGAACAAGTGCAAGAATGCTTTCTGTTGTTCCTTTGCTTAACGGTGGCGGATTATTTGAAACCGGAGCAGGCGGTTCTGCTCCTAAACACGTTCATCAATTCCTTTCAGAAGGACATCTTCGTTGGGATTCACTTGGAGAATTTTTAGCGCTAACAGTTTCTTTAGAACATTTAGCCAAAAAGTATGACAATCCAAAGGCTTTAGTGCTTGCAAAAGCTCTTGATAAAGCAGTTGGTTCATATTTAGAAAATCAAAAATCGCCTTCAAGAAAAGCCGGCGAATTGGACAACAGAGGAAGTCATTTTTTCCTTGCTCAATATTGGGCTAAAAATCTGGTTGAACAAAGTGAAGATATAGAGTTGAAAGAAAAATTCATAAATATTGCTGAAAAACTAATTAGCAGCGAATCAACTATTTTGGCAGAAATAGCAGCAGAAGAAGGAAAAGCAACAAATATTGGCGGATATTATTTACCGAATGATGAATTAGCTGAAAAAGCGATGCGCCCAAGTGAAACTTTAAACGCTATTATCAATTCTATTAAATAAATTCCTGGAGTTTGTAAAGTTTGAAAGTTCTTAATGTAAAAAGTTTTATTTATGAAAACCAATACTTAATTTTCACAAAGTAACTATATTATCTCTTAACAATTACGTGAAAATTATTATTATTCAATATATCAAAAACCGAAAGCTCAACTTTCGGTTTTTTTGTTTTAAAAAAAGACGTAATTTAGTCGATATTTTTTATTTAAGAATAATATGAAAATTTTACATACATCTGACTGGCACATTGGAAGAAAAATTGAAGATAAACAACTAAACGAAACTCTTGAATATTTCTTCGACTGGCTTATTGACACTATTAACAATAATTCAATTGATGTTTTAATTGTTGCGGGCGATATTTTTAACAATCCTTTCCCCGGAAATAATTCACTATCTCTTTATTACAGAACTTTATACCGTTTGAGTAGCACAAAACTAAAACAAGTTATTATTACCGGAGGAAATCATGATTCTGTTTCAACTATAAATGCGCCAAAAGAGTTGCTTGAAATAATGAATATTTCGGTAATAGGCGGAGTAACTGAAAATATTGATGACTTAATTATTAAAATAAAAAATAAAGACGAAAAAACTGAGCTTATTATTTGTGCTGTGCCTTTTTTAAGAGAAAAAGACCTTAGAACTTCAATTTCAGGCTCGGATTACAAAGAACGTATAAATCAAATCGGCAAAGGAATTGAAAATTTTTATTCTGAAATTGGCAAAAAAGCCTTAGAATTAAATGAAAATAATGTTCCTATTATTGCTACCGGGCATTTATTTGTAAATGATGTTTCGGATATGAGCGACGAAGAAAAAGAAATTTTTATTGGTGGTTTACAACAAGTTAGCTATTCACAATTGCCGGATATTTTTGATTATATTGCTCTTGGGCATATCCACAAACCTATGAGAGTGGGAAAAAGAGAAACTGTTCGCTTTTCGGGCAGTCCTATTCACATGAATTTTGGTGAAATAAGAAATAAAAATCAGGTTGTAATAATTGATTTTAGCTCAAATGAACCAAAAGTTGAAATTGTTTTTATTCCTGTTTTCAGAGATTTATTGTCATTAAAAGGAAGTTTTAAAGAAATTGAGGAAAAATTAGACAGTTACAACGAAAATAAACAATTAAAAGCCTGGGCTTCGGTAGAAGTTATTGAAGATAAAATTGATCCACTTATGGAAATGAAAATTAACACAATAAGAGATACTTCAAAAAACATTGAAATAATTAAACTACGCTACACTCACAAAGATATTCAAAGCGAAATTGAGAAAAAATTTGAAAAAAATGTTTCTCTAAATGATCTAAAACCTGAGGAAATTTTCGAACATATTTTGGACGATGTTAATGAGGAAGAAAAAGAGAATCTTTTGGGTACTTTTAATGAATTGGTGAGTAATTTTCTTTATAATGAATAATGATTTTTTCTTTTTATCAGACACAGATTACTTCGAGAGACCGCTTTGCTAAGTTCACAGATTTTTTCTTTTTTTGCCACTGATTCACAGATTTTTTTTACTCTACTTGTCCCGAACTTATTTCGGGAGATTCACAGATTATTTCTTTTCTTAAGCAAAAGATTTTTTCTGGATTTTCTAAAAAAAGAGATGTTGATTTTTTGACACAGATTATTTCAACATCTCCTTATTTTTTCTATCTTGAATAGTTTGGTGCTTCTCTTGTAATTGTTACGTCGTGAGGATGACTTTCTACCATTCCGGCGTTTGTAATTTTAACAAATTTAGCTTTTCTTAAATCTTTTAAAGTTTGAGCTCCGCAATATCCCATTCCGGCTTTTAAACCGCCAACCATTTGATAAAACACCTCGCCCAAAAGCCCTTTGTATGGCACACGAGAAACAATTCCTTCGGGAACAAGTTTTGAGATTTCGTCTTCCATATCCTGAAAATATCGGTCTTTTGAACCTTGTTGCATAGCTTCAACAGAGCCCATTCCACGATAATTTTTATATTTTCTGCCTTGATAAATAATTGTTTCACCCGGCGACTCATCAACTCCGGCAAATAAAGAACCTGCCATAACTGTTGAAGCTCCTGCTGCAAGTGCTTTTACAATATCACCGGAATACCTAACGCCACCATCAGCAATAACAGGAATATCAAGTCCCAACAAGGCTTCTGAAACATTAAAAATTGCACTAACTTGCGCAACACCAACTCCGGCAACAACTCTGGTTGTACAAATAGAACCCGGACCAATTCCAACTTTTACTGCATCGGCTCCGGCTTCGGCAAGCATAATTGCAGCCTGACTTGTAGCTATATTTCCAACAACCAAATCAACTTGTGCTCCAAATTTTGCTTTTAAGTCGCGTAAGGTTGTAAGCACACCTTGGCTATGACCATGTGCAGTATCAATTACAATAGCATCAACACCAGCTTCAACAAGTGCTTTTGCTCTGGCAGGAGTATCAGCCCCAATTCCAACAGCCGCAGCAACAAGAAGCTGACCTTTGTCGTCTTTACTTGCAAATGGACGATCTTTGGCTTTTGTAATATCTTTGTAAGTAATCAAACCGATTAATCTTCCGTCGGAATCGGTTACCGGAAGTTTTTCAATTTTATGCTTTTGTAGAATATCGGCAGCGTCTTCCAAATCAATATTCATACTTGTAACAATCAAGTTTTCAGTGGTCATTACAACACTAATTTTTTGATTTGTATCACGTTGAAAACGAAGATCTCGATTAGTTACAATTCCAATTAGTCTCCCGTTTTTATCAGTAACCGGTATTCCTCCTATTTTGTACCTATTCATTAAGTCCAAAGCATCACCAACTGTTTTATCTTTGGTAATGGTAACCGGATCGATTATCATTCCATTTTCGGCACGTTTTACTTTGCGTACTTCTTGCGCCTGACGTTCGATACTCATATTTTTATGGATAACACCAATTCCTCCTTCACGAGCAATAGCAATTGCCATTGCACTTTCGGTAACAGTATCCATTGCAGCCGATATTATAGGCATATTAAGAGAAATGTTCCTGCTAAATTTTGTTTTAACCTCAACATTGCGAGGCAAAACTTGTGAATATGCAGGAATTAGAAGCACATCGTCAAATGTTAAAGCTTCTTCTGTTATTCGTTCTGTAAAAAAAGACATTTTTGAGCAATTAATAGTTTATAATTGATAATTAATAATTATTTGGATATTAAAACAGTTACATTATTATTTTCATTCGACAACTATTTTCGTCATTGCGAGTGCCAAGCGAAAATAATTTTACTTAAAAGTATAACGACAGATTTCTTTGTTTGTCACTCCGACTAAAGGAGGAGTCTATACTGCGATAAGTTTTATAGAGTTAGAAACTCCTCATTCTTTGGAGTAGCACAAAGTTGGTTTTCTCTTAAAAAAGACATATACTTGTAATCTGTCATAGATAACAATTGATAAACAGTACTACTTCTAGTATGTTTAACTTTTTTTTACTTCTTTAGGTACAAAAAAAGGGGCACAAAGCCCCTTGATGAATTATTCAACAATTTCCATTTCGTCAATAAGTCTCTGTGCTTCGCCATATTTGTCGATAACCCAAAGTACATATTTAATGTCTGCGCAAATTGTTTTTTGGTATTCAGTTTCAAAAGCGATATCGCCACTCATTCCTTCCCAGTTTCCGTCAAAAGCAAGACCAATAAGCTCTCCATTTCCGTTCAAAACAGGGCTACCTGAGTTTCCTCCTGTTATATCATTATTAGTTAAAAAGTCGATACGAAGAGTTCCGTCAGGATAAGCATATCTACCCCAATCTTTCTTCTCATATAATTTTTTCATTCTATCAGTTACAAAAAACTCATCATTCTTAGGATCTTCTTTTGCCATATATTCGTCAACTGTTGTATAATAATTGTAAACAGTTTTTTCATAAGTATATCCACCAACAGTACCATAAGTAAGACGAAGAGTAGAATTAGCATCAGGATAATACAAATGATCAGGATCTTTTTCAGCGTACATTTTCATGAAAGCATCAACAAATAATCTACGACCTTTAGTATAATCTTTATCTTCAGCATCTTTTGCGTCCATAATTCCCCAATAAGTTTGTAGTACACTAAAAGCATAAACAAAACCAAAATCGCTACCAAAAGCTTCGGCAGTTGGGTTTTCTAAAAACGCAAAATATCTATCTTCATCAGTTAAAATTGACTTACTAAACAAATCGTCAGCATATCTTTCGATACTTCCGTCATAATCAGCTTGAATATCGTCATAGATACTTGGATAAAACTCTTCCCCGACTTTTGCGATATAAATTTTAAACATTGCAACAAATAATTCTTTATCTAATGCTGAATTGTAATCTTTAAAATAAGTTTCACCGGTTTCTTTCATGATTTCTTTCATGCTGTCAATTGCATTTTGATCTTCGCTTTGAAGTGTGCGATAAAAACCAAAATTTTCAAGAGCAAATTGTTCAATTTCAGAACCAAGATAAATAGCTTCGAACCAATAATTTTGAGCAATATCAGCATCAGTATGTTTAGTAACTGAATTTTCAATTATATCTAACATTTCGCCGTATTTTTCTTGTCTTGATTTATCTTTTTTGACCCATTTCATAAGTTTTTTCTCGAACTTTTGTTTTCTTTTAACAACTCCAAGATTTTCTAAACCAAGATTTTGTCCCCAAGAGTATTTCCAATAGTTAGCAGATTGAGCATATTTGGCTGCATATTGAATTTTAATTTCAGGATCTGTGTCCATATATTTTTTCAAAATATCCAATTTAGTAGTTCTAACTTCATAACGAATAGCATTTTCATGATTCATTACTTCTTCAACTTCAAAAGAAGTTAAATATCTGTTAGTTGTTCCGGGATAGCCCATAATCATAGCAAAATCACCTTCGTTAACTCCGGCAATACTAACTTTTAAATATTTTTTAGGAGTGTAAGGCACATTATCAGTAGAATAATCAGCAGGACTTCCGTCAGGTGCGCAATAAATTCTGAAAATAGAAAAATCACCAGTATGACGAGGCCACATCCAGTTATCAGTATCGCCACCATATTTTCCTATTGAAGAAGGAGGAGCACCAACTAAACGAATGTCACGAAAAGTTTCATAAATGAATAAGTAATAAGCATTACCTTCAAACATTTCCTGAACTTCAGCTTCGTAATTAGTACCGGCAACAGCTTCTGCCTGAATTTTTTGAATAGCTTTTTCAATCATATCAGCACGCATTTGTTCGCTCATTTTATCATTAACTTGCGATAAAACTTGGTCTGAAACATCACTCATTTCAATTAAAAAAGAAACTGTTTTTCCGGGATTTGGAAGTTCTTCGTCAAAAGAAGCAGCCCAAAATCCATCTTGAAGATAATCATGTTCAACAGTACTGTGAGCTTGAATTTCGCCATACCCACAGTGGTGGTTTGTAAGTAATAAACCTTTATCAGAAACTATTTCTGCAGTACAACTACCGTGATCTAAAGCTACAACAGCATCTTTTAAACTTGAATTGTTAATACTGTAGATATCTTCGGGTGTCAATTTGAGACCCATAGCTTTCATTTGATCATAATTTTTGTTCAAAAAAGCTAAAAACCACATCCCTTCGTCAGCCTTTGCTAAAGAGCTGAAAATCAAGATAAAACTAATAAATAAAATTGTAATTTTCTTCATTTGTCTATTTTTTAAATTTTAACAATATTTTTTAAAATGAACACTCTAACGAATTAAAAGCGTGCATTTTTCTTAATTTTATTCCGGCAAAGATATTTTTTTTTTCTAATTTTAATCCTGATATTTCGTTAAAGTTTTTTAAGAACATTTTATTGGAACGAAAAACTTTATACTATTTTTGCCAAAACATTCAAATACATAGACTTGAACAAAAATAAAAAATACTACATAGTAGCAGGCGAAGCTTCGGGTGACTTGCAAGCATCGAGATTGATGAAAGGCATAAAAGAAATAAATCCGAATGTTGAATTTAGATTTTTGGGTGGAGATCTTATGCTCGCACAGGGCGGAACTCTTATAAAACATTATCGTGAAATGGCTTTTATGGGTTTAGATGTTGTAAAAAATATCCGCACAATAAAAAGAAATATGACTTTAAGTCAAAAAGATATTCTTGATTGGCAACCAGACGCTGTTATTCTTGTAGATTATCCGGGTATAAATTTAAGAATAGCTGAATTTGCGCATAAAGCAGGAATAAAAGTATATTATTACATTTCGCCAAAAGTTTGGGTTTGGAAAAAAAACAGAATAAAAAAGATCAAGAAATTCATCGACAAAATGTTTGTTATTTTTCCGTTTGAAGTTGATTTTTACAAAGGACATGATTATAAAGTTTATTATCAGGGAAACCCTACCCTTGACATTGTTCATGAAGAATTATCAAAAAACTTAAACAAAGAATTATTTCTTAAAGAAAATAATCTGACAGAAAAGCCTATTATTGCACTTTTGCCCGGTAGCAGAGCTCAGGAAGTGGCTAAAATTATGCCTGAAATGGTAAAAGCAATCAAACAATTTCGTGATTATCAGTTTGTTGTTGCAGGCGTGACCGTTTTAAATGAAGAAGTTTACCGCAACTTAATAGCTGGTACAGATATTAAATTAGTTTTTGATAAAACTTACGATTTATTACAAGTTTCTTATGCAGCTGTTGTTACATCAGGCACTGCAACATTGGAAACAGGATTATTCAAAGTACCTCAGGTTGTTTGTTACAAAACAGGAAAATTGTCTTATGCTATTGGCAAAAGATTAGTAAATTTTGAGTTCTTTTCTTTGGTAAATATTTTAATGAAAAAAGAAGTTGTAAAAGAATTTTTGCAAAACAATTTGGTAAAAGACATAATTTCTGAGCTAAAAAGACTTACAGAAGATGAAAATTACCGCCTTGAAATGAAAAATAATTATCAAAAACTCACTGAATTGCTTGGAGAATCAGGATCGCCAAAACGAACAGCCGAACTTATTTTGAAAGACTAGAATTTCAGTTTAAGCGCTACAAATGTAATATCATCTCGTTGATAAGTATCTTTTTGCCAAAGAGTTAATTCTTTTTCAATTTCAAATTTCTGCTCATCTAATGATTTGTTGATATTCTCTTTTAGGATTGCATTTAATTTTTTGCTACCAAATCTTTTTCTGGAAATGTCATTCTGATCAATAAGTCCATCTGAATAAAGAAAAACAGTATCATTTTTGGAAAGTATAAGCTCATTATTTTTAAAAACTTCTTTATTATTTGGATTATTCCCTCCGATTGATCTGCGGGTAGCTGATATTTTTGTAATATTTTCTTTGCTTGTGTCGTAATAGCTCAAATCTCTTTTTGCTCCGGCATAAGTCAAAGTGAATTTGTCGGAGTTTTCAAAATCTGAAAATTTACAAATAATTAAATCCATTCCATCGGTATTACTTGTACTATCTTGTTTAAGAGCAGTATAAACATCATTTTCAAGCATTGTAAGGATTTCAGCCGGAGATTCTATTTTCCTTTCGTTGATGTATTTTGTAAGTAATCTGATACCAATCATAGACATAAATGCACCAGGAACTCCATGTCCTGTGCAGTCTGAAACAATAAAAAACAAGTTCGATTTACCTGTTTGTTCATTATTAACTTCTGAAAAGAAATAAAAATCGCCGGAAACAATATCTTTTGGATAATATATAATAAAATTGTCAAAAAATCTATCAATTTTGCTTTGCAATGGTAAACTTGCGTTCTGAATTGTACTTGCGTATTTAATACTTGATTCTACAATGTCATTTTTTTCCTGCAAAAGTTTATTTTTAATGTCTATTTCCTCTTTTTGAACTGTCAACTCTTCGTTTACTTTCTTTATTTCTTCAAAAGCCTCATGAAGATTATTTGCCTGAGTTTCAATTTCTTCTTTTTGTTGGGAAATTTCAACATTTTTCACACTTAATAACTCATTAGCTTTTTTCTTTTGCAAAAACAATCTTACAAGAAAAACCATGAGCAACAAAACGACCACAATAAAGGATACTAAAATTGTTTGAGTACGTTTTCGTGCCGAAATTTCTGTATCTTTTTTTTCAATAGCCAAATTTTGAATTTCAATTTCTTTTTGTTTTTTGTCACTTTCGTATTTTGTTTCCATATCGGCAATTTGCTCCGAAAAATTTTCATCAAACAAAGAATCTTTGTAAATTGTGTACAAATTGAGATACTTAAATGCACTGTCAAATTTTTGCCAATCTTTATAAATATTTGACATCATTTTATAGGCATTTTTCAGCAATTCCCTTTCATTGTTTTTATAAGAAATAAAAATAGCAGAATCAAGATATTTAATTGCCAAACTATTTTTATCCTGATAATATAACACTGTAGCAATATTATTCCAAACATTAGCAATATCAAATTCTATATTAGTAGATTTATTTATCACTAAAGCCTTATTGAAATAATACAAAGAACTATCATAATTATTCATTGACCTGAACAAAACACCAAGATTATTATATCCACTAGCTATCTGCTTTGAATTACCCAACTCTTCACGAATAATAACAGACATTCGGATATAATAAATAGCAGAATCAAATTGTTCATTTTGCCAAAAAACCAATCCCACATTATTGAGAGAAGACCCGATGCCTAATTCATTACCTAATTGTATTTCCTGATCCAATGATTTTTTGTAATATGTTAAAGCTTCGTCATAATTTTCCAAGTTCCAATAAATTAATCCTATATTATTTGTTGTAGCAGCTATTCCGACAGAATCTCCTATTTTTTCTCTTATCTCAAGTGCTAATAAATAATTTTCCAAAGCACTAGTATAATCAGCCAAATATAAATATGCGTTTCCAAGATTATGAATACAGAGAGATTGTAATTTTTCGCTAGTCGTTTTTAAGGATTCTTCATAAGCCATTTTAAAAACATCTACCGCTTTTGAATAATCTCCGTTGTACAAATGTAATTTTCCTAAGTCGAGATACAGATTAGTTATTTTTTCAAAATCTTCTGATTTATTGGTCAAATCAATAGCGGCTTTTTTATAATAAATGGCAGAATCGTAAGAAATGTATGCTGCTTCGTCAGACATTTGGCACAAAACATCAATTTTTGATTCTTTATTTTTGGTTTTGTCTAAAATCGAATTCAAAGAATCTAAACTGCTCTGAGAAAATGTCTCAATTGAAAAAAACAAGAAAATAATAATCCAAGAAAATAATTTCATTTCTATTGTGGTTTAAATTTTAAAGCAATAAATGTAATATCATCAATTTGAGCATAATCAGTATTCCATTCTAAAAACAAATTATCCATCTTTTTTCCTTGTTCTACTATTGGTAATATCGCAATATCTTCTATTTTGTTAACTAATCTTTTTCTTCCTAGTTTAATATTTTCTTTATTGGTTTGATCAACAACTCCGTCTGTATATAAATAAAAAACGGTATCTAAAGGTAATAAAAATTCATGTGTAATATATGTTTGTTTTAAAATAGCAGGTCCCCCTACAAAACTTTTAACTGCGGTTTGTCGCTCAAGCATTTTGGTATCAGGATTATAATAAACTAAATCTCTACTAGCTCCGGAATATTGCACTTTTAATTCATTTCCATCATTTAATTTTTTTGAGAATTTTATTATCCCTAAATCTATAACATCTTTATTTTCTTCACCTTCCTTCATTAATGATTTTGACAATTCATTGTCAAGTTCTTTAATTATTTCAGATGGGTCAGAAAGTTCATAAACGTTAATTAATCTGTTCAAAATCCTAATATTCAGCATTGACAACAAAGCGCCAGGAACACCATGTCCGGCACAATCGGCTAAAATAAAAAAGATATCTTCATTTTTTACGTACATTTGATAAAAGTCACCTGATACAATTTCTTTTGGTGAAAAAAAGATGTAATTCTCAAAATAAAGATCAATTTCATTTTCATTTGGCAACATTGCAACAATAATATCACTGGCATAAGTAATGCTTGATTTTATAGCAACATTTTGGTTCGTAATTATGATATTTTGCTCTTCGATTTTTTCTTTTTGAGACATAATTTCATCATTTCTATTTTCCAATAATTTATATGATTTTTTATTTTTAACAAAAAACCAAATTGTTACAAAACCAAATATTAAGAGAGAAATGATAAATAACTTAAGATAAAAAAGTGATTTTTTTTGGGTTTCTAATTTTGTTTCTTGCTGTTCTAATAACAATTCCTGAAATTGTATTTCTTCGTTTTTTTTCTCAACTGAAAATTGATGTTCCAACTCAGTTATTTGCTCTGCTACATCTTCATCAAAAACAGTGTCTTTGTATTTAACATGCAAATCTAAAAAATTAAAAGCTTCTTTAAACAGTCCTCTTTTATAATATATTCTGGCAATTTGATTATAAACTCCTTCTAAAACATCAACAGCATGAATTTCTTTTGCCTTATTTTCAGACGAATAAAGAAAAGACAAAGCACTGTCTAACTTATTCTCAGAAACATAAACATCTGCAAGATTGAGCGTTACGATTGCAAAATTATAAGCATTATCAAATTCTTTTTCAATATTATAAGCTCTGACCAAAAATATTTTAGCAGAATCAAACATCTGTTTTTTCACAAAAGCTACTCCTATATTGGCATAATCTGTAGCTATGTACGAATAATCCTGAAGTTCCAGAGAAATTTTAAGCGAATTTCTAAAAAAATAAAGCGCACTATCAATGTTACCTAATTCCGAATAAATCATTCCACAATTGGAATAACAAGTACCAACTCCGCCCAGATTTCCTATCGCTTCGTACATTTCAAGAGCATCTTCAAAATAAATAAGTGCTTGATTGTATTGTCTCAAATTCCAATAAATAAGTCCAATATTGTTGTTTGTTGCTGCAATCCCTGAAGAATCCTGAATTTTTTCTCTTATAGTAAGAGCTTCAAAATAATAATTTAATGCTTCAATATATTGAAATTCATAAAAATAGCCGTAGGCAATTGAGTGTAAAATTGTTCCTTTTGATTTTTCATCTCCGGCAGCGTTTGCATATATTAAACAAGTATTAAGTGTTTTTCTTGCACTTTCAAAATCAGAAATCAAAGTTTGAAAACGCCCTAGCCTAATCATTTGTCTTATTATCTGCTCATCAATTTTGTTAGTTAAAGCCAAATCAATTGCAAGTGATGTGTAATATAGGGCAGAATCAATGGAATAATATGTTAATTCATTAGAAATCTCCTCTAATAGCTCAATTTTTTTATTTGCATCTTTTGAATTAGAATACAAATTAAGCAAAGAATCAACGTTGTATTGGGCGCTCATTAACGATGAAAGGAATAAATATATTATAAAAACATAGGCTTTCATTCCCAAAGTGTTTAAAAGAAATTTAGAAATAACTTTACAAACCTAAATAGAAATATCATAATATACAAGATTGTCGTCATATTCTTTAATATATATTTTTTTTCTAATTTTGTGGCTTATTTTGGAACAATGAATTTACAACGGATTAAAATAAATAACTTCAAAAATATTTCTGATGTCAAACTAGATTTATCAGCTAAAATTAATTGTTTGGTTGGTGATAACGGAACCGGAAAAACAAATTTTCTTGATGCAATTTATTATTTGGCTTTTACAAGAAGTTATTTTAATCATATTGATAATCAGAACATTAAACACAACGAAAATTTCTTCCTTGTTGAAGGTAAATTTTTAAAAAAAGATGACATTTCTTCTGTTAAGTCTTCGTTTTCAGCCGAAAAAGGCAAAACAGTTAAACTTAACGATAAAAAACACAAAAAACTTTCTGACCATTTTGGAATGTTTCCTGTTGTAATGATTACTCCGTTCGATATTGATTTGATTCTTGACGGAAGCGAGTTAAGACGAAATTTTATTGATTCTATTATAGCTCAATATGACAGAGAATATTTAATTTCCTTAATTAATTACAAAAAATCATTATTGCAACGAAATACTTTACTGAAAAAATTTGCTGAAAACAGCTTTTTTGATAAAGGAATGCTTGAAATTTGGGATTATAAATTAGTTGAATTAAGTCCAATTATTTACAATAAACGTAAAGCCTTCTTTGATGAATATATTGATATTTTTGACGAATATTACAAAAAAATTTCAGGTACAAACGAAAATGTAAATATTGAATATAAATCTGATTTGCAAGAATCTGATATTGAAACGATTCTAAAAAACAGTTTAAAAAAAGACTTAGCAATCCAGAGAACTTCTGCCGGTATCCACAAAGATGATTTAATTTTTACTATAAATGGGTATCAACTCAAAAAAACAGCTTCGCAAGGCCAACAAAAAACTTTTGTAACTTCTTTGAAATTTGCACAAACTAATTTTATAAAAGAACATACCGGTTTTAGACCAATTTTATTATTAGATGATATTTTTGATAAGTTGGACAATAACAGAGTTGAAAATGTTGTTAACCTGGTATCAGATAATCATTTTGGCCAAATATTTATTACTCACACCGATAAAGAAAAACTTGAAGAAATTTTAAAACCGGCTAAAGTTGATTTTTCGATAATTGAAGTTGATTCAGGTAACTTTAAAACACTATAACCTTAAAAACCATGAATAGAACAATAGTTTTACTTGCTTTTATAGCAATAAGTTTAATTTCTTGTAACGAGACACCAAATCCTAAACCAGATGCATATTTCAGGCTAACTTTCCCTGAACATGAGTATCAAAGGTATTCTTCTGATGAATGTCCATACACTTTTGACTATCCTGTTTATGCAAAAATAAATAATGATGAAGATTACGGACATAAACCTTGTTGGTTAAACATTGACCTAAGTCAATACAAAGCTCACATTCACATTACTTTAAAAGAAATAAACAACAATTTGGATTCTTTATTAGACGACTCGCACACTTTGGTTTATAAACACACTGTAAAAGCAGATGCTATTGAGGCAAAAGACTACTTTGACGACAGCTTAAAAGTTTATGCAACAATATTTTTTATTGAAGGAAATGCTGCAAGTCCAATGCAATTTCACATCACAGACAGCGTTAATTATATGTTCAGAGGTTCACTTTACTTCAAAGTGGCTCCTAATTCCGATTCTCTTGCTCCTGCTGTTGATTTCTTAAAAGTTGATGTAATGCACCTGATCGAAAGCTTTGAATGGAAATAACACAATTAATAGTTAATAATTGATAATTGAATAAAGGACCGAATGAATGCCTGAAGACAGAGAACCGAAGACTGAACGACTGAAGACTGAAGACTGAATAACTGAAGGACTAAAAAATGCTGAAAAAAACTATAAAATACAAGGATTCGGTGATTTTAATCTGGGAAATACAAGAGTCGCTGGAAAAAATTAAGAAATTGATTTTAAATCATCTTACTGAATCTGATTTTGAATATTTAAAATTTTTAAAAAATGAGAGAAGACAAAAAGAATGGCTTTTAAGTCGTTATTTAATAAAAAATGCCTGTAATTTGGAAAATAAAATTAATATTAAATATGATAACTTTGGAAAACCTTATACAGACACACACAAAATAAGTATTTCTCATTCAAATGATTACGTTGCTGTTATAGCATCAGAAACTGCGGAAGTTGGAATTGATATTCAAAAAATCAGCGAAATTACTGTTAAGGTTGCATCAAAGTTTATTTCCGATGAAGAAAAATCATTTTTTGACATCACAGATTCTCAAATCACAACTCTACTGTGGTCTATAAAAGAAGCAGCTTACAAATTTTACGGCGAAAAAAACCTTGCTTTTATCCATGGAATTATAATTCCTGAATTTGACTTTACAACTGAAAATTCAGTAAAAGTTATTATTAAAAATACGATTGAAACTAAAATAAAATTCGGATTTGTAGATGAATATGTTTTTGCTTACACACAAAATGATTAATGATTAATAGTTAATGATTAATGGTTTTTGACGAGTTAGAGACTGTTACGCTATAGCTCGCAGAGACGAAAATGGTTTATTATTGAAAATCAGATATTTTGATAATACCTGGGTTGATAAAATATAAAAAACACTTCTAATTAATAATTACAAAATGCGTATTGACATATTAACAGTTGTTCCAGAAATTCTTGATAGTCCGTTGAATAATTCTATTGTTAAAAGAGTGCAAGACAAAGGCTTAGTTGAAATTTACGTTCATAATATTCGTGAATTTACCGATGATAAATACAGGCAAGTAGATGATTATCAATACGGAGGAGGTTCCGGAATGGTTTTGATGATTGAACCGATTTTTAAGGCAATAACAAAACTTACTTCTGAACGAAAATACGATGAAATAATTTACACAAGTCCTGATGGTGAGCAATTTAAGCAAAAAGACGCCAACCAATTTTCGATGAAAGAAAATATTCTGATTCTTTGTGGGCATTACAAAGGTATAGACCACAGAATTAGAGAACATCTAATTACAAAAGAATTTTCAATCGGCGATTTTGTTTTAACCGGAGGCGAATTAGCTGCTGCCGTAATGGTTGACAGCATTGTAAGACTTATTCCGGGGGCAATTTCTGATGAAACTTCGGCACTTTCTGACTCTTTTCAGGACAATTTACTCGCGCCGCCTGTTTACACTCGTCCGGCTGATTTTAGAGGCTGGAAAGTCCCCGAAATACTACTATCAGGAAATTTCAAGGAAATTGACAAATGGCAACAAGAACAATCTTTGGAACGAACCCAAAATCTTAGACCTGATTTATTGGACGACGAATAATTTTTTAGGCAAAAACACCTATTTGCATTTTTTAGGTAAATAAACTCAATCCTGAACATTTTAAAATGCGTTAATGATAGTAAATAAAGAAAAATTACTGTCATGAAAAAACTAATTTCAATATTATTCATAATCTTTTTAGCCGGATTTTCATTCTCTCAAACAAATGTATGGACAGGAGAAAAAGATAATTGCTGGTTTAATCCAGATAATTGGGAAAATGGACAAATTCCTGATCAAGCAAGCGAAGTAATTATTAGTAGTTATTCTAAAAACAAACCTATAATTTGCGCAAATACTTATATCAAAAGTTTAACAATTCAAAGTCATAGTTCGCTTGAAATAAACCAAAACTGCGAATTAAACATTTCAGGCAATATTAATTTAGAAGGAGTTTTTTTGTTAAAAGAAGGTATTGTAAATATTTCTGGCGAATTTAAAGCTAAATCAAAATCTACTTTTTTTTTAGACAAAGGACAAATTTCAGCAACAAAATTTAAATATGATACTCTTTCAACAGTAATTTTTATGGGAAGTAACCAAACTATTCCTTCTAATGATTATTCGAATTTAGAAATTTGCTCTACCGGCTCTACATACATTGCAGCAAATTCAAACATAACTTGCGACAATTTACTAATCAATAGCCCAATATTACTAGATGAGAGTGTTAATCTTTTAATCTTTGGTGAATTAGTTTGCAACGTTAGTTCAAAACAAATCGAAATGAAAGAAAACTCAACAATAAGTGCAATGTCCGTTTTAAATACAAATTATTTTTCATCAGACAATTCAAATGCTGAAACAAACATCTTTGAAAGTGAAAGTCAAAACATGTTGACTTCAAATACAAGTTCGATTATTGAATTATAAAATAACCGGAGGCTGTTCTAAATAAACCTAACCTTCCTCCATCATCACCTCATGTTAATCATCAGAACAGCCTCTTTTTTTACTTCTAATAAGTAGTTGTCATATCTTCGGGAACACAAATTATATAATCAGCAGTGTTTTTATAATCTTCTTCCAATACAGAAACATCACTTTGTAAAACAGTTGTTATAGTCATTATTTTAGCTTTCGGCTTTTCCTGATAAATATACCAACATATACCTTCATGATTATCGGAATGATAAGAACCATTAAAATGCAAAAATAAATTTCCTTTATCCCAATTTTTTAAGATAAAGTGTGCCATAGTAGCATCTTTTATAGCTTGTGCTTTTGCAATAGTTTCATTTCCGTGTCCACCCATACCTTGCATTCCTTCTATCATTTCTTTGTAACATGCAACTTCGGGATCCCACTTGATAGGCAATGGTGCAATAAATTTTTCCGCTTCGTGTGAAATATTATCTAAACCCGCAAAATCTTGCTTGAAAACTACATTTGCATATCTACGAGGAATATTTGTGGCTACAAAATGCACATTATTTTCTATGGCAAAATTAACAATTGGCTTATAATCAGTCTCATAATTAGGCCAGAGTCTCATTTCTTCTTCAAAGTTTTTTTCAAGTATAATTCCTTGTTGATATTCATCAAATATAACCTGATTATCAGATTCGAACATTTCTGCACCAAGTACAAGGTTTTCCTTTTTTATTTCATAAAGCGACTTTGTTACGTTTAATTCTAACCAATGTGAAATTGGATTGTTATGTAATTCTCCAAAAAACACAAATTCTGCATCTGATAAATCATTTATCATGGTTGTATAATCTACTTCATTACCCGATTTATCAAAAATTTTATACGCCGATAAATTCTGTGCATTAGCACCAAATGTTATCAACAGTGCAATTAATACAAGTTTTATTTTCATGTTTATTTTTTATTTTGTTTTGTGTTTCAGTCGTTCAGTTCTCAGTCTTTCATTCTAAATTATTTTTTATCTAAAACTGTATTTCAATTTCAATTTCTTCTCCACCACGATTTATTTTTATTACTGTTTTGTCGCCGGGGTTTATTTTTTTAAGTCTTTCCATGTAATCATAAATATTACTAACTGGTTCATCATTTATTGCAGTAATAATATCATTAGCTTGCATTCCGCCTTTTTGAGCAGGGCTATCATCTGTAACGCCGCTAATTTTCATCCCTTTATTGTCTGTATCTTCAAAAGCAGGAACAACACCAAGTTTAACTCTCATTCCATATCCGTGATTATTATTATTATTTTCGTCTTTTACATCAACAAAAGTTAAATTACCTTCTTTAATAGAAAATTTTATTGCAGAATTTGCAACATATTGCATAATAATAGCAGCGCTTTCAGAATTTATAAACTCCGCATCATCAAATGGAGTATGATAATCTTTCCCTGAACTGCCATAAAAGAAAACCGCCGGTATACCATGACTTATAAAAGAAGCATGGTCGGAACCGGAATACGGTTTATCATGTAATTTAACGTTTAGCGTTGTTGTGTCATAATCAACACTGTTAAAAACATCATTAAATTCAGCAGCTGTTCCTGCTCCCATTACAGTCAATTTCCCATTATATTTTCCAATCATATCCATGTTCAACATGCAATAAATTTTGTCTTTGTCAACAGGGAGATTTTCCACAAAATAATTTGAGCCCAATAAACCTCTTTCTTCTGCTCCAAATGCGATAAAAATAATACTTCTACCAAGTAGATTTTTGTTTGCAGCTAAATATTCTGCTATTTCCAAAACTCCTGCAACACCTGATGCATTGTCATCAGCACCATTATGAATTGCAATCTTATCCGGCATTTTTGAGCCTGAGTTACAGCCACCAAAACCAAGATGATCGTAATGTGCGCCAATTACAATATATTCGTCTTTTAAATTTTCATCGCTTCCTTCCAAAACTGCGACAACATTGTGAGTTTTTACCATAACAGGCTCAATTGTAAGGTCATTTTTTATTGTCACGTCTAAATCAAACGAAACAGTTTTGCCTGTTTCATTGATGAGTTTTTCTACCTCACCGACTTTTTTGCCAGCAAAACCAAGCAATCTGTCGCCGGTATATCTTATTACTGAATAAGCAGGAATTTGAGCTTTTTCTGAAAATCTTCCGAAACAAGGTTCAATCAATTTATCTTTTGGATAATCGTTGTACCCATTTATAAAAACAACTCCAACTGCGCCTAAATCAGAGGCTGTAAGCACTTTTGAATATTCTATTGTGTATTTATCAAAGTACGTTTCAGGATAAGCTGCAATATTTGGTTTCCCTCTGAAAATCACAACCCATTTGCCTTTAACATCAAGATTTTCATAGTCATTCCAAGGTTGATTTTCGTCTTCAATTGTCATTCCGTATCCTGCAAAAACTGCTTTACCGGAAAATTTACCTGATGCCGAAAACATCAAAGGCTGATATTCTTCTACGTATTTGCAAGAAAAACTACCAATTTGAAGTGATTTTGAACCAACAACCTTAGATTTTGTTTGTATGTCAAAGTACTGAAAACCATCGTCAAACAACAATTCTAAGCCTAAATTTTTAAATTCGTCGCGAATGTAATTTGCTGCGGTTTCATCACCTTCTGTGCCGGGGAAACGACCTTTTAAGTCATCTGAAGCAAGAAAATCAATATGATTTTGAACTTCTTTACTTGTTATTTCTGTCTGCGAAAAGCCAATTATGCTTAAAAACAGTAGAATAATAATTGTATTTATTTTTTTCATTTTTCCTATAAGTTATCGAGTTAACCAGTTAACCAGTTTGCCAGTTATCGAGTTAACCAGTTATCGAGTTAACCAGTTAACCAGTTAATCAGTTTTTGGTTTTTTTTGAAATTATTTTTTAGATCTAAAACACTATTTAGTAAATCAATATTTTGCCCATTAAGGCAGCCATTATCTCACCAAACATAATATAGTTGATTATTATCAATTATTAATCAATGTCGTTTAGTTAGTAGATTTAATATATTGCCCCGCAGGGACAAATGGTTTGGGTACCTGTATGTTTTTTTTACAATTATTAAGCCCCGCTGGGGCATTTTTTCTTAACTAAACAATATTGAATTATTAACTATTAATTATTAACTATCAATTATTAATTATTATTTGTCCTTCGTCGGTAATTAAAAGTCCACTTTCAGGAAAATCTTGTTTTGTAAGTTCCTGCATTCTTTTGATTACTCTTTTTTGGTCATCGTAGAAAGTACCTTTAAATTTATCCTGATAAACCGGCGTAATTTTTCCTTTTATAAAATTCCCTTCGTCATCAAGCCAAAGTTTTACAATTGGAGCAAAACCGTTAACTCCTTGAATATTAAATCTTCGGTAAGTACAGAAGTTTCCCAAACTGTAAGCAATAAATTTACCATTGTATAACTCTATGCCTCTTGTAACATGAGGTCCTTGTCCTATTACAACATCTGCTCCGGCATCAATTGCAAGGTGTGCAAATTCGTAAACATTACCCCTATTTTGACCCAAAAAATATTCATATTCGCGAGGTACATGCTCATATTTACTGCCTTCTGCTCCGCCATGAAACGATACCATTACAATTTGACATTGTTCTTTCAACATTCTTACAGTTTCCTGCATTTTTTTGTAATCTGTTATTTGACAAGTACCTTCATTTGGAGCAAATGCACAAAAACCATATTTTACTCCATTTATTGTAAATGTATCAACAGGAATATCACAAACTCCTGCAAAATTTAAACCTGCATCTTGCAAAGTTTTAATTGTACTTTGTTTTCCATACGAACCCAAATCATGCACATGATTATTTGCAATACTAACAACATCAAAACCGGCATCAACAAAGCCATTCACGTATTTTGTAGGCATACTGAAACGATAGCACCATTGAGGATCATTACAATGTTTTGCATATTCAGGTTTATCCGAAAAGGTTCCTTCACAGTTCCCGAAAGTAACATCTGCGTCTTTCAAATATGGAACAAGGTCGTTAAACAAAGAATTATAATCGTCATTTGGTGGCAAATAATTAGGGCTTGAAGGATAATTTGTTCCTAACATCATGTCACCAACAGCTACAATTGTAATTGTATCCTTTACCATTACTTCTTCAATAATGTTCTCTTCACCGGCAACTACAATTTGATTAATATCAGATGTAGCCTTATTGTTGTCTTTGCAGCTAATAAATATTAGTGAAGCACTTATAATAATCAGCAATGCTGAAATTGAAATAAAAATTTTGTTCATAATAAAATATTTTGTTTTGATCGACAAAAATAATCAAATTTAAAAAAAAGACAACCTTATTAAATTTCAAGATTTGTTGAAAAGATTATTTGTCCGAAACTTTTTTAAAAATAAATTTGCACAAATTTCACTAAATGCTAAAAAAAATATTTTATTCTGTAATAATAATACTTTCCGTACTTTTTTCTTCGTGCGCTGATGGTAATATGGATAAACCTGTCAAAAATTCAGACATTACAATTCAAGTTAGACAAGCAAAATCTACTTTTATAATAAACCGAACGTATTTAGGAAATGAACGAAGATATTTCTACGGGAATTATGCACCTTCTCATCTTAATATAAAATGGAAACATCTATTAGGAACAGGTAAAACCTGGGTAGGAACAATCCACAAAACTTGGTCGGGTGCCGGCTGGACAGGTCAACCTTTGATGATAAAATACAACGACACATTGTATATTATTCAAGGAGCATACGATCACAACCTTAAAAAAATCAGGGTTTCTGACGGGAAATTAATGAATGAATTTGAATTTGATGATGTTATAAAAGGAACAGGTTCTATCTGGCGCAATCCAAATCCAACAAGCCCTGATGATGAATTTTATATCATGCAGGGAAGCAGAAGAGGAGCAATGTATAGCTCTGACTCAAAAGTTGTTCAAAGTTATAAATGTATAGCTTTCAGATCATTCCAAAAAAAATGGATTTATAGCAGCAAAAAAATGCGTTCTTACAGTCGTGATGTTGACGGTTCTGCTCTTATTGTAAACGACACAGCCTATCTTGGACTTGAAAACGGATTATTTATTGTTTTCGATCCAAATCCAAATCATGCAGAAATGCGCGACGGAGTTCTACAACCTTTTATATATGATGTAGATACGCTTTTTTACGCATCTGATGCAAATACTCACGGCGGAAATCTAGTTACAGAATCATCACCAAGTTATTTAAACGGATATGTATACATTACTTCCGGTTCAGGGCATCTTTTTGGTTACAATATTAAAAAGAAAGAAATTGATTGGGTTTTTGATACCGAAGCTGATATGGATGGTTCTCCAATTGTTACCGATGACGAATGTTTGATTATTACCATAGAAAAAGAATATATTCCGGGACAAGGTGGCGCAATGAAAATAAATCCCTCTTTATCTCCCGATGAATGCGTTGTTTGGTATTTCCCCACAGAAACTAAAACTCACGCTTATTGGGCTGGCGGAATTATAGGCTCTGCAAGTATAAATGATTATTATGCTGCCGACACGATGCCTAAATTATCTGCTTTCCTTGCAATTGACGGAAATTTATATGTTGTGAGACATGACAAAATAGCGGAAAATAAAACAACAAAAGGGCCTATGTTAAAACATACTTATCCTATGCCGGAATTAGCTTTTAAATACCATACAGGACCATCTATTTCTACACCGATTATTGTTGGTAATAAAATAATTGCACCTACTTACGAAGGTATTTATTTATTTGAATTTGATAAAGATATGAATTTTAAACTTTTACAACATCAGGATTTAGGTTCATTTGAAGCAACTCCTTTTGTTTGGGACGGTAGAATATACGTGGCTTGTCGGGACGGAAATCTTTATTGTTTTGGAGACTAATATTTTAACTGTCTAACAATTGTTAGGCAGTTTTTTTTTGCATATTTTCAAAACCTATTCACATCTAAATACATTTTTAATACATTAAATCAACAAAATAGCTTCTGAAATTTTTTTTTCTAAATCAAAGGTTTTAGTTTTACGTTAAATTTAATATCTATTATTCACTAAACCTAAAACTTGCTTTTATGAAATTTAAAATAATACTTCTGCTCGCTTTTTTTTCATTAAATATCAACCTTTTTAGTCAGGAACAAAGCAAAGTTCTTGATGAAATCTCAAGTGAATTTTCAAATTTTTTTGCAAATGAAATTCTTATAAAAAATAAAGACATTAAAAAAGCTTGTAATAACAAAGATACTGTACTTATTCATGTCAATTTTCTTTACAATTCAAACGGAGAGCAAACAAATCTTTCCAAAGAACTTGGTTACCGAATTACAAAGTATTTACAAAAAGACCTAAATAATGTTATTTTAAGACAGGTTTTTTACAAACTGTCTTCTCCTTACGACATTGAAATGCCTACCAATGAAGAAATAGAAAAAACAAAACAAAACGACTATACACTAACAGGGGAATACAGCCTAAATAAAAGCGGAATTTCTTTGTCTAAATTTACAATGAGTCATATTCATTCTCAGGCAGAATTTATTTTTAAAGATTATCAGGTAAAAACAAACTCTATTAGTATTCTTGAAGAACTAGATGGAAGTAGTATTACTGCTGATCCTTTCAAAAATTTAATGGAATTTAAAAAAGATAACGTAATTCTGAAATCTGTAAATTTAACAAAAAATAAAACCGAAGAATCAAGCACAGAAATAGATGGAATAGGACAAGTATACAAAACAAAATATGATGTAGACTACAACATTAAACTTGAACTATCTAAAAACGCATATATTTATGCTTTATTTTATGATCCTGGAGATACTGAACATAAATTTCTTTGGGCAATAGAAAACGACAATACAGAATTTAAAAAAGGTACTTACGAAGATTTTTTTGCATACAATCTTAATTTTTACGAGACTGTTGAAGCAGGTCAATACTCTTTTGTGAAAATTATTATTTCAAAAGATAAAATTGATATTGATAAATATTATACGAAAAAATTCATAGACGGCTACGAAACAACAATAATTCAGGCTGATGAGTGTATTCAACTAATAGATGACATAAAAACACTAAGCGATATTCAAACTAAAACAATTATATTAACTTTCTAATCTAAAAATTATGAAAAGAATTATCTCATTAACAGTTTTTCTTATTTTACTGAGTTTATCTTTACAAATAAGCGCTCAAATAGGAAAAGGCGGTTGTAGTGACTTCAAAAACTACAAACAAATGAAAGATGACCGCGACAATTTAAAAGACAAAGAGTTTTTTGAACCAATTACCGCTTATGGCTCTTCGAAAGCAGAAGCGAAATACAATACAAAAGTACTTATTCTTCGTGAACTTATTGGTAATCAAATGTATTTGGATAATCCAAGAGTTGATTCTGTTCTTGCTGAATTTGCAGGTGAAGTTGTATTTTTATTAAAAGACGAATACGATGTTTTTAAAACTAAAAAGAAATACAGAGCCGAAAACGGACTATATACTTGTATGGTTTACCGCACAAAATACAATCCTGATTTGATAGAGTTTTTACAATATTACATAAACACTTTTATAAAATACTCTGTAGTTTTTATTGTTAACCCTTACATAGAAAGAGACGGAGATGCACCAACTAAAGAACTGTATAATAGTGCTTTAAATGGTTTTCACACAATGTGTCTGCAACCAAAATACAAATTTGATAATGTTATTGAATTAAGAATGCTTGAAAGAGCAAAACTACAACCAAAACCTGCTGATTATAACCCGGCTGAAGGTTTTCAATCTTATGCTACTGGCAACAAATACTTAGATTTTGTCACATCAATTACCAATAACGCTAACCGTAGTCGACAAGTTGACATTGTTTTCAGTATGGATACAATCACAATTACAAAAGTTCCTAACACAGATCAAAGAATTGTGAACTTTCACTTAATTGGTTACAACACCAATACAGCAACAGAAATTCTTATTTATGATTCAAAATATACAGTTGATGGAGCTTCAAATGATTACGATGCAGTTGATCTTGCTTTAAAAGAAGTATTTGCCCGCGATATTGATAATTATATGTATGATATTGCTAAAAGATATTCTAGTTATCTTAGAGACGGAATGTTATTTTCTTTAAAAATCTCAGATTCACTTCTAACTCAAAATATTGAATTGTCTCTTGAACAATCTATGCTCGATTGTAAACTTTTTGCCGAATCATCAATAAATCCGGCTGTTTGGAGAAACAACGGTCAACAAATTGGTAAATCATGGGAAGGAAGAACTTATTTATTAGACAGATTGCGTTTGAAACTGATGATGATAGATTTGCTAAAAAATGCCGGTGTGACAAATTTCAACGTTGATATTGCCGGAACTGATTTTATTGTTACTCCTATGAAATAAATATTTTTGAAATAATAGTTAGTGATGATTGTCATTAACTATTATTTCATTTTTGTTATAATTACGATATTAATATAAATTAAGAATCAACAAGGGCTTAATCCGTTGTCACAATAGTCAATTTGTCACTCCGACGATAGGAGGAGTCTAGACTACGATACGTTTATCACGAGTTAGAGACTCCTCATTCTTCGGAGTAGAACAAAGTTGGTTGTCGCTTTGCCTAGATCAGTTTTTTTTACATGATTTAAACAAAACACATATTAAGTTGATTTTCAGTTTTATATTTCATCTTTTAATTCACATCATTATTGCTTTTTTAATGTAATTTCAATATTTACTAATTTTGACTTTTTAAAAACAAAAATTATGAATCGTTATTTATTTTTTAAAATACTTATTGTTTTTACTCTTCTTTCTTTTTCTACTCAAATTGTAAAAAGTCAAAATTGGTTTTTAGTTTGTTCAAAAAACACTGGAGAAAGTAATAGTTTTTACACTTCTCAATATTATTTTGAGGATATGAAAACTGATATCAGAGAATATTGGGACAAAGGTTATTATGTCTCAAACATTGAATATAATGGTTATTACTGGATTACAACTTTTAGTTCTAACAGTAAAATAACTGACCAAACATGGATAAAACACAATATTTTTCCAAAAGAAACAATTCAGGAAAAATGGGATAAAGGTTTCTATATAACAGATATTGCTTTTGGCGAAGGAGAATGGCTTATTATTATGTCAAAAGGGCTTGGATACGAAGATGACATTTGGCGTACTAAGTCTAATTACGAAGATATGAAAACCGAAATCCAAAAATACTGGGATTTGAACTATCGAATTACAAATATTGAATATGGCGACGGAATGTGGGCTTTTTCTATGGCAAAAGGAACTGGAATTATCGGTCAAACTTTTAATCCTAACGTTGATATTCCTGCTGATTGGATAAAAGAAAAATGGGAAGAAGACTTTGATGTAACCGATGTTGCTTATGGCGAAGGTAAATGGTTAGTTGTTATGTCAGGTGGTTTGAACTTAAACCAAACTTATTACAAAGATGATGTATTTCCGGTAGATTGGGTCAAAGAAAAAGTTACCGACGGATATGTTATTTCCTCTTTTTGCAGTAGCACAAATAACACCACAACGACCAATATTGCTACTGTTTCAGATGTTTTCAACATAAACACAAATGATAATTTCATTGTAAATAGGAACTACACAAGTGGCACAAAACAAACTTTTAACTTTAAACTTGATGATTATTACGATATAAATAAATGCAAACTTTTCATTATTGGAAAAGATTACAATTATGACAGTGATGCAGATTATACCGATTTTAAAATTCTTGTTAACGAAAAAGAAGTTTTTGTGGGGCAATTGAATTCTAAATCTTCTTTTTACAGCGAAAATCTTGACTCTTATGGTTTTGATATTGAAAATTACATACAATATGGTCCAAACACAGTCTCAATTCAGAACACAGAAGACGAAGGCCAGGGCGATTACGCATTAATCTACTCTATTGCAGTTAATTACGATAAAAACTACAATCAAAGTCACGGAAAATTAACCGAAGCAGAATATCTACATGTTGCTAAAAATCCCGATAATCTAAAAATAAATTTCTTAGGAAATGATGACAACTACACAGTTGTAAACATTGATCAAACAGGTAACAACACTTCTTGTATTCAAAACAACACATACATTATTGATAAAAAAACGAACAAAAAATATTTCCTTCAAAAAGCAGAAAATATTCTTATTTGTAAAGATAAAACATATAAATATACTTCAAATTTTACGCTTTATTTTGATAAAATTCCGGAAACGACAACAAATATAGACCTAATTGAACCAGCAGAAGGAAATTCTTACTCTTTTTATGATATTAGTTTTGAATTCCCCAAAAATGTAACTGAAGTAGTAATGCCACCAATTCTGAAAATTGGAGATATTAGTTTTTCTGAAAACGTATTAGATGCCGGAGAAACAGCAAAATTAAGTATTACAATAGAAAATGTAGGTCCCGGAGATGCGAACGATGTTTATGTTAATTTATCAACAACTACTTCTGGAATTACTCTTCCTGCTGTGGTTAATTTCCCTATTATTCCTGCAAATAATGGCAAAAAAACAGTCACAATTGATGTTACGGGACAAATGTCTTTAAAAAACACCGAAGCTACTATTAAAATTGATGTTGTTGAACCGCATTTTATGGTCAATATTCAAGGAAAACAGCTTAAATTTACAACCAAATCATTTAATAAACCTGACCTCATTTTGGCTCAGTATGCAATTATCGAAAACCAATCCGCAAATCCAAATAACCAAATCGATATCAATGAAATACTTGAACTAAAACTCATTGTTCAGAATATTGGACAAGGAAACGCCGAAAAAATAAACATTGATGTAATCAACAATCAATCTGGTGTCATGTTTCTTGGTGTTATGGAAAACGGTCAATTAATAAGACAAAATCCTATTTTTTCAGAAATTAACGCCGGAAAATATGTAACAATTATTTATCGTTATTTTGTAAACAGCGAATTTACCGACAGTGAGTTAAAATTCACAATCAAAGCTAAGGATAATTCAGGTTTGTACGGTTTTACCGAAATAAAATCATTTGCAATTAACAAAGAACTTGAAGAAAGTGGTTTTATTCATAAAGTTGATAACACAAACGAAAATGAAAACGAACATGTTATTATCGAAAATATCCCCAATGAAATTGTTGATGTTGACCAAAATATTCCAAAATCTTCAAAAATATATGCCAATAGATATGCTCTTATAATCGGCAATGCAAATTATCAAAAAAATGGTTCTGACGTTGTTGATATAAGCTATTCGTTAAATGATGCCCGAATTTTCAAAAAATACGCCGTAAATACACTTGGAATTCCGGACGACGAAAGACATATATATTATCTTGAAGATGCAAAAGCCTTAGAATTAAAAGAATATCTTGAAAATTTTTCTGAACTTATAAAATTAAAACCTGCCGGAAGCGAATTTTTCGTTTATTATAGTGGTCACGGCACTTTGGATTCTTCCAAAAACTCTTATATTCTTCCGGTTGATGTAAAATCCAGATATGTAGAAGATTACGCTTTAAGCTTAGACGATTTTTATGCACAATTAAATTCAGGCTCCGACAAAAAAACTTATATTTTTATAGATGCTTGTTTTAGCGGTGGCGGAAAAACAGGAGTTCTTGTTCCTTATTCCAAGGTTGGATTAAGACAATCTAAAAATAATGCTGTGCCAACAAATATTCTGGTTTTTGCAGCTTCTACAGGAACTGAAATTTCACAAGAATATCCTGAAAAACAACATGGATTGTTTACTTATTTTTTACTCAAAGAATTACAAAATATGAACTCAGATAAAACTTTCAACGAAATTGGAGAAGATGTTATCAACAACGTTAAGTCCGAAACATTGGTTCCTTCTAAAAACCTAAGAACTCAAACACCAACAATAAAAATAAACCCGTCAATACAAAACGAATGGAAAAACTGGAAAATTAATCCTTAATACAGTCGGCAGTCTTCTGACTTCGGTCTTCTGACTTCAGTCTTCAATCTACAAACAAAAAACAATATATTATGAAAAAAACATTAGCTCTTTTAGCTCTTTTATTCACAATATTTTCTCTTAATGGACAAACAAAACCTCAGCTAGAATGGGATAAAACTTATGGAGAAAAGAAAAACGACATCGGTTACTCTATTATCGAAATGCCAAATCATGGATTTGCTATTTCTGCTTCTCAATCAAAAGGATTTGGAGCTTACCTCTGGTTGATGAAAACTGATGACAGAGGAAATATAACAACGGAAAAAATTTACAAAAATATTTACGAACCTCTATTTATTAAATTGCTTCCATCTAAAGACAACGGTTTTATTACAACCGGAATAAATAGTTCGGCAGAAGCCGAAGGTAAAAATTTTCTTTTATTTAAAACTGATGGAAATTTCAGCTCAAAATGGCAAAAACAATTTCATGGACGAGAAGAAGATTATACAACTAATATTATTGAAACATCAGACGGTGGTTATCTTTTAATTGGAAATTCAGCTTATGGCGAAAGTTTTAACTCCAAAGCAACAATTGTAAAAACCGATGCAAACGGAAATAAACAATGGCAAAAAGAATACGGAAATAACTTCAAAAATATTATTAACTGTGTAATCGAAACTCCCGACAAAGGATTTATTATTGCCGGAGGAAGAACTTTTGAAGATATGGGTTTTGAAGATGTATGGATTTTTAAAATTAACTCAAAAGGCGATGTTGTTTGGGAACAAAATAATGGCGGTGGTGGAACCGATATAGCTTCAGATATTATAGCTACAAAAGATGGTGGTTATTTAGTGCTGGCTAACACATCATCAAAAGGCGCCGGTTGGATTGATATTTGGGTGCTTAAAATTGACGAAACCGGAAAAATTCTTTGGGATAAAACTTATGGCGGCAGTCAAAATGATGATGCTTATAATATTATTCAAGATAACGAAAACAGCTACATAATTGCAGGAAGCACAAAATCAAAAGGAGTCAGCGACTGGGATTACTGGATTATTGACATTGACAAAGACGGAAATATTATTTGGGACGAAACTTTTGGCGGAATGTACGAAGATAAAGCTTTTTCGATAACCAAAACTTTTGATGGCGGATTTGCTGTTTTGGGCTATACCGAATCAAAAGGTGCAGGGAAAAAAGACATTTGGCTTGTTAAATTACGTTTTTCCGTTCGAGATAGAGCAACTTCTTATGTGCAAAACGCAATCTTTTTGTGGGAGGCAAAAGGTAAATACGAAAAAATTGAAGATTATAAAATTCGAGTAAACGAAAGCACAAGACAACAAAAAATTTATGAACTAATGGATGAATTTTTTGGACAAATAGGAATTCCTATTTTTCAAAATGATGTAAAAACTACCACACTTGATTACGATAGCGAAAGCGAAATTTTTAGATTTAATCTTACTTACTACAATTCCATTTATCTACCCGTTCCTATCGAAGAAGCTGAAATTTTTGAAAAAAATCTCGGAAAACTGGTGTATTCATCAATAAAATTTAATTTAACACAAGACGATAAGCTGGAAATTTATCAGATGACAATAAAAAACCCTGCAAATGGCAAAACATACTTCTTTGATGCAAGCAAACCGGTTATTTTTAACGATCAGGTTATCGTAAATGAATTTGATCCTATCGTTATTGGTCCAAACCACGAAGAAGATGGTAATGACAATCAAGACAACAATAATATTGATGTTGATGTTGACAATAATATTCCAAATTCAGGCAAAAATTATTCTAACCATTATGCTTTGATTATCGGAAACTCTAATTATATCAAACACGGTTCTGATATGGTAGATATAAAATATTCTATCAACGATGCTAAAATTTTTAAACAATATGCAATTAATATTCTTGGTGTACCTGACGACAACAATCATATTTATTACATTGAAGACGCAAATGCAACTTACATAAAGATTTATATAGACAATTTTGCCAAACTGATAAAAGCAAAATCTGACGGCGAATTTTATGTTTATTACAGCGGTCACGGAACACAAAACGAAGAAGGAGAAGCATTTATAGTTCCGGTTGGAGTAACTTCTGATTATATTAACGATTTTGGAGTAAAATTGTCAGATTTTTATGCCCAAATAAACCCTGAAGGCGACAAAAAAGTGATTGTATTTTTAGATGCTTGTTTCAGTGGCGGTGGTAAAACCGGACAATTGCTGATAAATGCAAAAACCGGACTAAAACGTACTCCTAATGACGCAAATATTGGCGGAAATCTGCTTGTTTTTGCTGCTTCTTCTGAAAAACAAATTTCGCAGGAATACCTTGAAAAACGTCACGGTTTATTTACTTACTTTTTATTTAAAAATCTTAAAGACACTAAAGGAAATATTAGTTATGGCGAACTGGCAACAAAAATAATCGACGATGTAACAACAACTGCTCTTAATCCTCAAAATGGGTTAAAAGAACAATCGCCAACAATAAACGTAAGTCCGGCAATTCAAAACACATGGAAAAACTGGAAAGTAAATCCGTAAGAGAGAATACAGTGGTCTGAATCATGAAAATTAAATTTTATAATCATTTATAAAAACAAAAACAACTAAATAAAAAATTATGAAAAAAATTCTTACTTTACTTTTAGGAATTTTGCTTTTAGCAAAAGTTGGTTACAATCAGCACTTTATACCTGTTGATTTACTAGTAGAAGCTCGTGATATAAACGTAGCACTTTATGGCGGTTTTTCACTTGACGGCTCTAATGGTGCCGGACTAATTGATAACTTGTCAAGTACAACTCAATCCGGTTTTATTGTAAATGCTCTTTACAAAGTAAACGATGGAGGAACTCAAACATTTCATCAGTTTATTATTGATATCAATCCAATAATTATCGACTGGGATCCTTTTACCTGGAACAAACTTATTGAGCAGCCTGCAAAAAGTTTTTCTGTATATAAAATGCCTTTTCAAGAAGACGCGGTTTTACATATAGGTTGGCACAAAAACTATCTTTCAAAATTTTACAGAGGTGGAAAAGATCAGTTACAGCATGTAATGTTTTTTGGAGAAATGTATTTTACTCCTTACAATGTTGCAAATACTATGGATACTACTCTTTCACAGGATTTTCTTCGTTTTTCTGTTTTTAATGTAAATCTTGGAACACAATATTCTTATGTTAAAAAAGATGTTCCGGTATTAGGAAATTTCTTGATTGGAGCTGCTTTGCAAATGAATTTTATGCTTACAAATGAATCAGATCAATATTTACGTAGCATGGAAACAGCAATGGGCAATTCCTACAAAGGAAAACAATACTGGGGACCTGGTGCTAAAATTGTTGTTCAAACTAATAATCTAAACATTTACGTAGAAGGCAGACAATACTATTCAATGGAAAACGGAGGAAAATTTACTCAGGATCCAATAATTCTTGTTGGTGCATTTGGTAATATTAATTGGGCTAAAAAACGTAATGGTTCAACTGATCGAGGTGGCGATGATGATATTTTAGAATAAATTTTTCTATTGTAGCATCGAAAAACAATTCGATGCTACAATTTTATTTCTTATTTACTACTGTAAAATTATGATTTTGCATAAAAAATCGCAAAATTTTATCGAAAATTATCTTAGATATCTCATTAAGCCCCAATAAACGAACATATCCTTGATCGTAATCCAAAAAATTAACTCCAATTTCCACATCAAATATTGTAGTCGCCGGTACATTTAACGTCATTCTCAATTCTTTGTAATCTTCTGATTTATAGTATTTTGAAGTAGCACTATAACCTTTTACTACTTTTGAATTTTGGATTTTAAGATTATCTTTTATCTCCGGAGAATCGATAAAAAAGAAAGCAAAACCTTCGATTGTAGCAACTGAAACGGCAATATTCATAAACTTTATCAGTGTATTCAATGTAGCATTATTGTACTTAAAATTATTTATTTTAAAATAAAAGAACTTTTCCAATCTGCTCATGTCAAAAGTTTTTTTGTCGTAATCAAACCACCTAAAAGAACCATCATTTTGTTTTATTTTAGCAAATTTTTGATGTTTGTCAAACGCAATTATTTTACCTGATAATTCTTCAATTGTCTCTTTTTGCTCATAAGGATCAAACTTTTTCTGAATAATTTCTACATTTTTTTCATTTTGAGTAATTTTCAGATAATCAACAAAAGCACCTTGAGCTTTTTTGTCAAACTGAGTTTTTTCGATTTCACAGCTTATGTCCGGTATTTTACTCATGAGAATTATTTTTCAACAAAATTACAAAATTTCCATGAGAAACAAATCTATCTAGCACTATTGGAATGTTATTTGATAGAATAAAACTTACTTGACATTATTTCAACAATGTTTAAAAATCTGACAACAAACTCATGAATATATATAAAATAAAACCACTTTTTATCCTTCTTTTTCTTTTGTCTTTAAATCAATTTATTTTTGCTGACTCTATTGATAGTTTAAAAAATTTAATTGCAAAAGAAACTAACGACAGCACAAAAGTTGAACTTTATCTTGAAATTTCGAAAGAATATTTTAACGGCGACGAAGAACATTTGATGTACGTAAATAAAGCCTACAGTCTTGCGCAAAAAACCGGCAGCACATACTTAATTGCAGCTACAAGCTTTTTCAAAGGTTCGATGTTAAATTATTACGATAAGTACGATAGTGCTGTTTATTATCTTGAAGAAGCTATTAAAGAATTTGCCGAAATACAAGATACTTTTTATCTTGCTGCCTCCTGGGGAGAACTGGGAAATATGTTCTGTTACAGAGCAATTTACGATGAATGCCTCGACTGCTTTCTTAAATCACTCAGATATACCGAAGAACTTGGCAATAAAGTTTATATTGGCGTAACTCTCAACAATATAGGAGGCGTTTATTATCTACTAGAAGATTACGAAAAAGCTCTTGAATTTTACGAGGAATCGTTTACTGTTTACAATGAAATAAAAAGTGAATATGGAATCGCTCTTTCTTCAAACAATATTGGCTCAGTATATCTTGAATATTATGACGATTTAGATTCTGCGTATAAGTATTTAAAAATTGCAGAAAGTTATTCCGAAGAAATTGGTTTTACCGAACAATTAGCTGAAACCAGTGCAAATTTGGCAAGACTATTTGGACTTAGCGATGAATTTGATTTAGCCAAAGAATATTACAACAAATCAATCCAACTAAACAAACAAATTCAAAACCGTAGAGGTCTTGCTCAATCTTATGTTTCATTTGCTAGTTTGTATTTTGGAGAAGGCCTTTATGTTCGTGCCAAAGAATATCTCGATTCTTGTATTGTTGTTTCACATGAAATTGGAGCATTGGAATTTGAATCTCAAGCATACAAATGGATGTACAAGAGCGATTCTGCTCTCAATAATTTTGAAGGAGCTTTTTTGAACTTGATGAAATACAAAAATCTGAACGATTCAATAGCAAAATCCGAAACTCAACAAAATATTGCTTCGCTCCAATCGGAATTTGATGTGGAAAGACAAGAAAAAGAGAATCAAATTTTAATAGAAAAACAAGCTAAACAAGATTTAATCATTCAGCGCCAAAAACTTTATAACATATTCATTACCATAGCATTAGGTTTATTTTTAGGTTTATTGATAATGCTTTTCAGTATTTTGCGCCAACGTAAAAGACACTTTGAAATGTTGTTTTCCAAAAATCAGGAAATAATGCAACAAAAAGAAGAAATATTAACTCAAAACGATGTTTTAAATCAACGAAATAAAGAAATTGAAAATCAACGTACTGTATTAGAAAAATACCAAATTGATACTCAAGGAAGCATAAATTACGCAAAGAGAATTCAGACTGCCATTTTGCCTGAAATAAGCGAATTAAAACAAACTTTTTCTGATGCAATGCTTATAAATATGCCAAAAGATATTATCAGCGGCGACTTTTTATTCTTTAAAAAATTTGAAAAAAAATCAATTCTGGCTGTTGCTGATTGTACCGGACATGGAGTTCCCGGAGCACTTATGAGTATCTTGAACATGACTTTACTTAAAGAAGTTCTTAGAGATGACGTACAACTTACCGCTGCCGAAACCCTGAATAAAGTAAGAAACCTTGTTAAAAATGTATTAAAACAAAGCTCAGATCAAAGAACTATTCAAGACGGAATGGACATTGCGATGGTAATGTACGATGAAGAAAAACAAGAAATTAACTTCGCAGGAGCTTATCGTCCTCTTTACCATTTTAGAGATAATAATCTTACGGAACTTAAAGCCGACAAACAACCAATTGCGGCATACATAAAAGAAAAACCTTTTACCGACAATTACTTAGAAATAAAGAACAACGATACAATTTACATTTTTAGTGATGGATTTTACGATCAGATTTCTATGGATTTATCTAAAAAATTCGGCATCAAACAATTTCGTGAGTTAATATCTGAAAACCAAGTACTTCCATTAACCGACCAAAAGATTATTTTGATTGAAAATTGGAAAAACTGGAAACAAAATGCTCGCCAAACAGATGATATTATTATCTTAGCGGTGAAATTTTAATACAATGATTTACAAATATTTAATTGCATTAGCTTATAACGGCAAAAATTTTCATGGTTGGCAAATTCAGCCGAATGCAAAAACTATTCAGGAAGATTTACAAACTGCTTTGAGTGTCATTTTACGCCAAAAAATTTGTATTACAGGCGCCGGAAGAACAGACACTGGCGTTCATGCTACTTTTTATATTGCTGATTTTGATTCTAATTTTGAAATAACAGACACTGAAAAACTTACTAAAAACCTGAACGGATACCTTTCAAAAGACATTGTAATTTACAAAATATTTGAAATTGAAAACAACTTCAACAGTCGTTTTCAGGCTCTTTACAGAACTTATAATTATTTCATTGCAAAGCAAAAAACACCTTTTTACAGTGATTTTTCATTGTTTTTTCCACATAAACTTAATGTTGAAAAAATGAACGAAGCGTGCAAAATATTATTTGATTACAAAAATTTCAAGAGTTTTGAAAAACTTCATTCCGACAATAAAACAAGTAATTGTGTAATTTTTAAAGCTGAATGGAAAGAAACCGGCAATTTTCTTGTTTTTGAAATAAAAGCCGACAGATTTTTAAGAAATATGGTGCGTAGTATTGTTGGCACAATGCTGGATGTGGGACAAAGTAAAATTTCAATCGAAGATTTTAAGGCAATTATAGAAGCCCAAAACCGATCGGCTGCCGGAGTTTCTGTATTACCAAACGGTTTGTTTCTAACTGATATTCAGTACCCTCAACCTATAAATGATAAATTGAAAGACGTAAGAATGAATACTAAATTGGGATTTTGTTAATGAATAGCGTTTTCTTTTAAATTACACCCAACTTTGTACTACTCCGAAGAATTTGAAGAGACAAATAGTGTAAACTACCTTTATATTTTTTGCACTCACACTAACGACTGGCACAATTTAGAGATTAATCAATTATTTTATATCTATCAAGCATGTTTTTTGGATTTCTACTTGAATGAAAAATCCCAAGGACAAATCCAACCTCTTCTTTGACAACAAAAAAAACATTAACCCGGATTATTCACAAATAATCCTGACGATTAAGAATAACTAGCAAATTTGGAGTTTTTCAAACATCCAAATTTGAGTTATTC
>JAFGUD010000066.1 GCA_016938685.1 Bacteroidales bacterium | reverse complement strand
CAATATCCTCATAATTCTTATGCAGTGGTTGGTGGAATTACCACAAATATTTTGCCAATGCATTTAGTTAAAGTAGAAAATTATATTTTTCAAGTTATACGATTTTTTCAACAAAATTTGGTCAATGTGGATATTGAGAAATTCCTTTTGTGTGAAAATATTGAACATTTATTTTCTCAAGAGGGTGAATTGCCAGATTTGATGAATCTTTTGCTTGTTAAGGGGCTAGATGAAATTGGGAAAAGTTATGATCAGTTTGTGGTTTTTGGGAATAATAGTTATTTTAAATCAGGTAAATCAATCAAAACAAGAGTACAAAGAAATGTAGATATAAAATTTGTAGAGGAGTTTGATATTAGTAATTCCAAAGCAAAAAATGTGATGTATAAAAACAAATACTATGAAGTTGGACCATTGAGTCGAGCAATGATAAATAAAACACCACTAATAAAAGATGCACACAGACGCTATGGGGATTCTGTTTTTAGTCGAATTTTGGCTAGAATTTGTGAAATTCCACAACTTTTGCATCATAGTTTATACTTGCTACAACAAATTGATTGTAGTGAACCATCTTATATTAAGCCAGAACAAAAAATACAAGAGATAAGTGCAAAGGGAAGTAGTGCAATTGAAGCAGCACGTGGATCATTGATCCATAAAGTGAAGTTACATAAAGGAATTATTCAAAAATATGAGATAATTACCCCTACGCAATGGAATCTTGGAAATGGAACAAAAGAATATCCAGCAATTGCACAAAATGCTATGATAGGTCTTGATGATGTTAAAACGGCCGAATTAGTATTTAAAAGCTTTGATGTTTGTTCTGTGTGTACTACCCAATGATATACAAACTTTCAATAGGTGAAATAGTTATTTTGATTTTGAGGAGCAATAATGCAAACAGATAATAAAACAAGTTTTTGGGTTCTGGGAATTTTTATTTTTTTAGGACTTAGTAGTTTGGGTTTTCTTTTGGGAAATGCTTTATTACAGTATAAACAATTAGAAAGAACAGTTAATGTAAAAGGACTATCTGAAAAAGAGTTTGAAGCAGATATAGTTATTTGGCCTATTCAATTTTTAGTTGCGCATAATAGCTTGGAAGAGTTATATGAATCGCTTGATTCTAATAGTCTTAAAATCAAAAAATTTTTGATGCAAGGAAATATTAAAGAGGAAGAAATAACCTTTAGTACACCTTCAATTACTGATAAAACAGCAAATCAATATAGTAATAATGAAAAGCCAGAATTTCGTTATAGCGCAACACAAACTGTGACTGTATATTCTAGTAATATCAAAGGAGTTATGGAGGTAAAAAATACTCTTTCCAAACTTGGAAAACAAGGTATTGTTTTTTTAGGAGATAATTATGAAGCAAGTACAGAATATCTTTTTACAAGGCTTAATGAGATTAAACCTCAAATGATAGAAGAAGCAACAAAAGAAGCAAGGGTTGTGGCTCAAAAATTCGCTTCTGATTCACAAAGTAAACTTGGAAAAATCAAAAGTGCTTCACAAGGGCAATTTAGTATTAGTCAAAGAGATAAAAATAACCCTCATATCAAAAAAGTACGGGTTGTTTCAACGGTTGAGTATTACTTGAGTGATTAATAATCATAATTTCATCAAAGAAATTATTTATATTCCTTATTACACTTTTTATTTAGCGAAAAAATTTATTTTTGTATAAGTTTTACTAAAGATTAATTAGACTAAAATTTAATTAGTGAATGACTATTCATT
>JAFGUD010000009.1 GCA_016938685.1 Bacteroidales bacterium | reverse complement strand
GCGAGGTATATTTTTTGACGTGTTATATTTTGGTTATTATCCATATTTTATGTTTATATTTATTGTTTCATTGTTTTATTGTTGGGCAAAGCCCCTTCTCCGCATTGCGAAACAATTTAACCATTCAATCATTATTTTTACTTTTTTTCATTGCTCAATTATTTTCAAATTTTCTGCAATCTTTTCGGGACTTGGCAACAATCCTTCCAATTGTTTTGGCAATTCATTTGTTAAATTGTAAGTAGCTACTCCAATTGGCTGATTAGCTTCTCGCAGAGCATAATCAACACGAGTGCGTTTTTTTGATTTGCAAATAATTATACCAATTGCAGGATTTTCATCGGGTAAACGAACTTTGTCGTTGAGTAAACTCAAATAAAATTGCATCTTACCGGCATATTCAGGTATAAATTCTCCAATTTTCAATTCAATAGCAATCAAAGATTTTAATCTTCTGTGAAACAACAGTAAATCAATAGAATAATTATCCTCTCCTTCTTTAACTTTGTATTGATTTCCCATAAAAGAAAAATCTCCTCCCATTTCTATCAAAAATAGTCTTATATTTTTCAACAGAGCTAATTCCAGTTCCTTTTCTGAATGTTTATCTGACAAATCAAGAAAATCAAAATTATAATCGTCTTTTACTGCGAGAATTGCTTGATTTTTGTATTTTTCAGGCAAAGTTTGTTCAAAATTAGTTTGATTGGTCAGATACAAAGCGTAAGAATTTCCTTCTATTTGATTTATCAAAACATCTTTTGTCCAACCATATTTTCGGGTCATACGTATATAAAATTCACGTTCTAAATCGTCTTTGCATTTTTCCATTATGATGCAATTGTGTGTCCAACCTATTTCTGCCACCAATGGTGGCAGAATTTCACTGTTGTAATACGACTCGTAAAACTGCTTCATTCTCCATAAGTTACGAGCAGACCATCCTCTTTGGTCAGGAAATTCTCTTTGCAAATCTTTTGATAATTGTTCTACGACAGATTTACCCCAACCAAGTTGTTCTTGTTTTTCAACTATCATTTTACCAATATCCCAATTAAGCTGTATCGCCTGCTTGTTTACAGCTTTCATTGCTTCGTATTGGGCTGACCTTATACGTTGCTTTATGTCTGAAACAAAATTTTTGTAAATATTTTTATCTAGGTTCATCACTTTTAATTTTCTTTCTCACAGCATACACAACCCCATATCCGTGACTGGCAGCCTTACCCATACCAATATGTTGAGGCAGAAAAACATTTGTTTTAAATTCTACATCAAAGGTTACATGCGATATGTTTTTGAATCTTGTTACTTTTTCGCCAATTATGTTGGTTATTTTTAGTTCAATTTTTTTGTCTTCTTCTAAAATCCACTCTACTCCTTTGGCAAATGATAAAATGTTTGCTTTAAGAATATTTTCAAGTATTATAATTCTTTCGGTCAGGCTATCGGTTGAACGGAATTTTTTGTGATTTTCGGGGTTAAGTGCTATCCAATTGAATATCCTGTAACTGAAAAAATTATCCCAAACATTTAAATTAAAGGCGTTTACGTTTAGTTTTTCAATTTTCATTAAAAAGTTGCTGCCGTTTAAATTCAGCTGCCAATCGGGCTGATTAAAAAGTATGTAAATTTCGTCAACTCCTTGCTCTACGCATACAATTGCGGCTTTTTTGTTAAGGCGTTTGTATTGTATGAACGGATAATTATATATAAATCCGCTGGTTGTATGGTTGTGAAACAAATTACTGTTTTGTCCAACTTTACTTGCTATTGCTCCTCTAAAAGCTGATATTTGTTGGCCTTTAATTTCTGTATCAAAGATTATTTGCAGGATACGTATCTTTTTCAATGTTATTAATTTTTGGTATAAAAATAGAATAATAAATTGTAATTTAAAAATAAAATCAAGCATCTTTTAAAAAAAACTTAGATGCTTGAATTATAAAGACTTTTAGAAAATAATAATTTTATAAAACATATT
>JAFGUD010000527.1 GCA_016938685.1 Bacteroidales bacterium | reverse complement strand
CCCTTTGCAATGCTTTGGGGAGGTGTTCAAGGGATAGCTTATTCAGCAGTAGCATTGGTTACACCTGGAACTTATGCAGATGTAGATAAGGCAGCAGCAACTGGAATGTTTTTTCTACCAGCTTCAGCCGATTTGAATGCGAGTGCAAATGCTTTTAGTGTTTATTTAAAGGGATTTTTTAGTAAAGGTGCTGGGGCTGCGGATGATGTGGCGTCACAAGGTTTTGATACATTTAATCAGTTAAAAAGATATTTAGGTTCTCCTGGAGAAAATAATCAATGGCATCATATTGTAGAACAATCGCAAATTGGAAAATCTGGGTTTACTACACAACAAATTCAAAATACAAATAATATTGTAGCAATTGAAAAAAGTGTTCATGCAAAAATTAGTGGATATTATAATTCAATACAAGAATTTACTGGAGGATTGAAAGTAAGGGACTGGCTAGCAGGTCAAGACTTTCAAGCACAATACGATTTTGGCATAGAAATATTAAAAATGTTTGGAATTGGAGAATAATAAAGATGGATTTAGAAAAAATTAAGGATGATTATTGTAAATCTGCAATAGCACACAGAAAAGCTTCTTTTCAAGGAGAATATAAGACGGCAAATAAAGAAGCAAAAAAATTGAAAGAATTTTTTACATTATTTTTAGAAAATAAAATTGATAAGAAAATATTAGTAGAATTATTAGAGAATGAAAAGGTAGCCATTGCTACTTGGGCAGCAGCACATTTATTAGGTTTAAAATATGAGATGAAAAAAGCTGAAGCTTTATTAACTAAAATTTCAAATTCAGATCATTTAGGAATGATTTCGTTTAATGCAAAAATGACTCTTAAAGTATGGAAGGAAAAAGGCGAATTAACTTTTTAGTTTTTAAGAAGACAAATTCAGGGGAATATTTTGAAGAATAAGATACCACCATTTAAATTAATTGCTGAACCTTTAAATGAAGAAGCAAAAAAATTACCTCCGTTTAAATGGGCTGATGATGAAATTGGAAAAAGACATCAGCTAGGAGGAAAACCACAGTTTATCCAGAATGCAGAAATTCCAATTTGTCCAGAGTGTAAAAAGCAAATGACTTTTTATGGACAACTAGATAGTATTAATGATGAATTTATCATTGCTGATTGTGGTATGATATATGTTTTTCTTTGTTTTGAATGTAATGAATCAAAATCTATAATTCAATCTTATTGAATTATAATAATATTTAAGGAGTGATATGAAATGGTATCAAGTTTTTGAATGTGATAATACAGTTAAAAATCCACTTGTTTGTGATATTGATAACTTTGAAAAATTTGGAATTGATGAGACAATATTTAAATTGGGAAAAAAAGTAGAAATTGATAAAAACATTTTAAGAATTCAATCAAGTAACCCAAATGATGATGGTGAACCAGATGATGCATTACAAAGTCATTTAATGATACCAATTTTTTCAAAAAGATTGATTACAGAATTAGAAACAGCTAATATAAAAGGGATTCAGTATATACCAATTAATGTATTTCAATCTAATGATGATGCTATTGAAGGTTATTGTATTGCAAATTTATTATTTTTTATTTCTGCATTCGATTATGAAAAATCCATCTATAATCGTTTTCGAGATAATTTTCCAAATATAGCCAAAAGGGGTAAAATTGCAGGTGTCAAAAAATTCGTTCTTAAAAAAAATAAACTTTATGATGTAGATATAATTAGACTTGAAGATTACAAACAACGTTTTTTTGTATCAGAAAAATTTAAAAATATTTTTGAAAGTAACAAGTTTACTGGTTATTCATTTAAAGAAATTGAATTAACATAAAATTACTATATTTTAAGGAGAAAATATGAAAAAAAGTAAATTATTATCCAATTTAGTTATCTTACTAGGATTAATAACCTTAATTATTGCATGTGAAAACCCAACTGCAACCACACCAGAAAAACAAAGTGAAGAATATACACGACCTGTCGGTGTTCCATTCATGGTTAAGGATATTTTTTCAAATTATGAATCGTCAAACCCTCAATATTTGACAGTATTTCAAAATAAACTTGTTTTTAATGCCGATAGTAGTTTTAGTTATAAACGTCTATGGATTTATGATGGACAAAATGAAACTATTGAAGCACCATGGGCAACTTCAGATGAGATTTATGATCCAAAAAGTTTTGTAGTTTGGAATGATATACTTTATTTTGAAACTCAAGACAATTTTTACGAATCATTTTTTTGGAAATATACAGGAACAGGAAATGCGAAATTGATAACAGATATGGAAGCAACAAGACATGGCATATGGTATAAAAATAAATTATATCTATCCCAGATGATTAATAATAATGAGAGTGAATTATGCTCCTATGACCCTGATTCTGGTATAGATATAATAGCTGATATCAGTGGAGAAGGGAATGATTCTGATCCTCAATTCTTTATAATTTATATGGATAAAATATTCTTTTCAGCTGATGATGGAGTCACTGGTCATGAACTATGGTCTTATGATGGTGTTAATTCCCCCGAAATGGTAGATGATATTATTGAAGGAAGCGACAGTTCATTTCCTG
>JAFGUD010000526.1 GCA_016938685.1 Bacteroidales bacterium | reverse complement strand
TTCCACCTCAAAAATTAAATCCATGTGGTTTTTGGAAAAATTGCCCACAAAACGGTACCCCATTTTACCGCAATTCCCGCATGTTTTGCTATTGCAAACACCCGGGTAAAGCAACAATTCCGTATCTCCCGAATTCCGGTACGCCTCAAAAATAGATTCAACCTCGTTCAGGAAAATCTCTTTTGTGGTTTCCTGATAGGTATATTCATCTTTAAGAAGATAGCGGAGTTGGTGGATTTTCATTTGGGTGAAGGAATGGAGGATGGATTTTAAATAATTAGGAGAGGTCATGAGATTAATATTTTGATGCTTTTTCAAGTTTATTTAAATAGAAAAAACCATATATTTTATCTTTCAACACCTCTTCTTCAGGTATTAAGAACAAATCTCGGGTGATATAACTGGATGCCAAATTAATTGTAGTCAATGAATTATCGTACAAATCTTCAGTAATTTTAAGATTATCAAAATTAGAAGAATGAGTAATTAACTTTGCCAAATAAAACTCATTTCCAGGTGCCGTAAAACTATCAATTATATCCAATATGACAATATAATGATATTTGGGGAATTCATTTGTTTGAATATAAATGTCGAGCTTAGTGTTCTTCCCTTTTTTATTAAATGATTCACCTGAAAAAGGTCCATTAACTTTAATTATTACGTCAGGATTTTTTGTAACGTGTCTAATTTCTCCTTGTTTCAGAATTGAATTTTCCATAAATAATTAAATATAAAGTACATCAACAATTTCTTCAAAAAGGGAATGTACTTCCTGTCTATTTAAATTATATAGTTCTGTTCCAGAGTAACGAAGCACCTCTTTCCATCCACTCTTTTTTAATTTTCTGGTGCGGATATCGTCATTCCTTTTTTGCTGAGGACTTGAATGGTAATCATAACCATCACATTCAAGTGCAACCTTTTTCGATTCTAATATTTTACCATTATGGGTTTTCCTGTTTAGAATTATTGCAATATCTAATCTGTATTCGATACTATCATCAATTATAAATGGATATTGAGGTCGAACCTCAAATTCGCGAAAAACAAGCTCATCAATTAACGGGGAATTTGATTTAGTTTCGTTCAGCGTGAATGGTTCAGAATTATTTTCCTTTACCTTAAAACCAATATATTTATGAAATCCATATTTAAATTTTCTATAATTATACTTTTTAACTCTCTCTTCCATTTTTTGCATTTCGAATGAGGAGATATCCGGATCATCCACTAAAATAATCTCATCTTCAATAAATTCTAAACGAAGATACTTATTAGACCAAAATTCATTTTCTCTAAATTTTTGAAAATATAAATAAAGATGTAATAACATCAACTTTTCAATTTCGGATTCACAGACTGACAAAACCTCGTTCAGTTGCAAATCAAACTCATTGATTATATTTTTAGAAATTTCATTTTTAAGAATTGCAATTTTAGGATCTCCCATAACTATAAGTTTTTATGAAAATTAACTAATCCGAGAAGAACTCAAGTTCTGATTCACTTTTTTCCAATTGATGTTTAGGTGCATCTCAATAACAAGTCCGGGCATTTATTCATTCTTGCCTCAAGCTTCTAAATCCAAATCTTCAATATCGATTGTTGTTAAAATTCCGTTGTCGAATTTGATTTCATAATTTATTTTATTACCGCTAGGGAAAATACGAACAACCGTTCCTTTACTATTTCTTTCCAAATTTTGTTCGAATGTCCAATGATTGGGTTCCCCAATATATTTTACCCGATCTCCTTCACTTATTGTTTCCATAATCAGTTTTTTGCTAAAATTAACTGATAATCACATTAATTGCAACACAAGATCTCAAATCCGCGCAAGTTTTGTACATAATATAGCATTAAATATATTCTGGCGTGGATAAAAATTTGAACCGGAGTTGTCAAGCCTCAAAATTTATCTTAAAAACGCAAGATATTGCTGTTTTATTTTTAAACTTTTGTTATTAATTGCCTTACTTTCACAAATTCATATTTTGTATACACTTTGCTGAGGAGCAAAGAGTCCTGGCTTCATTTGTGTGCTACAAAGCGTAAAACCTGATTGGCGGAAAGATTTCTCCTCGCCTACTCGCCGAAATGACAATTAAAATCACATTCTAATATTTTGAAATTATCTTATTTTATTTTTACTTTGTATTTCAAAGTACTTTCAAAAAAAATGAAAACAACGGAAAATTATTTGGCAGAAATCAGGGAAATCAGGAAAATGATGCAGGAGTCGAGCCGCTTTCTTTCGTTA
>JAFGUD010000525.1 GCA_016938685.1 Bacteroidales bacterium | reverse complement strand
GTTATTACGAACGAAGTGAAGCAATCTTATTTTTTACAATTAAACTGATTGCCCCGTCGTTTCTCTGTTTCATTCTTTTACGGGTTATGTGGATATTCTTAAAATACCCTGTCAACTTGCTGCGGGAATGCTTTAATGTGTGTCATATAATATACAAATTAATTAAATTTTTTGGCGGCAGACTTATTGTTTGATTTTTAATTTGAAATTTATTTGGAATTTGGTGTTTTTTATTTGTGTTTTTTTTAATTTTTTTAAAATTTATTTTTTGCCGCATTTAGACATTTAAAAATCTAACTTTACTGCCTCTGGTTGAGACATATAAAATCTTACTTTGTTAACGATTGCATTTTTCTGATTTTTTTAACTTTTTCATTTATCGCTTTCTTTAATTGTACAGGATTTAAAGTTTTGTATAAAGTTATTAACTTTTCAGCCTGACCATTTGGCAATTGCTCGCTTTCAATCAATCTCTGATATGGGGTTTTGGCAATATCATATTTTTTCCTGCAAACTGAATTATTGATTTTTTCTTTTGACACTATTTTCATCACTGGTTTAAAGAAATTGTTGAATAATCTAAGTTCATTGCGATATAAATCATTAATTGCGTTAATCTGTTCAACCGTATCAAATCGCCCATATCCCAGAAGTTGCCTGATATGCGTATTATTCTTTTGTTCCACATAGGCATTGTCATTTTTTCTATTCGGTCTTGATCTGGTAAAAAATAGTTTTTGTCTTTCACAATATTTAACCATGTGCCAATTAATAAATTCTGAACCGCCGTCACTATCCAGCCCTAATAGCCAAAACGGCAAATCTTCTTTGATGTCGTTCACTGCTTGAACAGTCGCAGTCTCTCCTTTGCCCATAAATACAACCTGCTCTGACCAGCCTGAATATATTTCCACCAAATCCAATGAACTGGCAAAATTACCGCTCGGATCGCCCCCATTGTGTGAAACAGTATCAATTTCAGCAAAACCAACTTTAGACGTATCCCAATCAGTTATTCGAATCGGTATAGATGATTTAAGCAATGAACCATGTCTGGTTGCCCCTCTATTTTTATTCAATTTCCTAATACAGCGTTCATTATCAAGCCGCCTATCCAGTGTCCTGGCGCTAATAGTTTTCATTTTTTTCCTAATCTCATCCGTAGCGCCAATTTCACCGAAAGAAGACATTGATTCAAGCAGCGGGATTAGAGAGGGTTTAAGTCTTGCTCCGCATGGATAATCAAGTATTTTCCATATTTGAACTATTACAGCCATCACGTCATGACCATATTTCTTAGCCCTTGGTTTTCTGCCATCTCTGGCAACGCGACGATAATCACATTTTGCCTGAAATATTGAAATAGCATATTTTCTATCATATCCAGTATTCTCACAAAACTCATCCAATATCTTTGTTTTTTCTTTTTTAGAAGCCTTCAAATAACGAGGCTTTGTGGATAAAATTAGTTCTTTTTTGCCCATTTTAGTCATATTGTTTAACCCAAATTATTAATTAATTTGAGTTAGATTTTATATGACTCAACCGATAACGGCAAAGTTAGAAAATAGATGGCTCAATTC
>JAFGUD010000524.1 GCA_016938685.1 Bacteroidales bacterium | reverse complement strand
GGGCCTTTTCTATCAAATCCTGGCATAATTACCTCCTTCTTTAGAATTGTTAAACTTATTCCATTTGTGTAATGGACGATCTCTATTTGAAATACTGCGCAAAGATAATGAACATAAGTTCAAAACCAACATTTATTTTTAATTTTTTCATTTGTGTTAAATATCAATAAATCAATATGTAAGCTTATTAAAAATAAATTATTATTTTGATTTTTAAGTTATCAAGTTTCAATATTGCTGTAATTGGAAATTGTTTTAAAGAAATTAATTCGGATGTTTTATAAAAATCTACTTTTGCTTTATGATACAAGCAGGCGATTATAATATATTGATTATTGACCGATTAACCGACTTTGGATTTTTTCTGGTTGATAGAGAACGGTCAGGAGAGGTCTTATTGCCAAATCGTTATATGACTGATTCTATGACGATAGGCGATTTTTTAGAAGTATTTGTTTACTTAGATTCTGAGGATCGAATTGTTGCTACAACGGAGGAGCCGTTGTTAACTCTTGGCGAATATGCTTATTTGCAGGTTATTGAAGAGACTCGTTTTGGCGCTTTCTTAGATTGGGGTTTGCCACGCGACTTATTAGTGCCCTTTGCCGAAATGGAAGTTCCAATGAAAAAGCGCAATTTTTATCCTGTTACTTTGTTTTTGGATGAAAAAACGAATCGTTTGGCTGCAAGCTCCAAAATCTATCGCTTTTTAAAACCGGCAAATCCTGATTCCTTTTCTTTAAATGACGAGGTAACTGGTTTTGTTTATGAAGAAATGGAAATTGGTTTTAAAGTGGTGGTTGATAATCAATTTCGTGGAATGATCTTTAAAAATCAGGTTTTTTCGCCCATTGCGGTGGGTGATAAAATTACAGCTTTTGTAAAAGAGATTAGGGAAGATGGGAAGATTGATTTGGTTCTGCAAAAAGCAGGTTACGAAGTTGTGGAGCCTGTAGCAGAAATAATATTGAAGGAATTGAAACGTAATAATGGTTTTCTTCCATTTCACGATAAAACGGAACCTGAAATTATCAAAAGTCGTTTTGGAATTAGTAAAAAAATATTTAAGAAAGCTGTTGGTAAACTTTTTAAAGATAAAGTCATTGAGCTTACCGATACCGGAATTACGATGGTAAATCAAAAATAGACGATTTTTTAGTTGATATTTTATAATGCTAAGTTAATTTTAACTTAACAGATGGTATTTGTTAAAAAATTTTCTTTGTTTCTCAAATTAATTAAAAATATAATTATGAAATTCAATCAGTTACTCATTTTTCTCATTACCATTTTGCCGTTTTTTGCGAATGCGCAAGCAAACAAAAACTCTGCGGCATATTCTCCAGTTCCAAATGTGCCTAATTTAGTTATCACCGAAATCAACTACAATGGCCCGGAAAGCAATACAGACACGACCGAGTTTATTGAAATTTACAATAACGATACGGTCGCAGTAAACATGGCCGGATTCTCTTTTACCAAAGGAATC
>JAFGUD010000523.1 GCA_016938685.1 Bacteroidales bacterium | reverse complement strand
TCGTTCCTGTCCGGCAGGACGGAACGATGTTGCGAGAATCCAGCGAACGACACCGCACGAACCCCGCAATGCAATTTACAATTTGTTAACGGCTGGTTTTTAATCACTTCCTGCTTTTATTTTTAGATTCCTAAGTTTTTTCGCATTTGTTCCATTTTTTTCTCGTGCGCTATCGCTTCTTGTTTAATCCTCTCTTCTTCCTGTTGAATATGTTTGATAATTGAAGAAATTTCATCATTTGTGAAAATCTCTGAAGTTTTATTATCAGTTGATTTGTTCACTTTTTTTAGTAGTCTTTCTTTCCTTTTTAAAAATTCATCTTTACTTCCACAACCATGTTTTGAAAAATGAAATTTCTCATCTAATACAATGTCGCATATTTGTATGGCTTGATAAATTTTATTTTGTTTTTCAAGTCCAATTGCAAGCTTCTTTTGAACATATCCAGTATTGTGTCCAAAGCGCATAGCAAGTCTTGCATGATTAATATGTTTATCATAAAATTCTGTATTCTCATCTCTTACCTTGAAATATGCATCCATAAGATTGACATGAACTCCCGCAGAGTCTGGTGTCTCTGTTAAAAGTTTTTCCCCTAATTCGATAGCTTCATGATATTTTTTCTCATAAACCAGGTTGCCAATTGAGCAAAATGCTGGAATCTGAGACTCTGCAACAATTTCGGCATTAGGCGGAATATCACTGTTGGTCACAGAAGATATGTTAACCATAACTTCTTTTTTTTCGTGTGATTTCGCAGGAGTTTCTGAATTTCCACCAAATAGTTTTTTTAACAAATTCATATCTTTTCTTATTCTCCTTTATTTTTTAGTTTCATTTTGGCTATTGCATTCTCAAACCAATCCGCATTTTCTATTGTGAATTTATAAATACTTGGTGAGCTATACTTGTCAGCTTCTGCAATGAATTTTATTTGACCTCCTGCCAACAGAATTTTTCTTAAAAGGTAATCATGTTCTTTCTCGATTGAAGTGTTTCCATAGTCATTATTATAAGCCCTAATATCATATTCCTTGTTGTTTTTATCTCTTACTTTAAAATAAATAACGCCCTCACCTTTTATAGGATGATTTCCAGCATATTCGTAAAGTTGAATTCTTGAACTGTTTTTATCAATCATAAACCTGACTCTTAATTCGGAATTTGTTGTTGCGGAATTACTAAATGTGCCATTTAAATATCTTGATACAAAATACTCACCTGTACGCTCCCCAAAATCGTCAACATAATATCCTATTTCCCAATCTCCAAGATTATTAATATTTGCAAGTTTTATGCTGTCTTGGCGAGCCTTTTCTATTTTTTCAAGTTCAGTTTTTATTTTTTTGTCAATGGTTGGTTGAAGCTTATTAAAATTTGGAATTTCTTTTGATTCAGGATGTTTGGTTTTAAGTTGCTTAATAAATTTGTCAGCCTCAATGTAATTGCCTGCATCAATAGAATTTTTTGCAAGATTAACTAACCTTTCTTCTCCATTTTTCAATTCATCAATCTGAGTTTTAAGAGTAGCAACTTCCTCTGTCAAAGCTTTATACTTTTTTTCTAATTGGTCATAGTCAGATTTTGGAACACAAGCTGTTGCTATTAAAACGAATGTAAAATAGAATAAAATCTTTCTCATAATTTTTGTTTTAGTATTATTTGGTTTGTCGGCTTTCAAACTTCTGACTAACGTAAAATTTGAGCACTCAAAATCAACGAGTTATCAAATCCAACATCTTCAGGTTTTAAATCAAATTTATCAATTT
>JAFGUD010000522.1 GCA_016938685.1 Bacteroidales bacterium | reverse complement strand
GAAGAACACCTTTTGAAAATACTTAATATAATCTTTAAGCTTAAAATCATATAAAACATATTTAAATAACTATATATCAGATTTATGCAGTTTTTATATTTGTTTTTAACTATTCATTACTTTACAAAGAAATATATCATTTTATAAAAATGTTGTGCAAATGTTGTGCATATTTTAATTTTATTATATAAATTTATGCCAACAAAACACAAGAAAAATGAATCGATTTACGGTTAGTTTCTTTGTTCGGACTTCTATAAAGGATAAAGACAAAAAAGTCAAAATTAAGGCTCGGATTTCTGCAGGCCGGGGAATATCTCAAATAGCTGATACAAAATTACTAATTAAAGCTGCGGACTGGAAACCAGAAAAACCCGATAATTCAGATCGAAAACGATTATCAGGTAAAGCAGGATTTCGCGGCAATGTGGCCGAAAATGAAGATATAAATTCAACACTTGAAAAGCTGAAGATTCACATTGATGAATTAATGAAAGAGCAGCTAAAAAAAGGTGATCTTCCTTCTGATTTTCTTTCTGTTGCCATTGATAAATACTACAATCCAGATAAGTATGAAGAAAAGCCGGTAACTTTATTTTCTTTTATTGAGGACTATATCAGAAAGGCAGAACACCGTATTAATCCAAAAACCGGAAAAACAATTTCGTATAAAATGATTAGGGAATATGAGCGAACATATTTCTATTTAAAAGAATTTTCAAAAGAAAAAGAATCGGAACTAAATTTTAATGATATTGATCTGGAGTTTTACGATGAGTTTATACGTTTTATGCAATCCAGGGAAACTCCTGTTAATAAGAAAAAAGATGTTAAGCAGAAAGTAAAACTTCAAAAATTAGCAATCAATACAATAGGTAAGAAGATACAAACCCTAAAGATATTTTTAAACGATGCAACCGAACGCGGCTTTAATACCAATCTGAAATACAAAAGCCATAAGTTTGTTTCGGTTAGTGAAGAAGCCGAACACATTTATTTAAACGAACAGGACCTTGATAAACTGTATCAACATGATTTTTCGGATAATGAACGATTAGAGCGCGTGCGCGATTTATTTATTATTGGTGCCTGGACTGGTTTAAGATTTTCCGATCTTTCAGCTTTAACGGCAAAAAATATTCATGATGGACGCTTTCATGTGAAACAAAAGAAAACAGGTAATCCGGTAATCATTCCATTACACCCAAATGTAAAAGCAATTTTACAGAAGTATGGCGGAAAACTACCGCCGGTAATATCAAACCAAAAATTTAACGACTATTTGAGAGAGGCAGCAAAAGCCGCTAAAATTAATTCAGAGGTTCATAAAGGCATTACAAGGGGCGGCAAACGTATTTCAAAGAAGTATGAAAAACATGAGCTTATTTCAACGCATACGGCTCGCAGAAGCTTTGCAACTAACCTTTATAAAGCTGATTTTCCGTCAATCAGTATAATGGCAATCACGGGCCATAGAACCGAAAGCGCATTTTTAAAATATATTAAAGTTACCCCGGAAGAACACGCAAAAAAATTAGAAAATTTTTGGATTGAAAGAGCCGAACATTTAAAAATAGCACGATGAATAACAATCAAATCATTAATGGGAGT
>JAFGUD010000521.1 GCA_016938685.1 Bacteroidales bacterium | reverse complement strand
TTAAAAAATCCGATTTCATTTTCTTAAAATCGGTTTTAAAGTCAATCGGCATAACAACTTGTAAAAAATAATTCTCGGAATTATTTTTTACAAGTTGGTATACTATTCTGTTTGTAGACTCTCGTAATGCAAAGAAAATAGAGTAAAACAAAAAAAAACGCAGAATTATTCTGCGGTTTTTTTAATGTAAATTACAATAGTTATTTAATAATCAGTTTTATGTTTTCGTTTACAAGCTTTCCTGAAACGTTGACAATAAACATTCCGGCAGGTTGATCAGATAAATCAATAATCATTGAATTAAATGCAATAGCATAATGTTCAAGATCAGAATAAACTAATTTCCCTGACATATTATAAATTTGGATGTTCAAATAGTCTTCTAATTTAGAATTAAGAGATAAAATGAACTTTCCGTCAGTTGGATTCGGATATATTTCCAATGAAATTTCATTAGGAATAATCACAACATATTGTTCGATAGTAATATCAATAGCATCAGACCATTGTCCATCACCACATGAATTTATTGCACGTACTGTAATTGTTGCATCTCCAACATAAGAGTCGCTTGGATCAAAATAACCTGTTGTTGAAGTTCCTGTTATTGTTCCGGCTGAAGAAGGATCAACAGTCCATTCATAAGAAGCAGCATCAGTTGCGCCAGTAGTTGTATATTCAATCAATGTTTCATTATTAAAGAAATTTTGATTTCCAGTTGGCGTAGCAGGTATTCCAACTAGCGGATTTACAGTTACAGTTACGTATTTAATAAGAGTATTTTCACCATCAATTGCAGTTAAAGTATAAGTTGTAGTTTCTGTTGGATAAACAACAGGATTTTCCTCTGTTGAACTAAAAGAAGCGCCGTCTGTCCATGAATATGTTATGTCTTCTGAGGCTCCGTTTACGTTGGCATATAGTGTTGAACTTTCAGTTTCGCAAATTGTGCTTGGTATTGCTTCTGAATTGGCAAATAAACCATCTACAACCATTGTTACAGGTACATTGATAGTGTCATTAATGTCTGCATTGCTGTAAAAATGAAGATTGGCAGTGTAAATGCCGGGTAAAAAGTCAGTAGCATCTAGAGTAACAGGAATAATAATAGATTCACCAGGATGAACAGTATCAACAGGAACTTCAGACATTATCCAGCCAATAACATTTACGGTATAATCTTCAACTTCGCCATAGCTAGTTGTTCCGCAGGGATCACCGCAGTCTTCTCCTGAATATTTTAATCTTATACGCATTGTTGTTTCTCCAGGAAGAGCTCCATCAGGAATAGTAATATCCCAAGACACTACACTTCCACCTTCTGATGAAACACATACAGGATTTTCATCAGCATCTTCAAAATCTCCGTCATGATTCCAGTCAAACCAAACACCCCAATCATCAGAGTCCCAAGGATTTCCATTGTTAACTGTCAATTGGTAAGTTTCGTTAGTAGTAACATCAGTACTAAATGCAGTATAATCGGAATATCCGCTTGCAGATGTACCTGTGTTATTTATATCTCCAAATATAACACCTGAAATATATTCATCACCACCACCACTTGCAGCACAATAGTCTTTTGGGCTAGATTTTTTGCTGGTAATTTGAGTTTTAAGATCGAAAATTAGGTCTAATTCACCTGGATTAGAAACTGTAAGGTTATGAACTGCTGTTTCATCAGGTTGCAAAGTGTCAACTATTTCAGTAGGAGTAACAGTGATAAGTGATTTCCCCCATTTTACATATGCAGAAACTTTTGCTGATTCTCCGTCGGTGTGCATTGCAGAAACCTGGTATTTATGAATTCCGTAGCTTGGTAACATATCTGAGTATGTTGTTGAGCTTGTAGTCCCAATTTGAGAACCATCTCTGTAAACATGATATTCAATAAGTGTTCCGTTTACATCATCAAAATTCCATGTTAATTCTGTTTCTCCGGTTATTTCATCAGTTATTACAGCAATCAAATCACTTGGTTTTGGTCTTAAATTTACACTAAAAGGAGAAGTATAAGCTTTAAAAATTCCGTCTCTATCATCAGACCAAACAGGATAAACCATTCCATCAAGTGAAGTTATTCCTAAGTAATCTCCCATGTATCCACCTGCAAGCCCGGGAATTGCTTTTGTTGTAAATGAAACATCACTTACTCTAAAATCTTCCCAAGTTTCGCCACCATCTAATGAAGATGCAACCCAAGTTTCAACATCATTACCTGAAGTGTTTCTAGTATCAAAGAAAACAACTGCAAGATTTCCGGTAGAGGGATCACAAGTAATCCAAGGCAAATAAGAATAATTTCCAGTAGTTTGTTCAGATTGATTAACTAGTATTGGAGCACTCCAAGTAGAACCTTGATCTGACGATTTTATCATAAAAGTTCCAATCCAGTCGCCTGTATTTGTTCCGGGAACGCCGTAATTAGCCCAAACAACATAAATATCACCTGAAACAATATCAACAGCCATTGAAGGAAAACTGTTTACGCGATGACCTGTTGGTTCGTCTGCTCTAATACCTTTTAGACTGCCAATAATTCTGGTTGGAGTTTGCCAAGTTGCTCCTCCATCTAGTGATTTAGCAAGACCAATTGCTTCTTCGTAACCTTTTCCGTTCCAATCATCATAAATTGCCCAAATAACATAAACTTCTCCGTTAGGGCCAGTTTGAATATTTACTCCTTGGTTATGACTACCTGCGCTTACGCCGGAACTAATTTCTACAGGTGTTGCGTAGCTAACTCCTTGATTATTAGAGTATGTAATACAAATGTCGTTGTTGCTAACAGAACCGTCAAAATCTGTCCATGCTGTGTACACATTTCCTGAATAAGCACTAGTTGGAGAATTATCAACCCACAAATGATTTTTGTCTAACATTCCTCCGTTAGGAGCATAAGCAGCAACAACACTAGTCCATGTTGTTCCTCCATCAGAAGAGTAAGCTACTCCCTGTCCATAATTAGAATGAATAAATCCGGAATACAACCTGCCAGTTAAACTTATTGCACCTGCCGGGTCTCCACTATTGCTTCCTCCCGTTCCATCAACGCTACCTGACCATGTTTCTGCTCCATCTTCAGTATAAAAACCACTTGTTCCATATAGAGTGCCAACAGAACCGCCAGACCAAGATGTAGAATTGTTAGAATTAAAAACATGTTGACTATCATTTGGATCTACAAAGATTGAATTTTCACTTTGAGTGTGATTATCACCGTCATGTGTGGTAATATCAGGAGAGTCTTCATAATCAGTTGTTACTGTGTTTATTTTGGAACCTAAGTATTTAGCATTTCCAGTTTTTACATCTTTGTTGTAAGGAACAATTCCTTTTTCTGCTAAATTCATCCAATAAGATAAGTTATCAGCAGCTGTATTTACAACTGCAACTTTGCCATCTTTTGTTTTGCGTACTTGCCATATATCGCTCTTATTTTGAGCTATAAGGCTTTGACCTACAAAAATAAACGAAAAGAAAGCAATGAAAATTAGGTTTAATTTTTTCATGTGTTTATTTTTTAATTTTAAATTCTTAAAAAAGATGAAAAATATTTATTTAGTTGCATAAAAATTATTGATGAGAAAAATAAAAATTGAGTTTTAGAGAAACATAATCTGTCTAGTGAAATATACAATTATATTTGTAAGTTTAAAGTCGGAAGTTCAAATATAAATAATAGGTTGGGAATAAAAAAACATGTCAAATTTGACATGTTTTTTTATTATTTTGATTTTTTGTTGTTTTTTTTGTTTAGTTCTTTCAGTGGCGAATTAGCATCAAAAATTCTACTTACTAAGATTATATACAACAATAATGCATATAGCCATATAAAAGCAACATTAAACCAAACTGTTTTGATATGATAGCCTAAAATTATTTTTTCAGAAGCGTAAAAATGTGCTCTACCAAAATTATGGGTTGTTTCCTGATATATTGGTCTATACCTGCGGACGAGTGAATTATCTGTTTCTCTAATATTTTCAAATTCAAGTTTATTGCATGTAAAATCTTCTATTTTATTATTAAAATTATCTAATCTTAAATTAACAACCGCTTCGTTAGAACCATATTTATCTTGTAATTGGTGTAAGATAGAATCCTTTTTAAATCTGGCATTATTTAAGATATTTGAGTATTTTTTCTTTACGTTGAAATAAAAATAGTCTATAATATTGTTAACTAAATTCTGATCAAAAGTTTCAAGTGTAACTTTATCTTTCATCTCAAAGTTAATACCTGTTAGTTTTTCGGTGTTTTCAATTTCATTTTGCAATATTGTAATTCGTCTATTCAGAAACTCATCAATTCCTTCATCATTTTTGTGAACAAGAATAAAATTAGTAATTTCTTCAATTTTATCGTAATAACTTGTAGAATAGTATGTTGCGTTTTCAAGAGTTTTGTCGGTTTCAAAGAAATATTTTTGATATAAATTATCAGTAAATTGAGTAACCATGAGAGCTTCGTACGTCCATCTTGAAACCATAATATCTCCAATCAATGGAGAATATTGATCGCTTGCAAAACTTCGGTGAAGTTTGGTGAAATCTATTACTGTACCTGAAAATAATAATTGAGGAATGAGAATTAAAGGGATTGTAATATATATTGTTACAACAGAATTTAGAGCAGATGAAATAATCAGTCCCATAATGTTTGCCCAAACAGCTGTGGAGAATAAAATCATCCAAAATTTGAAAGTTAACCCATGAATTTCTAGAATAGCATTACCAACTACTACAAAAAGCAACGTTTGAAGAGCAGAAAGTGCAACGAGAAAAGTAATTTTTGAATTAATATAAGCCCAATTGCTAAGACTCAGGAATTTTTCTCTCTTTAATATTCTGCGATCTTTTATTATTTCTTCAGCACTAACAGTTAATCCAAGAAATAAGGCAACTGTAACAGCCATAAACATAAATGAAGGCAAGTTAACATTTTCCGAAAAAATGTATTTGTGAGGATCTTCGGGAGTTCCTTTTATAAATTTACTAAAAAATGCTAAAATGATTGCTAAAATAGGTGCTTCCAGAATATTAAGTAAAATATATTGAAGGTTAGTTATTTTACGTAAAAAATTTCTTTTAGAGAAAATAAGAAACTGTTCAAAACTATTTGCCTTTTGGAACATTATTTCAGGCAAAGGTTGCTGTTGTTCGTTCTTTTCAATTGTTTTATCAACTTTGTCAGAGGAGTATTCCCGATAAAGTTTGTACCATTTTTCGGCAGAAAATTTACGTTTATCTGTAAGTTTGCCAAATTCGTTAACTACTTTGTTCTCAATTAGTTCCAAAACTTGTTCCGGATTAACATTTCCGCAAGTAGAACAAATAGCATCTTCAGCGTTTGCTATTCTATTTGAGCTTCTAAAATAGATTACAGCATCAATTGGGTTGCCGTAAAAAACAGGGTGACCTCCTTTGTCAATGATAATTATTTTATCGAATAATTTGTAAATATCAGAGGACGGTTGATGAATGTTGACAAAAACAAGTTTTCCTTTGTAAGTTTGTTCTTTCAGCAAGGACATAACTATTTCAGAATCTGCAGATGAAAGTCCTGAGGTAGGTTCATCAGCAAATAAGATAGACGGCTCTCGAATAAGTTCCAATGCTATATTTAATCTTTTTCTTTGACCTCCGCTGATATATTTATTAAGAGCATTTCCAACTTTTAAGTCTTTTATTTCGAATAAGTCAAGATCCCTAAGAGTTTTGACAACTGCTTGAAGAATTTTTTCCTTTGAGAAATTTCTAAAACAAAGTTTTGCATTAAAATAAAGGTTTTGAAATACAGATAACTCTTCTATTAAAAGATCATCTTGTGGAACAAATCCAATAACTCCATTCAAAATTTTTCTTTCTTGGTAAAGATCGTAGCCATTAATTTTAATATAACCGGAATTTATTTTAATGTTTCCTATAAGAATGTTTAATAAAGTCGATTTTCCAACTCCACTTCCTCCCATTATCCCAACTAATCTGCCTGATTCTTCATTAATTGTAAAAGGTTTTATTCCATTTTCACTGTTTGAGAACTTAAATTCAATTTCTTTGGCCAAAAAAGTGACTTTGTCTTTGGTTTCAAAACTCCTAAATCGGCTAAGAATATCAGTATAATATAATGGGCTTATTTTAGAGCTTTTCAATACGCTACCGGTATCAAAAAAATAAGTTTGATTGGCTACAATATTAAAATTGTTTAATGAAATAGTATCTCTGCCTCTGTATTGCATTAAAATAATATTAACACTTGGCAGATATAACATTTGAATAAATCCGTCTATTTTTTTTTCAAAAATGTGTTTGTATTCTAATTTGTCTTCAAAATTTGCAGGAATTTTTTTCTTGTCAACAATAAGTAATCTGTCTTTGTGTACAATTTCCATTGGCGATTTTAGCACAAAGGCACTTATATCAAGGTGTTCATTTCTAGGGATATTAAAAACTTCGGCAACAGTATCGGCAAAATCTTTTTCTTCTTCGGTTATTTCTTCTTGTCCAATAAATTCTAAAAGACGAAGAAAAACAATTATTTTTTCGCTTTGTTGTAGTTCTTCGTTGATTTCCTGACAAATAGCCAGTATTTTCACAGAATTTAGAGCAATTCTTTTTCGAACCTTTGTTTCATCGGAGCGTTTTTTGTGATGAATTTTAAGATAATCATCAAAAAAAGTAATATATTCATTTGCAAGCTCTTGGTTTAGTTGCAATAGCAGGTAATTCATTACAACTTGTCGGGCTTTGGGCGAAAGTCCTTGTTCATCAACATTTGCAACAATAGCAAACAAACGCATTAGTGCTTTTAAAATTGATTCGTTCATCTATTTGTGTGTGTGATTTATTAAAGTAAAAAAACGATTTATTTTTAGTTCTTAAAACTAATTAGTTTGCAAAAATTCTCTTGTATCAGGATCGTATTCCAAGTTATTGTTTTCAAGAGTTTCTTGAAAAATTTCTAGAGTAAGTTTCCCGGTACGCCATAAATGTAATTCTTTTTCAAATCTCTGAAGTTTAATCATTAACCATTTTAGTTTTTCATCTGAGATGCTTTCAATACTTATGGTTTCTGTTGATATTTCTTCAACTTTTTCTTCTTTTTTATCAAAATTTTCATTTACACTTTTTACTTCATTGATATTCTCTTTAAAAAAATCGTCCAGACCTGATTTGAAATTTTTTTTTGCCATATTAAGTGTAAGTTTTTGTTCAATTATGAATTTTTGTACATAATTATTGTTTCCCAAAATTTAAAATCATTTTCTGTTAATAAATTATTGGTTATTTAACTATTGCAATTTTTGGAAATAAACTCTAAAGCTAAATTACCGTAATCTTGTGCCCCAATTGAATTTTTTTTGTAAGAAAAAATGTCTTTCCCAAATTTTGGAGCTTCTGCAAGCGAAATACTTTCTCTTATTTTTGAATTATATACTTTTTCTTTAAAAAAGCTGTTAACAATTTCTTCAACTTCTTTTTGTAGAATTATTTTATTATTGTAAAAAGTAAATACTACACCATTGATTTTAATGTTTTTATTAGAGCTTTTTGCAATTTTCCTAACAGTATTAAGAATTTTAGATAATCCTTTTACCGCCAAATAATGCGGTTGAATTGGTATTAAAACTTCGTCTGCACAATTTAATGCGTTTAGAGTTAACAAACCTAATGATGGCGGACAATCAATAAAAATGAAATCAATTTTTTTTTTGTGTGGTTCAATTATTTTTTTTAATAATAAATGATTGTCTGTTTTGTCAATAAGTTCTATAAATGCATTAGCCAAATTGCCTCGAGAAGCGGTTAAAAATAGATTATCATTAATTTTATATGCTTTTAATTCTTGTTTTCCAATTATTGCATCATAAATTGTAATTTCTGCCTTAGAAATACCAAAACTTTGAGATAAATTAGATTGAGGATCGAAGTCTATGATCAGAATTTTTTTATTATTCAGAGCCAGACCTGCTGCCAAATTAGCCGTAGTTGTGGTTTTTCCTACGCCTCCTTTATGATTTATGACAGCAAAAATTTTCCCCATCTTTTTTATCTAATTATTTTTCAGTTTTTTTTCTTTGTGTCTTTCGATAAATTCCTGACTTAATTTTTCGTAATCAAAAGCTCCATTGGAATTTGCACTATATCTAAAAATATCTTCGCCTCTAGTTGGTGCTTCTGCAAGAGCTATATTTTGTCGTATTTTTGTATTATAAACTTTTTCCTGAAAATATGTTTTTATTGTTTCTTCAATGTCACGGTGTAAAACTTTTCTGCCATCGTAAAGAGTAATAACAACGCCCGAAATTTCAATAGTTTTGTTTATTCTGCGTTTTACTTTGTTTATTATTTCAATAATTTTTGTTAATCCTTTTATTGCTAAAAAATGAGCTTGTATGGGAATTATAACTTCGTCAGCACATGTAAACGCATTTAAAGTTAGCAATCCTAGAGAAGGCGGACAGTCAACTAAAAGATAATCATAATCATCTTTAAGTGGAGTAAGTATTTCGTCTAATAAATATTCACGTCCGGCTTCGGAACTAAGCTCCATTTCTGCTCCTGCTAAATCTAAGCTTGATGGTGCGATATATAAATTTTCAATAACCATTACCGGATTTAATGCTTCTTCTCCTTTTAATGCTTCGTAAACTGTCGCTTCGGGTTTTGTTATTCCAAAACATTGAGTTAAATTGGCTTGTGGATCAAGGTCAACCAAAAGAATTTTTTTCCCTTCTCTGGCTAATCCGGCACCAAGATTAACAGTAGTAGTAGTTTTTCCAACTCCGCCTTTGTGATTACTAATTGCTATTATTTTGCCCATATTTCAGGTATTAAATTTTTAAAATAGTTACATCGACTAATCAATCTATTGATTGCCAGGGTTTTAAGTTAAGCACCCCTTCTATGTTTTAGTTAGGGTTTAGTAACAAAATTACAATTTTTTGCTAAATAAAAAAAAAATGATGAATATTAGTGGCTTTATAAGTGAAATTTATTTGGAATAATATGTTCGAAAAATTGATATTATGGCTTGAAGCGAATCAGAAATCCTGTTTTTTTCATTCTAATTTAGGAATGAATTGTCCGGGTTGTGGACTTCAAACCGCCATTATAGCTTTATTGCATGGAGATTTATGGGTAAGTATAAAATCTTATCCTGCTTTACTTCCTGTCATATTAACATTGATTTGGACATTTTTATATTTTCTCGTATTTAAAAAGAAAAAAGGAGAAATTTTTTTACTCGTCTTACTTTTACTTGATTTTATCTTAATAATGGGAAATTGGATTTGTGGATTATGTTAAAAAAACATTTTTTTGATGCTTTTTTTGAATGATTTTAAGTTGTTTACAGATGATATTTTTGCTGTTTTGAATTCTAATCTGACTCAATTATCTATTGAACAAATAATTGATTATATCGCTAAATATCAGAATACTATAATTAAAGAAGCAAACAAAGAAATTATCAGTTTCAAAAAAAAATATTTGAATGAACTGAAAGACATAATGCTTGATGTACTTTGATTATGAACTTTAAAAAAGCAATTTCTAAGGAATTATGCGCAAAAATTAAGGATTTACAGGAATTACAACATTTTAATTATGAAGGTACAACTTTTAGTTCTGAGATTGTAAAAATTTTAAATTCAACAATTACAGAGATTAAACAAACAACCGAAAATCTGCCTAAATATATTATGATAATGGATCAGAATAGTCTGAACGACTCTTTTTACAAGAATTTTAAATATATCAGAACATTAAATATTCCTTTGGTTCAGGTTTTGGACGTTCTTGTTAAAGACTTGATAATTAGTCCTATAAATAATTCGGGGTTAATGAATTGATTAAACCCGAATTATTCAATAGAGTTTGTTAAAATAACAGGAAGTTTTTATTTTTAGGCATCATAAACGATTCAAAATATCACCCAAATG
>JAFGUD010000520.1 GCA_016938685.1 Bacteroidales bacterium | reverse complement strand
TGCCGATGCTACATTGATTTAGTTCAAACGAGTTTTTGCGAAGTTTGGACTAATTTCAATGTGCAATCGGTATAAAAAATAATTCTCAGAATTATTTTAACAATTTGGTATAAAAATATTTATAAATTAAATTTAACACCGCCTTTAATCGATCTTCCGGGCAGTTTTATGTAGCTAAGATCGTAATATTCTGTGTTTAAAATATTTGAAACTTGGACGTAAATCGAGAAGTTTTTTAATTTGAATGAGAGTTTTGCGTCAATTAGCCATGTTCCGTTAAAATTTGTTTCCAAAATATTGCTTGTTGATTCATCTTGATAAAAATATGTTCCGTTTCTAAAACTGTATCTTGCTCTCCAATTAAGGTTGAGGTTTTTTATAATTTCGTGATTTGCAGAAAATGACAAATTATGTCTTAAATAGTTAAGAGTGTACTTTGAAATGTAGTTTCCTTGAGGTTTGTCTTGATATAAATAAGTGTAATTTATGTTGAACAAGTCAATAATTCGACTGTTAAAGTTTTTATTCAAGGCAAATTCAAATCCTTTTGTATTGACCTCGGTGTAATTCATTGTTTGCCATTTTTCTGTTTCAGATTCTTTTACCCAATCAATTGTATTTTTGCCTTTTCTGTAAAAAATAGCGGACAGAATTTGTATGTTTTTGCCAAAATATTTGTATCCAATTTCATAAGTAGTGGCTTTTTCGGGTTTTAAATCAATGTTTCCAATATTTGAAGGACCATTGTAGTATAAATCTGTAAAAGTAGGCATTCTTACACCCTGATTAATAGATAAATAAATTCTGTTAGGGCTACTAATTTTGTAATTAATATCTCCGCCAAAAGTTGTAAAAAGTCCAAATTTTTCATTGTAAATAAGATTTGTTCCAAAAGAAACATCAACTTTCCCGAAAGTTTTACTTTGGTCGGCAAAAATATTATAATTTATTCGGGTATCGCCTTTGGAATAAGTTTTTCCAAGCCAATCTACCGGATCAATTTCTTCTCCTAAAACAGTGCTTTTGATTTGATTCCTTTCAATATTAAAGCCATAACTTGTGTTCCCGAAAAATGAATTGAATTCCGAATTAAACGAACTTCCGATTGTATTTGTCAAGTGGTAATTGTGTCCTGAATAATAAGCCCAGGATTGATATATGTTTTGCGCGTATTTTGCGGTGTCTGTTCCGTTTTTAATCCAATAATTATCAATGTGTTGATACCATTCTTCGCTTTCTCTGAACAACTGAAATTCGTCTGTTCCTAAGTTAAAATATACGTTAATTTTGTTTTTATAGTTTTGTCCTATTTCAATTGAAGTTGAAGCTCTTAATTTGCCAATAATTTCATATTGAAAAGGGAAATTTGGAGTGTAAAAATTATATGCTCCGTATTGTTTTGCGTTAAAACTAACTTGATTAGAAATGCGAAAATATTTTTTCCGGCAGATAAGATTTAAGAACTGCGAAATTGATTTGTAGTCGGTATTTGTTGTGTATCCGTTCGAGGAATTGTAAGAAGCAGAATATCCAAATATAGAATTTTTTCCGATAGGAGAGCCAATGTAAACATTTCCGGTTAAAAAGTTGTTTTCTCCGGTTTCTGCATTTAGCATTAGTTGTAATTTTTCGGGAGATTTTGTCACAATGTTAATTGCTCCGCTATATGCTCCAAGACCGTATATTCTTGTACCGGGACCTTGTATAATTTCAATTTTTCGAATCATTTCAAGAGGAACAGGAATAGAAAAAGAATTGTGTCCGGTTTGAGGGTCAGAAATTGGTACGCCATTTAAAAGAATAAGATTTTGGTCAAAATTCCCCCCTCTGATACTTATATCAGCTTGAATATCATCAGTTCCGCGTTGTTGGAGATCGACGCCGAGTGATCCTTTCAATAAATCGCTCAAAGTAGAAGCCGGCATCTTTTTAATTTGTTCATTGGAAATAATATTAACCAATACAGAGTTTTGATGAGTGAATACAGTCCTGCGTTGAGAATTTATCATAACTCCGAGAAGGTCTACAATAGTATCATTCTGAGAAAAAGCCAAATTGAACGATAGTGTAAGATAAATGAACGGAAGAGTTAGAACAATAACTATTTTTCCGATTGTACTAAGGATTGAAAACCCTTTGTTTTGCCACCTTTTGAACAAAACAATATTTCGGTTTTTAATTTTTTTTGAATTCATAATAATATTTTAAAAATTTAATTTAACTTTGGAGTGCAAAATTGCGAAATTATTTTTTATTGCAAAAACTTTCATTTTTAGAATGCTCCTAGAAATATTCGCAAGATATATTTTGAAAAGTTTTTTATCTGTGACATAAGTTGTTTAAGTTTAAAATGGCTTGAATTTTGCGATAAATGAGACAGAATAAGTTTTTGGAATATTATTTGCTGAAACTTTGCTAAATAAATATTTTTTTTTTTCTTTGTACAAAATTATTCTTTGATGAGTAGAATTACTTTTTCTGATACATATAAAGACTTTGTTGTTAGCTTATTTCAAGGTATTGAAAAAGGAGATTTAGAATATATTTTTAAGGGAGAGGTCACATCAACAGTTGTAACCAACATCTTAGATCTAGCTAAATTGAATCTTGAAGACAATGAACTTAGACCAATAAGTTCGCGAATATATTTTATATTGGGCGAAGGTCTTCAAAATATCTCTAGGCACCAAGAGAAGATTGATGATGGTACTCCTACCGATAGTATTATTCTCATCAGTAAAAAAGATAATAAGTACAGTATTACTACCGGAAATTTGATAAAAACAGACAAAAAAGAAGAACTGGAAGATAAATTGACCAGAATAAATTCAATGTCTGTTGACGAATTAAGAGAATTTGCACGTTACATACGAAAAAATTATACTTTATCTGAAAAAGGCGGAGCAAATTTAGGCCTTGTTGAAATGGCAAAACGTTCAGGAAGCCAATTATTATACGGATTTAAAGATTTTGACAATGAATATTCTTTCTTTTATTTTTCAATTCAATTAGATTTGATAGAAATTGGAAGACCTACAGAATTAAAATCTCATGCCAGCAATTATAAGTACATAAATTTTTTAAAGAAATTTCATCAGACGTTATCTGATCAGAACATTTATTTGGTTTTTAAAGGTGATTTTCATCAAAATAATATTTTAGCATTATTTGATATTTTAAGGAAACAAATGGCAGAAACTGTAGTTTCGATAAAACTAAAAAATATCCTTATAGAAGTATTGCAAAATATTGAAAAACACGGAGATAATATTCATGATATTACAGATTGGAAACCCGGAATAGTTACTGTTCATCAGAAAGGCGATGAGTATTTTCTTACTGCTTCAAATTATATTTCAAATAGTAAAATCCCTCAGTTAAAAACCAAAATAAATAAAATTAATTCTTTAACAAAAGAAGAATTAAACAAATATTACAGAGAAAGTTTGTTAGATTTTAATAAAGAGATTACATCTAAAAAAACAGGCTTGGGATATATTGATATTAGACGCAGAAGTGGAAATGAATTATTTATCGATTTCATTAAGTTGAACGAAAATTCTTCATTATTTTTTATTCAAATAGCTATTAAAGATAAAAACAAGAAATAAATATGAAAGCATTACTTATTCAAGCAACAGCAGATACACCAAAAGTACATTTGGACAAAGACAATAATGTTTTTGAGATATCAGGTTTGTCACTGCCTGAAGATGCAATTGAGTTTTACAAACCAATTATGGGCTGGTTAGAAGAGTATTCGGCAGATCCTAATGCTCAAACTTTCTTTAATTTGAAATTAGAGTATTTTAATACTGCGTCTTCAAAACAAATTATACAACTACTTCTTTTTCTTGAGAAATTAAATGTAAAAAGTTCTGTTAGAATATTTTGGCATTACAAAGATATTGACGAAGATATGCACGATTTGGGAGAAGAATATTCGGAAATTATTAAAGTCGACTTTGAACTTGTTGAATATACCTAAAAAACTAATGCTTTTATATAACACATGAACGTGCTATTCATTAGTGCGTTTTTTTTTAGTTAGTATGAATTTTTGGTATTTATCTTTAAAATTATTCTAAATGAATCCTTTATTTATTCGCGAAACCTCAGATACCCCCAAAGTTATTTTAGATAAACAAAAAAATATTTTTGAAATATCCGGTTTATCATTACCCGAAGATGCAATTGCTTTTTGTCGTCAGATTTTTAATTGGATTGAAGAATATTCTACTAATCCAAACAACCCTACAACATTTAATTTTATTTTAGAATACTTTAATACTGCTTTTTCTTCGCAAATAATTCAAATATTATTGCTTTTAGAAAAACTTAATACAAAGACCAAAGTTGTAATAAATTGGCATTATAAAGATATTGACGAAGATATGAAAGAATTGGGGGAAAAATACTCAGATATTGTAAATGTTCAGTTTGTTATGATGCCTTATAGCTAGGGCTTGTAGTAAGAGTTATTGTATATTTTCATGTAATCTCTTTCATTCATCAAATCTTTTAATGTTATATCCGGATTGTTTTTCATATAATCCTGTACTATTTTGTACCCAATAAAAGAACCTGCTCTGGGAGCTGAATTATTTTGAAACGGTGTTGTAAAAGGTGCTTCGCCAGTGTAAGTTTTAATTTGCATTGTTTCATTTGAAAAAACAACTTTATCTGAAACCATATAATTCCAAATGTTTTTTTCGTATTTATTTGCCCATCCCCATTGTATTTGTGTGTAACCCCATTTTAAAGTATCGGCAGTTTCCGGTAACATTGCATCAAGAAAATACTGTATTCTTCCTTCGTAGATTGAATTTGTCATTACTGTATTTATTGAATCGTTAAATTGAAATTCAGCCATACTCCACGCTTTCATAACATCAACAGGTATCATTTCTTTGTGCATTCTTCTGGTCATGTAATTCTCAAACATTTCTTTGTAGCCTTCGTAATTTGTTCCTAAATATTTATCCAAACTTATTCCTATAAATCCGTATCCTGTAAAAACCGAAAGATTAAATCCTGAAACACAAGTTATTATAGCCGGAATTTGTTTGTCCGGGAAATAATATTTGTAGTGTTTGAATGCGTCTGCTAATTTTGCTTCAAATGTAGAATTGTTGGGCGGAAAAGTTTCAGCAATCTCAGAATAAAGCCCAATTTGATCGCAGTAATAAAAAAACTCGCTCAAATTTTCGTAATATTCTTTTTGTTCCGGCATTCCAACTCCAATTATATCAATGTTATATATGTCGAAAAATTCGCCGTAAGTGCTTTGAATTTTAGGGATTTCGTAGTAAATTTCGTCGGGATCAATTGTAAAAAGTTGTTCATCAAAGCGATAAATTTCTAAATCTACGTCAATGTCAGAAACATCAATAATAAATTCGTTTCTATTACAGCTAAATAGTGTTATTATTGCTATTGCAAATAAAATTGTGTTCTTCTTCATGATAATTTTTCTTAGCTTTTTTGTTCTGCAAAGTTAATATTTCTCATTAAACCTTCATATTTAGTTCTTTTAACGGCAGAACCTTTAAAAATATTATTAAACTCATCTACGGTTAAATTTTTCCAGTCTTTTTTGCTCATGTTTTGCAGCAAATCACTGATTTTAAACTGCTGGTTACTAGTTGGTTCTGAAAATTTATTCCATGGGCAAACATCTTGACAAATATCACATCCGAAAATCCAATTTTCAAATTTACCTTTTAGGCTAATGTCAATTTCACCTTTATTTTCTATTGTTTGATAAGAAATACATTTGTTTGAATCTACAATGTAAGGTTTTACAATGGCATTTGTTGGACAAGCATCAATACACTTTATGCAATTTCCGCAAAATGACTTATAATCAATTACTTCATAATCTAGTTCGATGTCAATAACTATTTCACCAATGAAGAAAAATGAGCCTTTTTTTGTTAAAAGCAAAGAATTTTTTCCTATCCAACCTAATCCGGCTTTTTTTGCCCAGGCTTTTTCTAAAACCGGAGCAGAATCAACAAATATTCTTCCTTTAACCGGCTGAATTTCAGTGTTAATGAAGTTGAACAATTTGTGTAAGTTGTTTTTTATAACAGTATGATAATCATCATTATAAGAATATTTTGACACTTTAAATGTGTCTTCAAGCTGTTGATTTTCAGGGAAATAGTTTTTGATAACTACTATAACAGATTTTGCATTTTCAACAAGTAGGCGAGGATCCAGTCTTTTGTCAAAATTGTTTTCTAAATATTGCATATCCGCGTTATAGCCATTATTCAGCCAATTGGCGAGATTTTCTTTTTCGTCATTTAAAAAATCGGCTTTGACAATTCCGACATTATCAAAGCCAATTTCATTTGCGAATTCTTTTATTTTTTTGCTTTTTTCTGTTATGTTCACAAAAGCATTTATGATTAAGTTTAACCAACAGTTTTTTAATGCGAATCAAGAGTTAAAAAGTACTGGCAGGTGAAAACACCTGCCAGAGGCGTTTTTCTTAAATCAGGTGTTTTTCACCTGATTTAAGCAAAACGCCTAAGATGTTGATTTTAAGTCTGGTATTTTAACTTATAATTCACGTTTTTAATAAACCTCAACATCAAAAGTCATTCTGGCTTGAATTCCTTGCATGTTTTGTAGTTGTTTAAGTTTTTTGTACAAGTCGTAATTAGAGCCAAGTTTATCTACTAAAAGTTTGGTTTCGTATTGCTCAAATATTCTGTCGAAAAAGTTCATAACTTTCGGATACTCAATTATTTTGTATTCATCAAGACCGGAAAGTTCTGCAGCAGTTTTCAATGCATCATTTATTCCTCCTATTTCGTCAATAAGTCCAATTTCTAATGCGTCTGGGGCAGCCCAAACTCTTCCTTGACCAATTTCGTCAACTTCTTTTTTTGTCATTCCACGTCCAAGTGCTACGTGACTAATGAATTTATCGTAAATATCTTCAATTTGGAACTGTAAATATTGTCTTTCTGTTGCGCTAAGCGGTCTGAAAACACCACCAAAATCTGCATTTTCGTTTGTTTTAACAACGTTTATTTTTATTCCAAGTTTGTTGTTTAATAGTTTTTCCGCATTAAAAAGCATTCCGAAAACACCTATAGAACCTGTTAGAGTGTATGGTTCTGCATATATTTTATCAGCATAACAAGAAATATAATAACCACCTGAAGCAGCATATTTTCCCATTGAAACAACAACAGGTTTTTTTGCTTTTGCAAGTTCTATTTCGTGTAAAATTACTTCAGATGCCAATGCACTTCCTCCGGGAGAATTTACTCTGAAAACAATTGCTTTAACAGATTCATCATTTGCAACTTTTCTGATAGCTTCTGAAATTGTAATAGAACCCATTGAACCATCAGTACTTTTACCTGAAATAATATCTCCTTCGGCATAAATAATTGCAATTTTGGGGCTGTCGTCCATTTCTTCAATTTCCATGTAAATTCCGTCTATTTCATCAGAATTAGTTTCAATGTATTTTTCTAACGAAATTGTTCTTAACTTTTTATCTGCATCAAGTCCGGCAAGATCTTTTATTTCGTCTAAAACATCATTTCTAAATTTTTCCTGATCAATAAGATTTAGAGCAACAGCTTTTTCGGAAGAATTTATTAAAAGACTGTCTGCGTATAGATTAAGAGCATCTTTATCAAGATTTCTTGCTGTCGCAATTTCATCAACATATTGATCCCAAAGGCTGTACAGAAATTTTTCTATTTGAAGTCTGTTTTCCTTGCTCATTGTATCCATTAGGAATGGTTCAACGGCACTTTTAAATTTACCATGACGAATTATCTCAGGTTCAATTTCAAGTTTATCAAGAGTACCTTTGTAATACATCACTTGAGACGCAAATCCTTTCCATAAAAAAGTTCCGGTAGGTGTTAGATAAATTTTATCGGCGATAGAAGCTAAATAATAACTATTGTGGGTATAAACATCAGAATGAGCAACAATAAATTTTCCGGCAGTTTTGAAGTCTTCGAGGGCCATTTTAATTTCGTGTAATTCTGAAAAAGAAGCTTGAACAATAGTAATATCAAGGAAAATACCTTTAATTTTTTCGTCATTTTTTGCTTTTTCAATTGCATCTAAAATTTTGTTTAAGCCCATTGGTGAAGCACTAGCAAGATCCATAAAATCAAGGTTAAGGTTAAAATCATCTTGCTGTTGTTCTACAATTGGACTGTTGAGTTTCATTACCAGAACAGTGTTATCTTCTAGTTTTGTTTCTTTGGAAGCACTTGCAACAAGGCTGCCGATTATTAGCGTTGAAAATACCGAAACAAGTATTATTATTCCGACAAATCCCACTGCGGAAGCTAACATTATTTTTACAAAACTTGCACCTGAATCAGATGCTTTTGTTCTTTTTGTTTTTTCGTTCATTTTTTTAAATGTTTTAATTTTGTTCTAATTACGTATGACGTGTGTGTGTTTAAATAGTTACACAAAAGAAGAAAAAAAAGATTCATAATCAAAATAAAAGATATTCACACTTTATGAGGAGGAACATCATTTTCATTTTCAAAAAAAAGTTTGTGAAATTTTTCGTACCAAGTATTATAATCGGCTAAATAATAAACATTTGGAATAACAAAGTCTTTTTTGCCTTCTAAAACTGATTTCCATTCTTTCTGTGTTTCTTTTGCTACAAAAATTTTCGTTGAATTTTTATCAAAATCATTTGCTTTTATATCATTTCTATGATTAATTATTGCTAAACATGTATTTATATGTAACTGAATCCAAGATTGAAATAATTCGTAATTATTCTCTTTTTATTATTGATCAATGATGATAATTCTGACGATAGTGTTTCTCTTTTTTTAACATTTTCGGAGTATTTATTTTCTGCTAGTTTTTTTGCATTTAAAGAAGCGCCGGTTGCTCGTTCAAGAAAAACATCTATTGAAAAAATTTCTTTTGAAATATTAAATATTTCTTGTCTGATTTTTTCGATTAGATTTATTAGTTCAAATGCTTTATCCATATAGCTTTTATGTTTTTTTTAGAATAAAACTTTTGTTGTAGAATGGATTTTGTTAATTTTGGGTAAAAATAAATTAAACTGATGAAAACAACGAATGATTTTAAACTATTAGTATATAGTCTAGAAGATTATAAGACATTTGAAGCAAATACTTTTAGTGAAATAAAGAAACATTTTGATTTAAGTAAAAACAACTGGATTGATGTCAAAAATATTGAAGATCACGTTGAAGAAATAGCCGATTATTTGAATATTCATGCTTTATTAATTGAAGATATTCAAAATCTAAATCATTTGCCAAAATGCGAAGAACATAATAATTTCTTCTATGTGAGTTTGAAACACATAACTTACTATAATTTTAATATTCAAGCTCAACATCTTAATTTTTTAGTAAATGAACATTTTCTGTTTAATTTCCATTATACCAAAAACAATAATTTTGAATCTATAATTGAACGTATTGAGCAAAACAAAGGAATTGTAAGAAAAGAAAATATCGGTTATCTGCTTTATTTAATGCTTGACGAGTTAATTGACTCTTATATCCCAATAATACAAAAATTAAGGGAAAATCTGGACAAAATGGAGGTTGAGATGTTAGAAACAGCCTCTGAAAATATGATTTCTGAAATTTTAATATTTAAAAAGCAGATAATAAAATTTCGCAAATATGTTTTTCCATTGAATGATATTATTTCTAAATTGAAACGCTATAATTCCGAAGTTTTTGAAATAGATGAGTTTATATATTATAATGATTTAGAGGATCATGTGAGATTTGTGCAAGGTAGTATTGAGACTTTTCGTGAAATTTTCAATGGGTTGATAGATATGAATAAGGCAAATCAAAATGAGCAAACCAATTCTGTGATGAAAATTCTAACAATTGTCACTACTATTTTTATCCCGCTTTCGTTTATTGCCGGTCTATATGGAATGAATTTTAAGCACATGCCGGAATTAAATTTTAAATATAGCTATCCCATAGTCCTAGCTTTTATGTCAATTTTGGTTATTTCTATGATTGTTTTTATGAAGCGAAAAAAATGGTTTTGATTTATTTTACCAAAATTATCTTTTCTGTTTTTACATCATAACCTTGAATAATTTGAACAAAAACAATACCTGAATTTTGTTCAGTTAAGTCTAATTCAATTGGAAAAGAAACATTTTCCAAAGATAGAATAATTTGACCTAATTCGTTGTAAACCTTGATTTTAGCCAGGTTAGTAGCATTAGATTTTATAGTAATAAAACCATTAGATGGATTTGGATAAACGACTGTAAATTCATTGTTTTCATTAACACCAAGAACAGGTCCCCAAATAGCTGTAACCCATTCAGGATGATCAATATATGGGTTTCTATTGTGTTGATAATTTGTATGAATGATATTGTTTCTTCTTTCTTCCCATTCGCTTACTGGGTCTTCAGTGTTCCATTCATAAAGGGTTGAAAGCATAGCATAAACAGGGTCAGGAGTATTGTCATCAGCCGGCAGATAGTTTATCAATTCAAGATCAGGTTCGCCATTTTCTCCTTCATAACGTGTAGCCATGTAGAAAATCATTCTCGCAATATCACCTTTCACCTCGTCGCGAGGTTCCCAGACCCATTCGGTATTTGATTTATAACAGCCTGTAAAAACGCCATCATCGTAATAAGGGACATCGCAATTGTCAAACCAGCGATTATTCTTTGCAGAATTTACCGAAACATCAGCTGGGCGCAAATGATGAACATCTGTTCCGGGACCCATTGTCGTGCCAAAATCACCATGAGATTTACTCCAAACATGCTCTTTTGTCCAGCCGTTTCCGTTGTTGTATTCCTGAGCGGCGTTAACAGACCATCCGGTGTAAAGTAAAATAACATTATCGGAATTATCAGGGTCTCTGTCGGTTACTTTTAAAATATCCCAAACATCAGTATTTTCAGACACATACGGAAATTCAACATGTCCTTTTATTATGTTGTACAAAGCTGTTTTAAGAGTTTCACCTGTTAATCCTTCTGCGTTGTCGTAGTAACCATCAGGGATTTGTGCGAATGTGTAATTTATTGCAAAAAGAAAAATTACAAGGGTTAGAATATTTTTCATCTGTTTAAATTTTGAATAATGAATAATGAATATCGAATAATGAAGTGAAAATTAATCATTTCCTTGCGTGTAAATAATTATTTTTACATGTTAGTTTCATCAAATGTGACTTTTTGAATTTGTTTGTGCCTGGTTTTTGTTTTCATTTCCAAAAAAGGAAATTAGCACAAAGATACGATTAAAAGTAATGTGTTGTTTAGGTTTTATCCAAATAATTTCTTTGTTTATTCACAAATACAATTTAATATTTTTATTTTATTTGAATATTGTATTGGGAACAATTATACTCTGTATTATTTAATTTTAGCCGAAAGTGTAATTTTATATGAAAAAAGTAAGTGCTTTTATTTGTTTTCTTTAAATTAAAACGTAGATTTGTTGGAGGGAAAAATGCTAAACCACACTTTTTTAGCTGCGCTTTAGCTTTTTACTTTTAAATAACAAAACGAGGTCAATTTATTGATGTTTAATGAGTTAATTCAAGAACTTATTCAACATCAAAGTTAGCTTTGCGCAACTTGAGTAGCGTAAAGACAAACGTTAGTAGCAACTGAAATTCAAATATGAATATTAACAATAAAAAATTAATTATAATTCTGTCATTTTTTCTATTTGTATGTAATAATTTGTATTCACAGGTAGACATACAAAATGATACTCTTAGAAAAACTCCAAATTCTATATCTTTCATGGTTTCAGACGTAGAAGTGACAACATTAGATATTGCCGAAACAACATATAAAAGAGCAATTGAGAAAAAAATTAATAGAATAATTGAAGGGTATCCGATAGAGCAAGAAGGAAAAAATTTAATTGCAACAGATTTACACCCATTTCTTGCTGCTCTTCATTTTGCTTACGCGGAACACTGACCTTTTATTATTTCTCCTGATATGGTTTGGTTAATGATTTGTTAAGGTTTTTCAATTCACGTTAATCAAAATTATGAAGAGCTTCAAGATAAAATCGTTATACATCAAGGAATTGAAGAAATTTTTATTGTTCAACACGATTTTAGAAAAGGACAGAACAATCCCTGGACAGAAGTTTTTACAACATTTACAGATAGCTTAAAAAACAACTTAAAAGATAGCTTATATAACTTAATTGTTGCTGATTTTTCAACTACTGAAATAAAAGAAAAAGCAGCATACGAAGTAACTTTATTAGAAACTGTAAGTAAATATTTTTCTGCTACACTTTGGACTGGTTGCGGAATACCTGAAATCACATTAGAAGGTTCGGTTGAAGACTGGAAATGGATAAGAGAAAATATTGAAGAATTTGAAAAATTTGGCCTAGAAAATTGGGTAACTAACCTTATTCCCATATTAGATGAGTTTGTAAATGCTTCACAAGGTAAAATCAATACTGATTTTTGGCAATCTATTTATAAAAAATCAGTTGGATATGATGCAATTTATATTTCAGGTTGGATTATTAAGTTTTTCCCATATTACTTGAAAGATTATTATACCCGTAATTCGGAATATAGTGAATATGCTTTTAATCCATACATTGATGGCGAAGATTATTACATATCTAAATTTATGATAAGTGATTTTCCAAGCGGGATTTCAAAATATGAGTTTAAATGGAAATATGAAGTTGGCGACACAAATGAAGTCTATGATATGGAAATTTATGCAGGTTTTGTAGGTTTTGCACAAAACAAAGAAACTAAATCATTGAGACCAGAAATATCTTGGGCAATAAGAGATGAAAAATCACCTTGGCTTGGTGCTTATAATTTCCCAAATGCAAAACTTGGAAAAAAGCCTATTGAATATTGGTATTCTTACATTGTTAATAAACCTGATGCGTATCCGATTTTTAGACCTGACACAAATAAAACTTATATTGATAGTGAAAATGATTTAGAAAATTACATTAAAAAAGAAGTGAAAAAAATAAAAGAAGAACAAGAGTTAAATGGTATTGTTAAAGTGAAATTTGTAATTACATGGGGTGGAACAATCGCCGATGTCAAAATAGTTGAAAGTGCAGGAAGTAAAGAAGATATTTGTGCAATTAATTTGATTAAATCTTTACCCAAATGGAAACCTGCAAAAAAAATAGATTATTTTGGTGGGCAAATATATTATAAAGTAAACTATGCTAAAACATTAACAATTGATTTTAATGACGAATAAAAAAGCTACTAACATTAAGGCTTCGAATTTCATTTTTGCAAAAAATGATAATTTGAAGCAGCTGTTGCACTAACCGGCTGATTTTTAAGGATAAT
>JAFGUD010000519.1 GCA_016938685.1 Bacteroidales bacterium | reverse complement strand
GGCTAAAAATAAAGCACTTACAATTTTGAATCTGCTATTCATAGAAATAAATCGTGTAAAGGATTAAAAGGTAAAACTAAAGCAAACAGAGGATGGAATTACAAGATGGTTGTCGGTAGATGATATATATTATACTAAGAATCAGTTAAAAAGAAAACAGGTATTACTGTAATCTTTTGTGGTCAATGCCGCTTGATCCTACTATTTTCAAAAGAAATACATTTTGATTCTATTTTTATGTATATTTGCGGAATATTAGAAGTGAATATTAATGAACTTTTGGCAATTAAGGAATCAATTTTACGACTTGATATGTTTCAATGTCAATCAAGTTTATGCGTGGCAGCCCAGTTTTGAGAAAAACAATCTCACTCGTTGGGCAAAGCAAAATATGATTATAAAACTGCGTAATTCGTGGTATAGTTTCCCGGAATATCTAAAAACGTCTAATATTCAACATTTTGTATCAAACAAAATTTATAGTCCATCCTATGTCAGTTTGCATTCGGCGTTGGCATTCTACGGCATTATTCCCGAAGCAATCGTGCAGACAACAGCAGTGAGTTCGTTGAAAAAAGCAAATTTTGAGAATGTTTTCGGCACATTTTCGTATCAACAAATTTTACCGGAATTGATGTTCGGAAGTGAACAAAAAACGTTTCAAAACAATCATAGTTTGTTCTTTGCTACCCCCGAAAAAGCAATTTTAGATTTGTTGTATCTTTATCCACAGTATAGTAATGAGCACGAAATCATAGAATTACGTTTTGATGAAGAATTTATGCAAGAGAATTTGAACGTAGAGCGTTTAAACGAATTTACCGAAAAATTTCAGTCGAAAACACTAAGAAACAGAGTTAATTTACTTTTAAAGGTTTACGATTTATGCTAAACTTAGAACAAATACAAAACTATTTTCCTCCATTAATCAGAGAAAACCCTGCGTACAAAAAATATATTGTAAAAGAATATATTCAATTGATGATTTTGAATTTTTTAGCAACATCAAAATTTGCAAGAAAAATCGCATTCATAGGTGGCACAAATTTGCGTTTAGTGAAAGGAATTGACCGGTTTTCAGAAGATTTGGATTTTGATTGTAAGAACTTTTCTGCTGATGATTTTGCAGAAATGTCGCAAATGGTCTTGACTTTTTTACAACGGTCGGGCTTGCGAGCCGAAACGAGAGAAAAACAAAGTGAGAAATTAACGGCATTTCGCTCAAGAATTTATTTTCCTGAATTATTGTTTGATATAGGTTTATCGGCGTATAAGGAAGAACGATTTTTAATTAAGATTGAAAGCCAAAATCAAGAGGTTGATTATATGGCTCAAATGGCCAACATTAGCAATTGTGGTTTTTTCTTTTCACTGCCTGTTCCGCCGGATGACGTGCTTTGCGCCATGAAATTGTCAGCATTACTCTCACGAGCAAAAGGACGCGATTTTTACGATGCTATGTTTTTGCTTTCTCAAACCAAACCCAATTACGATTATCTGTCTAAAAAGCAGGATATTCACAATCTAACGGATCTAAAAGTAAAGCTAATAGAAACGATAGAAAAAATTGATTTACACCAAAAATCCAGAGATTTTGAACATTTACTATTTAATAAGGAAAATAAAGATAGGATATTGAATTTCAGCACATTTATAGGAGAAATGAATTGAGAAACGGCAGATCCTGGCATCCTTTAACTTGCCTTCCGAAACTTTTCGTCTCGTCCTTAAAGACGAGACCATTCCGATAGCTATACGGAAGAAGCCGCTGTTAAACTCAATCCCCGACACTGCCGTTAATCT
>JAFGUD010000518.1 GCA_016938685.1 Bacteroidales bacterium | reverse complement strand
ATTATTGCGAGCGGGAAGCAGAAATAATAATTTTGCATAAAAGAGGAATGACAAATTATCCTGTTTGTCACTCCGACAATAAGAGGATTCCAATTGTGACAGGTTTTTAACGAATTAGAGAGTCCTCATTTTTCGGAGTATTACAGTGTTGGTTGTCGCTGAAAAACAGAATTATACGTAAATTATGTTATAAGTAGATTAATTCCGCAGGAATAATTGCAGTCTCTTTGTATATTCGGTTTATCGTTGAGATTGTGTTAACTCATTATTAAACAATAAAATACAATGTTTTTTTAGGTTTGTAAAGTAGAATTAGTTAAATTTTTATTCCAATGAAAGTTATATCGTCGCGTTGTGGCTCTTCTCCCTGCCATTTGTCAAGTTTGAGTTCCAATTCTGTTTTCTGTTCTTCCAATTTTTTGTCGATGTTTTCGGTGAGAATATTCAGGATTTGAGTTTTCCCGAATCGTTTTCTTTCTTTATTGTTTTGGTCAAAAATACCGTCACTACACAAGTACATAATATCACCTTTTTTAAGAAATATTTCATGATTTGAAAATTCTGTTTCGTTTCTGAAATGTATGCCTCCAACAGTTTTAATGTCTCCTTTTAGCGTAATGATTTCTTTTTCAACTTTTTTGTAATAAAACAAATGCCTTTTGGCAGCAGAAAAAGTTATTTTGCAGGTGTTTTCTTCAAAATCAAGTCTGCACAGACAAATATCCATTCCATTTATATTTTCGGTTTTGTCCTGATGTAAAGCAGAAATGAGTTTGTTGTCCATTTCTGTTAAAACGTCTTTGGGCGAGTAGATTTGTTTTTCGTTTACAATTTCGTTCAGCAGAGTGTTTCCAATCATGCTCATAAAAGCTCCCGGGACTCCATGTCCGGTACAATCGGCAAGAGCAAAGAAATAAGGATGAGTCTTATCTTCTGCGTTTTTGTTTTTTGTTTTACTAAACCAGTAGAAATCGCCGGAAACAACATCTTTTGGTCTGAATATAATGAAGTTTTCGAATATTTTGTCTAATTCTGAACTTTCAGGCAGAATGGCTTGTTGAATTGTTTTTGCGTATCTAATACTTCCGTTAATACTTTCGTTTTTATTTTTTAGCTCATTCTCAATTTTTTTCAGTTTACTGATATCTGAATTTATCGCAATTATTTTTGTTATGCTTTTTTTGTAATCAAAAATTGGGGTCAAAGTTGTTTGTACCCAAATTATTTCACCTGAATTTGATTCTGTATATGATTGATAAATAACTGATTCTTTTTGATCAATACATTTTAGGATAGATTCTTTGGTTTGAGGTTCGGGATTTAAAGTAAAAATATCGGGATATTTTTGAATAAAATCATTAAATTCGTATCCGTAAAGTTTTTTACAACCTTCGTTAACCCATTCAAATTTACAGTTTTTATCCATTATAAAAATTGCGTTGTCAGTTTCAGACGCAACAATTGATAGCTTTTCCAGTTCCTGATTAATAACTTTTAATTCCTCCGCTTGTTCAACAATTTCTTCCTGTTGGTTAAAAAGTTCTGCGTTTTTTTCTTCAATTTGTTTTTTTTGTAATGCCAGATTTCTATGTGCTTTTTTGTTTTGTATAAAGCTTATTGATAAAGCTATAAGAAATAAAACAGTAAGTATAAAACCGAAAAAATATGCATTTCTTATACTTCTTTGTTTTTCAACTTCTTGTTCGTTTATAGCATCTTTTTTTTGTTGTTCTAATTCAATAAGTTGTTTCTCTTTTTCGTATTGATATTGATATTCTTTTACAGTAATTTTTTGTAGATTATTTTCTTTAAAAATACTATCGCTTAACGATTTAAAAATTAGTTGATGTTCGTATGCTTTTTGGAAATTGTTTGTGGCAGCGTATATCTCCGAAAGTTGTTCGTGGTTGATTTTTAATAAGTCTAAAAAATCAAGTTCTTTTGCTATTGTCATGCTTTTATTTGTGTAATCTAATGCAAGAGAGTAATTTTTCATTTTAAAATAAACGTTTCCAAAATTGATATATGTCTGGCAGGTAACATATTTATCGTCTGTTTCGATGCTGAGATTTAAAGCTTCCTGAAAATATTTAAGTGCTTCGTTGTAGTTTTTTTCTTGGCTGTATATTATTCCTATGTTTTTATAACAGTTAGAAATAAGCGTTTTGTTGTTTATGGATAGCGATACTTCTAATGTTTTTTGGTAGTAATTAAGAGCTTCTGAATATTTTTTTTGTCCAAAGGTTATTCCTCCTAAATTTGTCAAACACCAAGCAATTTCAGTTTGATTGTTAAGTTCTTCGTTGATTTTTAGAGATTTAAGGGAATAATTTTCTGCTTCGGCAAAATTTTCCTGTTTCCAGTACAACAAGCCAATGTTATTATAACATTTTGCAATTAAGTTTTTATTATTGATGTTTTCAGCAACTTCTAATGATTGTTTGTAGTATTCGTAAGCAAGCGGATAATTTGATTTGTAATAATGGCAAATTCCTAATAATCTTAAACTTTCTGCTTCGCCTTTTGAATAATTTGTTTGCACCGAAATACTATAAGCTTCTTCGGTATATAGAATGGTTTTGTCTGTTTCGGTTCTGTATTTTTCGTTTGCAATTTCATTCAATAAAATAACTCTAATTGTGTCTTCTTTTGTGTGATTTTGCAATAAGTTTTCAAGACTGTCAATTTTGTTCAGTTGGGCAAACACGGGGAGGCTGCTAATAGAAATTATTAGAAGAAAAAACATGAAAAACCTTATTTTATGGGAATTTTTCATTTTTCTGGGTTAATAAAAATTGTCAGACTTTACATTTTAGCGCCTAGTTTAATTCGAATTATCTGTAAAAATAGCAAATAAATTGTAAAAAACGATTTTTAAAAGGTTAAAATTTCAGGGAAATTGATTTTATTTCTATGAAATACGTCTGAGAAATAAATTATACTAACCCTCTTCTAAAATTTGTAATTGTATATGTCGATAGACTTTTAGTTTTGCATTACGAGTTTGCGAAGTAATACAACCGACCAAAGGGAGTTCATGTTAGTAATTACTAAAAGCGTAT
>JAFGUD010000517.1 GCA_016938685.1 Bacteroidales bacterium | reverse complement strand
TTTTCGAGGCTTAATTTATAGCCCAAATTCGAGTCTTTTATTTTCTCCAAATTCGGGGCTTGGAAAAATCCCAAATTTGGGGCTATGGCATATAAAATTCTATTCATTTCTTAAAAGTTTTCATTACGTTTTTATACACATCCATTGTGTTCGTTTCAAAATAATCAAATTCATCAAACCATGCAAGTTTTATTTTTGCAAAATGTAAGCCTGTCAATCGGCTTAGGCAACAAGCATAAATAAACAATTGTCCCAAAGGCTTTTCTTTTGCTGCCTCAGGCTTGTAATCAAGAATCACTACATCGTCGCCTCTAAGTTGTAAAATATCAATATGCCCTGTAATATATCCCTCACTTGCAGCTAATGTTCTTAGAAATGGCATTGAAGATTTTGCTGTGTCAAGATAAACCGGCACCTCTGTTGCTACTGTTATAGTATCATTTTCTAAGAGAACCTTTTCTACAGCCCAATGTCGTCTTTTATTATCTCTCGCTAATTCTAAAGCCATTTTTGCAATACCTGAATTATTATTTGCTGAGCGCGAAACTTTAATCTCATCAATATTTAGCTTTACTTCTGATGCCCTTGAACTACAATTTGCAAAAATATTCTTGTCAATTTTGCCATTTCTGGCATCATACAAATAGCCGTATAGTTTTGGAAATGATTTCTTGGCAATGTTTTCAAGTTTATACTTGTGATGTTGGTACAAGTATATTACACCATGATTGTACTTGTGGGTTTCAATAATCTTGTTCTGTTCTTTAAATTTGCGAATTTTTGATGCTAAGTCAATCATTGTAAAAACTTCACGATATTCGCTTATCCAGTTTGCAATGGTGCTAGTTGGAATGCTTTTTTTCTCAGAAATTTCTTTTATTGTCAGTCCTTTATTGTAGTAAGATAAGGTTTTTACAATTTGAGATATGCTATAAGTTTTATTGATAAAATTTGAGTCAGAGAATTTTTTCAAACAGTCTTTGCAAAAATAAACTCGAACTTCTTTCAGTTTATTCTTGCGAGTTCCCTTTTTAATCAAGTTCTTCGAACCACAATTCGGACAGGTTTTCTTTTCAATATTTTCTTTCTTCATACCCATAAACCAATTGATTCTTATAACTTTTATGCTCAATCAAATCAAAAATAAAAATACTAAACCTCCTCCAATATTTATCAATAAATCTATTATACTTATCCTACGTACCAAAAACAGATATAAGTGTAATCTATTTTGATTAAACGTTTAAATTTTTCTAAAAAAGTGTAATATTAATTAGATAATTCGGTGAGGTTTTTTGCCATTCTTGTCGAAACTGGCACGACAAATTTATTTGTATTACATAGCAAAGTGCAATTTGATGCTTTTCTGCAAAAAACTGTGAGATACTTCTTATTAATTAGAAATGATTTGTGAGTTCTAATAAATGAAAATTGTTTTAGTTCTTCTTCAATATCTTTAAGAGTTTTACTGACCAAACGGGTTTCGTTGTTTGTTAAAACCAACTTTGTGTAATTACTGTCACTTTCGGCATAAGCAATATCATTTGAATTTAGATATTCGTATCCCGTAGTGGTGCTGATTTTAATCTTTGTTTCGGTTTGAAGTAAATTAAGTAATTGTTGAAAACTATATGGTTTTGGAGAATCCTTTTTAACAAGATATTTATTTATGGTTTCTTTCAGCTCAATTTTATCAATAGGCTTTAGTAAATAATCGAAGGCAGCATATTTTATTGCTTTTATTGCAAACTCATCATAAGCTGTTAAAAACACAACATCAAATGAATTTACTCCTAGTTTATTAAGCTTATCCAGTACATCGAACCCGGTTTGTTCCGGCATTTTTATATCTAAAAAAAGTAAGTCACATTCATTTTTAAGCATGTAATTAATAGTATAACCTGTATCTGTACTTTTTGATACTATATCAACATCCTTAAAGTCCTGCAGAAGAGAACAAAGGTTTCTTATTGCATGTTCTTCATCATCGAGAATTACGGTTCTAATCATACAAACCTATTATTTTTAGTGGTAAAAATACAAAAAATGCTTTAATTTGCAAGTTTGTTATAATTATTTATTTTCTGTAGTATAAAAATGTTTTATATTCTTGATTGACGTGATTGACGTTTATATTTCCTCCGAAACTTACTCTTGAGTGCCTATAGTGCGTATAGTGCCAGAGTACTTGATGGGATTTAATATAATTAAATTTAACTGCAAATAAAGAATCCGGTGCTTTCGGTAAAACTTCCAAGTTATACCAATGTGAAATAATATATAGTCCTATTGCATAAGGACGTAATATTATTTCTACAGTGGTAAATGCCGATTGAAATTATTTTTAGTATAAACAAGCGCAGCGTCGTTTAGACTATTAAAT
>JAFGUD010000516.1 GCA_016938685.1 Bacteroidales bacterium | reverse complement strand
AGCTTTTCAATTTCTTCATCGCTAAAATCTAACATTTCTTTGAAAATTTCATAATTGTGCTCCCCTATTTCCGGTGCAGCTTCGCGAATGTTAGTTTCTTCGATATTTGTCATTTTTATAGGGTTACCTGCAACTTGAATTGTTCCACCTAGATTATCAGAGGTTTCTACAACCATATTTCTTGCTTTAACTTGTGGATGTTGCATAATTTCGCCAATAGAATATACAGGACTATATGGTAATTTTGCTTTTTCAAAAATTTCTGTCCATTCCGTAGAAGTATTTGTTTCGAGAATATTAATAATTTCAGGAAGCAATTCTTCTTTAAATTCTGTACGTTTCAAATTATCAGAAAAATTAGGATTTTCAAGCAAATCATCGCGACCAATTACTTCACAGAATTTTTTCCACATTACATTATTGCCCATTGCAAGAGCCAAATAACTGTCTTTTGTTTTGAATACTTGGAAAGGTGTAATAGTTGGATGTTGATTGCCATTTGGAGTTGGAGATTTTCCACTAACACTATGCCTAACAATTGCATTTTCGAGCAAAGAAAGCTGACAATCCAACATTGCAACATCAATACGTTGTCCTTCTCCGGTAATTGAACGTTGATAAAGTGCTGATAATATACCAATTACAGTATAAAGCCCTGAACCAATATCTCCGATTGACATTCCAACTCGTGTTGGTGGTTTGTCGGGCCAGCCGGTAATACTCATCATTCCGCTCATTGCCTGAACAAGCATGTCGTAAGCCGGTTTTTTGCTATCGGGACCAGTTTGCCCAAAACCGGAAGTTGATGCAAAAATAATTTTAGGATTGTGCTTTTTAAGAGTTTCGTAATCAAGCCCAAGTTTTTCCATTGTTCCGGGACGGAAATTTTCGGTAACAATGTCAACTTTTTTAACCAATTCAAATATTATTTCTTTTGATTTTTCTTTTTTTAAATTCAACGAGATACTTTTTTTCCCCCGGTTAATACTAATAAAATATGCACTTTTGCCTTCTTTAAAAGGTCCAAAATATCTTGCGTCGTCGCCTGTAACAGGCATTTCAACTTTTATTACTTCTGCTCCGAGTTCTTGCATTAACATTGTGGCATAAGGACCCGCAAGAACACGTGTAAGGTCGAGGATTTTTACGTTTTGTAGAGGTTTCATAATACAGTTATCGTGTTAACCAGTGCACCAGTAAATTAGTGCGTTGTAATTTGTTTTTTGTTTTAACTGCAAATATAAAATAATATGAAATAAGAACGAAGAATTAAGATTTCAAATTGAAAATATTGTTAAAATGAAACAAGAATAAATTAAAATAAGTAGTTTTGCAAATGTTTGCTGAAAAGTTATTTTTATTAATCAAATACTTATGCTTTGAAGCTTTACAAACTAACAACTTTTACAAAATATAAATTTTTAACTTTAAACATAAAAAAATGAAACAACTTGATAAATGGAAGAAAAAAAGCCTTTTTGGTAAAATTTCGGATATTATATTTATAATTTTTTTAATATTATTGATAATTCCCGGATCGAGAACAGCTATTATGGCGGGAGTTAACAACATAAAAGCTAAAATCATTCCACCAAAAACAAACGAACAAGTAATTCCTCAACTTTCAGATGCTGATTTCAACTGGCAACTTTCTGATATTGAAGGAAATACAGTAAGTTTATCAGATTTTAAAGGAAAAGTAATTTTTATAAATTTTTGGGCTACTTGGTGCGGTCCGTGTATTGGCGAAATGCCTGAAATTCAAGCATTTTATAATAAATTTAAAGACAACAACGATGTAGTTTTTATTTTAGCAACAACAGATGATTTAACTACAGTTCAAAATTTTATCAGTAACAAAGAATTTACATTTCCTGTTTATTCAATTCAAAGTCAAATTCCAAACGTAATGAATCATAATTCTATTCCTACGTCCTTTTTAATTAACAAAAATGGAGGAATAGTACTACAACAAAAAGGAGTAGCAAATTGGGGCGGAGAAAAAATGGAAAAAATTGTTAATAAATTACTTAAATAAACAATCTTTCAATATGTAAATCGGGCAATCGGTGAATAATTAATATGTAAATCGGGCAATCGGTGAATAATTAATATGTAAATCGGGCAATCGGT
>JAFGUD010000515.1 GCA_016938685.1 Bacteroidales bacterium | reverse complement strand
AGCTTTTCAGCAGGTGGGCTCTGCTCATGCAGGGCACACACAACAGCTATATACCATGCGGAGTTTTATGCGGGTAATTCTGGGAGTAGCATTTCCGAACCACCGCCAAATTTTGTAATTTGGCTTTTATGAAAATAATTTAAAATCAAAATAACAAAATTCGGCTCACAGCTAATCCGATAGTGGTCTCGGGTCTCCTTTTCCGCACGGTACATAGCTGCAACCGTTGGCAACAAGTGTAGAAAAAAGACAGAGATAACGATAAATTGAAAAGTAAACCATTGTGAAAGGACAGAAAAAAGAAATAATGAAAAGAATTGAAAGCCGACACTCAAGCCGACCCGATGTTTTTTTATTTTTTTGCCACCGCACATTTTTTAAAACAATTGCCGACACACATTGCACACATTGCCAAAGCCCCACAAGCCAACGCTGAAACCAAAGCTTTGACAAAGAGTGCAATTTTTGCAGACACACAAAAGATCTGTTGAAAACTTTTTTATTAATGATTTGATTTGTAATTTAAAAAACAGTATTTTTGACACTTAATGTCAACGGTTATTATGTCAACAGAAACAATAGGCGAAAAGTTAAGACACATTCGTGAGGAAAAGCAACTTCCATTAAGGAAAGTTGCTGCTTTGCTTGACATTGATGTCGCTATTTTGAGCAAAATGGAACGTGGAGAGCGAAGAATTACAAAAGAAGTCGTTCAGAAGCTTGCCAATATATACGATTATGGTTTAGACGAACTTTTGGTTTTGTTCTTAACCGATAAGATTTTGTATGAAATTCAAAATGAAGATTTGGGAATGGAAGCACTTAAAGTAGCAGAGGAAAGAGTAAAGTATTTAATTTCGAATAAAGCAAAATGAAGATTAATCAACTCATAGAAAAATACACAGCCGACAGGAAATATTACTTGACAAACAAGTATAATGAAACACTGCTTCGCAGTGATTTTTTAGACCCTTTTTTCGAATTGCTTGGTTGGGATATTAAAAACAATGCAGGAAAACCAACCAATGAAAGAGAAGTAATTTTGGAAGAAGCTTTAAAAGCCAATGCCTCAGAACATTCCAAAAAACCCGATTATACTTTCAGACTTTTTTCTGAAAGAAAATTCTTTTTAGAAGCAAAGAAACCATGCGTTTCTATTGAATCAAATAATGATACTGCAAAGCAAGTCAGAAGATACGGCTTTACAGCAAAATTGAAAATCTCTGTTTTGTCAAACTTTGAATATTTGATTATTTATGATACTTCTGTAAAAGTTGATAAAGATGATATTTTTTCAAAAGCACTTATTAAGAAATACCATTATACCGATTACGAAAGCAAATTTGATGAAATCAAACAGCTTTTAGGAAAGGAATCAGTTTATTCGGGAGCATTTGAAACAGAATGGAAAGAGATTGAAAGTAAAATAAATCACTATTCTATTGATAACCTTTTCTTAAATCAAATAAATGAATGGCGAAAAGTTCTTGGTTCTGAAATTTATAAACACGAACCCAAAATTGATGAACAACAATTAAATGATGTTGTACAAAGTTATATTAACCGAGTAATATTCCTACGAGTATGTGAAGACAGAAATTTAGAGGATTACCAGACTCTTCTAAAGTTTGCCAACGCAAGCGACTTCAAAGCACTCATTAAGAAATTTGAAGAAGCAGACAAACGCTATAATTCTGGTTTATTTGACCAATTGTTAAAAGACAAGATTGTAGAAAATATCAGTTCGGTATTTTGGTCTATTATCAAGCAATTGTATTACCCTGAAAGCCCTTATTCTTTCAGCGTTTTTTCTTCTGATGTTTTGGGTAGCATTTATGAAATATTCCTTTCTGAAAAATTGACGGTTCAAAGTGGTTTAGTTGTTTTAGTGAAGAAACCTGAAAATGTTGACCGTGACATTATCACTACACCGACATTTATCATTAGCGATATTTTAAGAAATACCGTTTTGAAAAAATGTGAAGGTAAATCAGACAAGGAAATACTCAAACTGAAATTCGCCGACATTTCGTGCGGTTCAGGTGCGTTTTTATTGGAACTCTTCCAGTTACTAAATGACATTCTGATTGACTACTATCTGAAAAACGATAAATCAGCACTCATTCAAACCAATATCAACACCTATAAACTGCCTTTTGAAATTAAGCGACAACTTTTATTGAATTGTATCTATGGAGTTGACAAAGATTATAATGCAGTAGAAGCCACAAAGTTTGGGTTACTCCTCAAATTACTTGAGGATGAAGATACTAATTCGACAAATAAAACTAAGCCTGTTTTGCCAGCTCTTTCAAAAAACATCTTTTTCGGAAACAGTTTATTGAATCCAAAACAAGTTACAAACAAGAAAGATCAGATAATTATCAATCCATTTGACTTTTTAAAACTTCGTTTTGATGTTATCATAGGAAATCCGCCATATATGAAGTCGGAGGACATGAAAAACATTACTCCACTTGAATTTCCTCTTTACAAAACAAACTACGATTCAGCATACAAGCAGTTTGACAAATACTTCCTTTTCCTTGAACAAGGAATTAATTTATTAGCGGATGATGGAATTTTAGGCTACATCGTTCCTAGCAAGTTTACAAAAGTTGGTGCAGGCAAAAAACTACGTGAATTGCTCGCAGACAAAAAGTATTTACATTCAATAGTTTCATTTGGAGCTAATCAAGTTTTTGCAGACAAAACAACTTACACTTGCTTATTGATTCTAAATAAAAAACCTCAAAAAACTTTTCAATATGCAGAAGTAAGAAGTTTAAAAAGTTGGAAAGTTAGAGAATCAGAGGCTGCAAAATACGGCTCAAAGAAAACAGATGAATTAGATAGCGAAGTTTGGGTTTTAGTGCCACCCGAATTGACAAACACTTACAATAAAATCGTTTCTCAAAGTGTAAAACTTAACGACTTGGTTGGAAGCGCCAATATTTTCAATGGTATTCAGACCAGTGCAAATGATGTTTACATTTTTAAGCCAACTAAAGAAGATAAGAAGCATTTCTATTTCACAAAAAAAGGGTTTGATTACAAGATTGAGAAGGAAATAACAAAGCCCTACTTTCAAACTTCAACAGGCGAAGATAATTTATACACATACAGAACATTCAAGCCGAATGCAAGGGTAATTTATCCTTACTTAACCATAAAAACAGGAGTTGATATAATTCCTCTTTCAAATATCCAAAAGAAATTTCCTTTGGCTTATGACTATTTACAAAAGCATAAAACTATTTTAAATAATCCGAAACGAGATATTAAGCCTGTGCCAAAAACGAAAAACGAATGGCATAGATACGGCAGACACCAAAGTTTGGATAGTTGTGGACTTCCTTCAAAAATCATTGTTGGAGTTCTCTCTGTTGGTGATAAATACGCAATAGATATTCATGGAACTTTGATTTCATCAGGTGGAACAGCTGGTTATTGTGTAGTTGCAATTCCAACAACTTCCGAATACTCTATTTACTATATTCAAGCCATTCTAAACTCAAAATATTTGGAGTGGTTTAGTGCTTTATATGGCGAAGTTTTCAGAGGTGGTTACATCGCAAGAGGAACAAAGGTTCTAAAAAATCTACCAATTAGAAAGATTGATTTTTCAGATGTCAAGCAAAAAGCACTTCACGATAAAATCGTTGAAACTCAAAAAGAAATAATCAGCATTTATGACCAAATAGATGCAAACGCAGGAAATAAAAGGGCTTTAACTCCATTGCAAGGACAATTTATAAGAGAGAAATCCAACATAGAAAAGCTATTAGCGAAATTATACGATTTAGGTAATGAAGATTCATTAATCCCATTAATCACAGAATTGTATGAAGCTAATTAAGAACGCAACAGCCGAGAAATTGAGAGGTGGATTTTACACACCCGAGCCAATTGCTGCATTTATTTTAAAATGGGGCATAAATGGAAGTTCAGACTATGAAATTTTAGAACCAAGTTGTGGTGATGGCGTTTTTATTGAACAACTGAAAGAGAACAACCATAAATTCAAATCGGTAACTGCTATTGAATTTGATGATGTTGAAGCAGAAAAAGCAGATAGCATCAAACTCAACAATAAAACAGTAATCAACACCGATTTCCACTTGTATTGCAATGAAACAACACGGAAATTTGATTTAGTTGTAGGCAATCCACCATATATCCGTTACCAATATTTCCAAGAAGAACAGCAAACTGAAGCAATTAAAGTCTTCAATCGTGCTAGACTAAAATATTCAAAACTTACCAACGCTTGGGTTTCATTTGTGGTTGGTTCAAGTTTGTTGTTGAAAGAAAAAGGAAAAATTGGTTTTGTGATTCCTGCGGAATTATTGCAAGTTTCTTATGCTCAACAACTCCGTGAGTTCCTGGCTCATTTCTACAATAAAATCAATATCATTTCTTTTGAAAAGTTGATTTTCCCTGACATACAGCAAGAAGTTGTTTTATTGCTTTGTGAAAAGAACGGAAGTGATTCACATTTAATTGAGCATCTTGAATTAAGAGATGCTTCAGACCTCGAAAAACTTGATGTGAACATCCTAAAAAGCCCATCAAAAAAGATAGATTTTAAGTCAAACAAATGGACTTACTACTTTCTAGACCAAGAGGAAATAGATTTCCTTGAAAATGTTGCCACAAAACGAAAAGTCCCAACAATTGGCAAATTTGCCAATGTTGAAGTAGGTATCACAACTGGTGCAAATGATTATTTTACCGTACCCTTGCCTGTTGTAGAAGCTTATGACCTGAATGAATATGCAAAGCCAATGGTTGGCAGAAGCGTTCAGGTAAACAGTGTGATTTTCACAGAAAACGATTGGAAATTGAATAGGCAAACCAAAGCTAAGGCTCATTTACTAGTTTTTCCACCAAAACAAATTCTAAACGGACACAAAGGAGCGAACTCATACATTAAAATGGGCGAATCTCAAGGAATCAATAAAGGTTACAAAACAGGGATTCGTGATGATTGGTTTGTAATACCGTCAATTAAATTATCTGATGCGTTGTTCATTCGCAGAAACAATCTCTATCCTCGTTTAATTCTCAACGAAGCTAACGCATATACTACGGACACAATGCACCGTGTATTTATGAAAAAAGAAACGGACAAAAATGCATTCATAGCCAGTTTTTATAATTCCTTGTCTTTGGCGTTTTCTGAAATTGTTGGTCGTAGTTATGGCGGAGGTGTGTTAGAGTTAATGCCAAGTGAAGCTGGAAAAATACTACTCCCATACCAAATTGAAAATGCCAATTTGCTTGCAACTATTGACCAAATGATGAGAGAGAAAAAGCAAATTGATGAAATTCTGAAAATTACAAACAAGCAAATCCTAAAAGATGGATATGGCTTTGCGGATAAAGAAATAAAACTTGCGGATAGCATATGGAAGAAGCTTTCGTCAAGAAGGTTAAATAGAAGTAAAAACTTATAATTATGGCAAATCCAAAACTAGAATTTTACAGATTTAAATTGAAGCACAAAAGTGAAGACTTCAAGACATTTAGAGACTTTGCAATCGATGAATTACAAGTAGGTAACAAGTCACAGAATGAGACTGTAGTAAAAGCTCTTTTTAAACATTTTATAACTTCTCTTGACGGAGACAATTCGAAAGATGATAAATTAAAAAAACAGATTGTTATCATAAAAAAGAAGAGTGTAAATAAATATTTAGATAAGCAACCAGCCTTTGACTCTAATTCCAATACGATTTTTGGTGTAATCAATGGTGGTCCATATGGCAGAGATAGAATTTTATCTGACATACAAGACCAAGAGGATAGTTCCGTTCTAGGACAAAACAAAGCTGTTTTGCTTTATTTTTATTTTCTACTTTATCTACCAATAGATCATAATGAGGGGTGTTTTATCATTCATTCAAATGGAATTGATGAAAGCATTACAGGCTTATTCAGAAATTTTATTAGCAATATTTTTAAAGGAAGCTCATATTTCAAGGTGCAATGTGAATCATTTTGTCCAAAGTCGTTTCAAGATGAATTTAAAAAAGGCGCTACATTGAAAAGTATGTGGTTCAAAAAAACATTTGTAGAAAACACTCATAATACAGAAGGTTTATCAAATCTAATGCAACAATATGACATTAAAATTGAAGCCATACCAAAAAATAAAAATATTGCTATAACAGAAGCTGCCAAGGTTAGGAACTTCCTTTCAAAGAAAATATTTGGGAACGATAAAAGTCCGAAATCATTAAAGGATTTTGATGAAACTAAAATTATTACAGAAAACCCAGTAACAGATTCCACAAAGACTTTTGAATGGAATACAAAAGATAGCGACTTTGTTCCTGTTGTTTATTTAAAAGGTAGAATTGGAAAAAATAATCCAGACGGAACTCCTGATTTTGAAGAGTTAGCTGTACTGTGTAAAAATTATTTTAATGATGAAATATTACCCGAACTAAGGCCAGATTTATATGTATCAAGAGCTAATTAAATATTTAAGGATTCTAAAAAAGCAAGCAAGTCGATTTGAGCGTATTGACATCAACAATAATGTTAATGAAAGTTTTAGTGCCAAATACCTCGTCAAAATTGTATTTATCATTATTTCAATTGTTCTTGTTTGCTTATTGAAAAATGGATTTAGTGAAAGTTTTGTTTCGTACGTTTCATCAGTGCTTTCAATATTAGTCGGGCTTTTCATTACAGCACTCATTTTTAGTTTTGATAAATTTTATGAACCTAGTAATGAAGAAAATCCAAATTCACGAATTAAGTTATGGGAAACGCAAGCTCATAATTATGCTAAAAAATTTGCATATATTACAAGTTACACAATTGTACTAAGCATTTTTACTCTTGTAATATTAGTTGCAAGTGCATTGTTTGAAAAAACAACACAACTTAATGTTTTCAATTTAACATTTTGTTTTGAATGCATAAAGAACAAAGAGATTGAAGCATTGAAAACTTTAGGTATTGCTATATTTGTAATAGTACAACGTTTCTTGGTTTTATATTGGCTGTTAAAGATTATGTATAACACGTTGTTTATTGTAAGTAGCATGGTGCAGTATATGACAACAAAAATTGATAGAAAATGATCGGAATAGAAGAAAGCATTATTAGAGTTCTCTCTCACCACAAGATTTCCGCAGAAGGCAAAAAATCTTTTATCAGTGATACCCCATTTGAATATTCTAATGAGGATGAGGAAAATGTTTTAAAAAAACTACTTTTAAAACCGTTTTTAAGCAATTCACATACTTTTGAGTTTTTCCACGCAGTAAGCTTAGACTATAATATTCTTTATAATCTTTCACAGAAGATGTTTTCTGAAGAAGAAGAATTTTTTAATCTCTCAAAAAAAATAGCACAGCATTTAATCTCTGTATCAAAACATCCAAACATAAAGGAAGGCGATTTGTTTGTAGCAAAATTTGAAAACCTTAAACTAGGAAATAAGTTTATTGAAGGCATCGGAATTTGCAAGTTTGAAGAAAAAGAAAGTTTTATAGAAACTTCCATATCAAATAATGCAATAGATAGAAGATTTTTAAAAGGTATTGGTAGTAAAAAGCCAGACAAAGCCTGTCTGATATTATTTACAGAAAGCCCATATACAATTTTGATTATTGATAATAATACTAAAGAAACTGATTATTGGCAAAATGAATTTATTCAACACAAGACTAAAAATGACAATGTCAACAGCACTCATAATTTTTTAAATATTACCAAAAATTTTATTACATCGCAAATGCAAAATGATTTTGAAGTATCAAAAGCCGACCAAATAGACTTCTTAAATCGTTCGGTTGACTACTTCAAAAAGAATGAAATGTTTGACAAAATCGAATTTGAAGAAACTGTATTTGGTGATAATAATGTAATTGATTCCTTCAGAAAATTTGACCAAATATATAGGCAAGAAAATGAAGTTGATTTAGCGGATAATTTTGAAATTTCAGCTCAAGCTGTAAAAAAGCAAGCAAGAGTTTTTAAAAGTGTTTTGAAATTGGATAAGAACTTTCACATTTATATTCACGGTGATAAAGAATTGATTGAGCATGGAGTTGAAAAAGACGGGCGAAAGTTTTATAAAATTTATTATACTGAAGAAAGTTGACAATCATTTATTCTTATGACACTTCATGATTTTTTAGAAAAATATTATCTTCCATCTGGCAAAACGGAAATTGTTAAATTGCTTAATGAAATTTCTGCATATAAAACAGTAGAATATGCAATAAATGAATTTTATATTTCTATTGAAAAGCAAAATAGAAATAATATTCTTTCACAACTTGTATTAACAATAAACGGCTATACTGAAGCAATAAATAACGGATTGCAAATAATTTCAAATAAAGAACTAAAAATAAATAATGAGAGAAAAATCCTCGAATTAAGCATCTATCTCATTAAAGAAACTTATCAATTATCGACATTACCTCGCTTGGAATATTTTGAAATACTTAAAGAAACTGTAGAAAAGACCTACAAAAAACATTCGTGGGATTTTTTAATTCTTGATTCTCTTTTGAATTTAGAAAACATTAAAAACTATTCTGAAGAAATTGTTGAAATTAAGAAAGATAAGATAAAACTTTCTAAACCCATTCAAATTGAATGGAATAGCAATTTTCCATTAGATTTTTTTATTGATGATGTCGTTAATACATTCAGTGGCATTAAAACTAAAGCTACATTATTCAAACTTTTTGACAAGATTGATGATGATTTTGAGATTCACTTAAATTCAAAATATTTAGTTACATTCTTGTCGCTCTTTTACGAATTACACCAATGTAAAACTATTTCGATAATTGGTAATCGGGGTTTGTTTGTTTATTTACAAAATCATTTAAAACCACACCCCAGAGACAAATACCCAAAAAGAGAGTTCAGAAAATTAAGGTTTGAAGCATTTGAGAATGAAAAAATAAAAAACGAAGTTTTAAAGACCATAAACCCTTTGTTGGACAAATATTGTAGTGCGGACAATAGGACGATAGATGGACGATAGACTATTGTCCATTGCGGCTTACTGTAATCAATATTATTTTTGCTAAAAAAAAGTTATGACACAAATTCAAGTTTTCGAAAAGCAAATTGATAGTTTTGTAAATCAAAACAATTTAAGACCAGCAGATGCAATAATGGTTAAAAAAATGCCATGGAAATTGCTAAAACATTACATTATATACTTAGGTATTTATCAAAATTATCACGTCTTTATGGCAAATACCATATCTGGCATAAAAATATATAACTATCATGAACTGATGAAGGATTTACAAACATTTATTCCTGAAAAAGTTGACAGATTCATTGGTACATTAGAAGAAAGACGTGAAGCAGTTACAAGAGCACTAATGAGAAAAGATGAAAATAGTTACAATCTTATTTTAAATAATTGTGAACATTTAAAAAATTGGATACAAAAAGGAGAACATAAAAGTGAACAGGTTGAAAATATTGCGAAAGCTACTCTACTCTTAGGTACTACTGTGGCTGTCGGTTCTTTAGCAACGAAAAGCAAGGGTGGTGCTTATGCAGGACTTGCATTGATGTTATTAGGAGGCCTTGCATGGGCATTAAGTGATGATGAAAGCAATATTCCTACTCCACAACATTATCCAGTTCGGAAAGGCTTAAAGTAGCAATATCATTTCCAAGCCCATTGCCAAAGCCACACGATCCACGACACAAACCAAAGCTTTGTCAAAGAGCTCGAAAACAGTACACATTTTCTGAGAAAACAGCGGAAATAAAAATAAGTTTTTTGATTTTGCCGACACACATTTGGCACATTGCCTTTTGCCCGACACACAGGCAAAAACTTCACAAAAGTCAAAGAGCCAAACTTTCCGCCCTCACTTGACTTTTAGCTTTGCATTTTGAAATTAAATTCATAAAAAAAGCCCCGTTTCCAGAGCCAATTTATTCACGCATACTTTGTAATTATTTAACTTGACCAGATAAGTCATTACCCGGTTTAAATTTCACCACTTTTTTTGCTTTGATTTGGATTTTTTCACCAGTTTGTGGGTTTCTTCCAGTACGTTCAGCAATATCGACAATCTTAAAAGTGCCAAAACCAATAAGTGTAATACTTTCACCTGCTTTTAGAGCTTCGCTTATTGCTCCTAAAGTTAATTCTAAAGCGTTTTTTGCTTCTGCATTTTTGATATTGCCTTTTTTTGCAATTGCATCAATTAATTGTGCTTTGTTCATGCTCATAATTGTTATTGTTTTAAAGTAAATAAATTCTGTTCGTTTTCAATTTGCTCTGACACAAATAGAAAGCAAATATACGAACATTTTTAAGAAAAAGATTTTGAAAAAGAAAATATAACTAACTTTGCGATATGCCAACGCATTTTGCAAGCACATTGCCAAAGCCCCACGAGCCAACTCTCCAACCAAAGCTTTGTCAAAGAGCTTTCAAAAGCCAACGCACCGAGAAAAATTGTTTTAAAAAATTTGCCGACACTTAAAAAAAATAATAAACGCCGACACACCAGCCGACAGAAAAGAAATAAAGTAAAATGACAATGACACGGAAACGCAACAATGACAATGGTTTACAAGACTGGAGGACAGAACACCAGTTGCCAATCGAGTAGACCGCCCCGCCAAATAAACTGACGGGGAGAGCCTCTCACACCACCGAACGTACGGGTCACGTATTCGGCGGTT
>JAFGUD010000065.1 GCA_016938685.1 Bacteroidales bacterium | reverse complement strand
GGAACTACAATTAACATTCCGGCAATTCCCCAAATCATTCCGGCAAATAACAGGCTTAAAATAATTGCCAGCGGATTTATTTTTATACTGTTTCCTACTATGTTTGGTGTTAACAGGTTATTTTCGGTAAACTGTATAACTATAAAAAGTACTGTAATTTTAAATAATGTGGAAAAAGGATCGGGGACCGTAAATAGAACGAAAGCAAACGGTATTAAAAACCCCAGAAAGGTTCCTGCATAAGGAATTAAGTTTAAAAGTGCGGCCAAAATACCAAATACCAATGCATGTTCTACTCCAATAATGTAAAGTCCGGTTGAATTCAAAATGGCAAGAATAGCAACAACAATAAGCAATCCACCTAAATATCTGGTTGTTACAGTAGATATTTCGCGCAAAATGTGAAGTGTTTTTGCCTTTTTTTCCCTGCCAACAACTCGGAAAATGAAATAGGCCGATTTAGTTCGATAAAATAGAAGAAAGAAGGTAAATACCGGTAAAATAGCAATTTGAAAAATTGTGGTTGTAGTAGCCGTAAATAGATTTCCCAGTTGTGCTTCAGAAGAAGAAAAAAAGCTATTTGAAAATTTTTTGACATATTGATCCATAGCACCTGCATTCATTCCTAGCTTTCCTTCCAGAATGAGTTTAAAAGACTCAATTTTTGCATCAAAATCTGATTTTAGTTCAGCAAAATCGATTGTTGTGCTAGATATTTTTGCCGAAATATAAAGTGCTGTACTTCCTAAAATTACAACAGCAATCAGAATTACAAATAGAACAGCAATTGTTCTGTGAATGCCTAATTTTTCAATTCTCCAGGCAATTGGATAAAGTAGGTAGGAGAAAAAAATACTTATTGCCAGAGGTATTAAGATGCTTTTAGCGAAAATAATTCCTGTAAGCAAAACCGAAATAATAAATAATGCATATGCAAACTTTGCAAGCCGCTGATTCTCCATTTTCTGAAATTTTATTATGAACTTAGAAAGAATTGTGCCAGACATCTAACGGCTCTGATAGAAAACTTTTTAGAAATAAGCTATATGGAAGTATTGAAACAAGTTATATTGAATTCAGACTGATTATTAGAAGTAATAAACATAATTATCGATTAAAAATTTCCTGCAAAAAAATTTTAAGATGCAGCAAAAATAGCCGACGGTTGGGGAATTTTACCTACAAAACTTGAAGATCAGTTTCGTAAATTCCACACTCCCTAATGTGTTGTATATACTAATAACAAAGAATTTCAGTAGAATAATGGTAGATTCAATTTCTGGCAGAATTTTTTCAATATTTCGCATATCATAATAATATAAAAATTAAAGTTATGCCAAATAAGAACAATATTCCCCAAATAAAAAATG
>JAFGUD010000514.1 GCA_016938685.1 Bacteroidales bacterium | reverse complement strand
ATACCTGCTCTCTCTGCCACAACATTAACTTGGAGTATTGAATACGAGGGTTGTACTGATGACGTTGAGGTTACAATTACCAATAACGAGTTTTATGTGAGTGCAGGAAACGATGATGTTACTTCAACAAATAGTTATCAACTTAATGGAGATGATCCTTTAACCGGTACTGGAATTTGGACTGTGGTTGGCGGATCCGGTAGTTTTGTTGATGCATCATTGTATAATACTGTAGTAAACGACTTAAATGTTGGTGCAAATGATTTTAGGTGGACTGTGTCTATTAACGGTTGTTCCTCTCAAGACGATGTTACTATAACTTATGTGCCTGATAATATCGATGTTGTTGATGGAAATAATATTTTAGTTTACCCAAATCCTACTAATGGTATTTTTAATATTGAAACTGATGAAAGTTATGATGTTGTTGTTACTGACGTAACTGGAAAAGTTGTTAAATATTTGGTCGTTGATGGTGGTCAATCTAAAATTGATATTACTCAACAAGCAAGTGGTATTTATTTTGTGAATTTTTCAAATGATAAAATAAATAAAACAATTACTGTAATAAAAAAATAATTTTATTTTATTTATAGATTATTAGAGGCTGTTTATCTAATCAGCCTCTTTTTTTCCTGTTGAATTGTAATCATTAACAACCACTTTATATATAGCTGAAATCCAAATATATTCAGTTGCTTTGTTTCTTGCGATTATTTTAAGTTGTTTTTGGTAATTGCAAAAAAAAAGCCGACATAAAGCCGGCTTGAAACATTAACCTAAAAAAGATTATTGACGAACTAAATCCATACCAATATCCATACTCATACCTGCTTCGCTAACAATAAAACGAGCTTTTAATTTATCGCCTTTAAGCTCTTCAATAACAAAATCGATATTCTGACCGTCGGGAGTTGCAATAATAATTTTATTATTATCAGAATCATACGACCAAGTAGCATCTTCGCCATCGCTCATGTGAACAGTGTAATCTTCGTTGAAAGTAATAGTTTCATCGTCAAATTCACCTTGCATTTCGTCTTTCATTTCGTCTTTCATTTGTTGTAAGTCGTCGCCGGTGATTCCCATTGATTGTGCCATTTGCTCAACCATGTCTTCAATAGAAGATAAATCTACAGCTTCTACTTTCCATTCACCAAGAATGTCTTCTTCAACATTTGCACTACCACTTCCGCCACCATTACATGAAGCCAAAAGAAACATGCCAAAAAATACTGCTAATGCAGAGTAAGTTAATTTTTTCATAATTTAATTTTAAAAAATTTCACATTAATTTCAGATGTAAAATTAAAAAAAAATTAAAAAAACAAAAATTACTACCCGTTTTTTTGTTAAATTGATACATTTGCATCAAAAATTTATTTATTTAATAACCTAATTATGAGAAAGTTAATTTCAATTGTTGTGTTTGTGCTATTTATTTCGTCATCTGTGATTTTTGCACAAAATAAGTCGATTTTTATATATACTTTGCAGTCTGAAGCTGAATTTATTCCTTTTATTAATGGTCGACAAATGACAATGATCCCTGTTGACAGTTTTTTTATTGATGCTGACACCATTCAATTTTTGCGTTTAGATATTCATTTTTTAGATGATCAAACCGCAAATATTAGTAAAAAAATAGATTTTGATTTTTTTAAGCACAAAAAATATGAAATAATATACAAAAGTAACTTTTTACGAACTCTAAATGATGTTGGAAACGGTTCAAAATCTGATACTTTGTATGATAAGTTTAAAATAAAAAATCATTCAGCAATGAGTTATTTTGGAGATGTGAGTTCTATAGATTAAAACAACAATGCCTGAGATTAGCATTGTTGTTTTAATTAAATTGTGCTTATTTATTATTCATAAAGCCTTGTTGTTCAATTATTTTCAAAAATTCATCTGAAAAATGAAGATTGTCGGCTTTTTTATAACGTTTTTTAGTGAAAACTTGGGCTAAATTTTCAGTTTCATTCAGTTTTACAAGATCTTTTGAAAAATCAAGGTCTTCTAAATCTTTATGTAAATTTTCAATATCATCATCTGAAAGAGTAGGGTACTCTTCGTTAAACACAACTGCATTTTGAGGAAGCCTACTTGTTAGTGGAGGATTTTCATCGGGGTATCCAATAACTAAAGTTGTAACAGGAATAACGCCCTTTGGAAGTTTTAAAATATCAATAATATTTTTGGCCATGTATGTAGTTGTTCCGAGATAACAAATACCTAAGTTATTGTCTTCGGCAACAATAGCTGCATTTTGGGCTGCAATAGTAGCGTCAATAGTAGCGTTATAAAGCCATAAAAAATTATCATAAGCTGTTCCGGCTTTTCTAAGTTTACACCACTTATGAAATCTGTTAATATCGGCAACAAAAGTTAAAATAATTGGAGCTTGAACAACCATGTTTTGTTTAAAATGACTTTCCCAAAGTTGTTTTTTTTTCTGTTCATTTTTAGTAACAATTATGCTGTAGAGTTGCATATTGCCGGTATTAGAGCCTCTTATTGCTCCTTGTAAAATTTGGTTTAAAATTTCATCAGAAATTGGTTCGTTTTTGTAATTTCTGATTGATTTGTGATTAAATAGTGCCTTTATCATAATTATTTTTTTAAATCTCTATTCCTATAACAATTACATCATCAATTTGGCGATAGTTACCTTTCCAATTAATGAATTCATCGCTTAAGGTTTTTTCTTGTTTTTTAAATGGTTTTTGGTTAATTTTATCTATAAGTTTAAAAAAGTTTTTTGACATATATCTTCGGCTTTTTTCATTAAATTGATCTATGTAACCGTCTGAAAACATGTATATTTGAGCTTTTTCACCTAATTCTATTTCTTTTTGACTAAAAGAGATGTTTTTAGATTCAGAAAAACCTCCTATCGAATAATAGTCGCCTTCTAAAATATTTCGTTTGCCTTCAACGTAAACAAGAGCTACATGATTTGCGGCAGCGAATTTAGCTACTCTTTTGTCTTCATCAAATCGGAATAAAGTAATATCCATTCCGTCGTTAAGGTCATCATCGTTTTGAGCACTGTTTAAAGTTTCAACAACTCCTTTGTTTAACTTGTTTAAAATTTGATCTAATTCTATTATTTTTTTTGCTTTTACAATTTCGTTTAAAAGAGTATTAGCAATCATTGAAACAAATGCTCCCGGAACGCTATGTCCGGTGCAATCTATAGCTGCTATTATTTTTGTGTTGTCAATTTTTGTGAACCAATAAAAGTCGCCACTAACAACATCGCGGGGTAAATAAAAAATAAATACATTTTTAAAATTTTTTTCAATAGCCATTTTTACCGGTAATATTGCTCGTTGAATTCTACTGGCGTAATTTATGCTATCTGATATTTGTTTGTTTTTTAGCTCAAGGTTTTTTCTGTGTTTTTCGATTTCAATGTTTTTTTCTGAAAGTACAGTATTTAACGTTTGTAGTTTGTTTTTTTGTTTTTTGTTCACTATTAACATTCTTAAAATAAAAAAGAATGCGATAAGAATAAAAATAAAAGCTATTGATAATACCGTAATTGTGGTGCGGTGAGCTTTATCAAGTTCTTTTTGATGATTTATTTGTTCTTGTTGTCTGGTAATTTCTTGTTTTTGAAGTTCTTGTTGTTTATTCATAAATTGAAGCTGAATAATATTGTTTTCGTTTATTTGCTGTTGTAAAGCTAATGAATCGGCTATTCTTTGTCGGTTTTTTTCTTGTAATTCCAAATTATAAGCCATCTGTTGTTGCAGTTGTTGATTACGTATAAGTTGCTGTTGTTGTTGTTGAAGTTCTTGGTCTTTAATCATTTTGTCAAAATTTGCCGAAAGGTTGTAATATTTAAAATGATTTTGGTTGTCGTTAAGGGCTTTGTAACAATTGGCTAATTTTAGCGATATATTTTTACACATCTGTAAATTATTTAGCTCTAATGCTAAGGTAAGGGCTTCGTTAAAAGAAACAATAGCTTCGTTATATTTATTTTGGTTCTGCTGACATTGTCCTATATTGGTTAAAGCAGATGCTACGGTTGCTTTATCAGAAAAATCTTTGATTAGATTGTACGATGTGTTAAAATGTTCTTCGGCTTTGGCATAATTTTGTGTAGCCATATATAAATTTCCGAGTTGGTTATTAATGTTAATAATAGCAGATGTGTTTGACGAGTTTTGAAGAAAAACTAAAGCCTCGTTATAGGCCGTAATTGCTTTATCGGGAATGTTATTTTGCCAATAAATGTTCCCTATTTTGCTTAAATAATTTACAACGCCCGAATTATTACCCTGATCTTTATATTCTGATACCAATTGTTGATATTCGTTTATTTTAGTTTGTAAATCGGGTGATAAAGTTTGAGCAAAAATAATATATGAGAATAGTAATAATATAATCGATATGATTGTTTTTTTCATTGCTCTTGATTTTTTTACAATATTACAATTTTGTCTCCACATCTTAAAATTAATTCAACTTTTTTACGAAAAATATATTAGTATCTCAAAAGCATAAAGTTAATTTTTCTAAATTGGAAAAATATCTTTATTTTTGTCAATTATTTCTTAACAAATTCAAATTTATAGATATGATTGATATTTTTGACAAACTTAGAAACAAAAAATCTGCATTAGGACAATACAGAGATGTTGCTCACGGATATATTTCATTCCCAAAATTAGAAGGACCTATTGGCCCAATTATGAAATTTAGAGGCAAAGATGTATTGACTTGGAGCATAAATAGTTACTTGGGTTTAGCAAATAATCCCGAAGTAAGAAAAGTTGATGCCGATGCTGCTAAGGAGTGGGGTTTAGCTTATCCAATGGGAGCAAGAATGATGTCCGGACAAACAAAATATCACGAACAACTTGAACAAGAATTAGCTGATTTTGTTGGAAAAGAAAAAGCTTATTTGCTTAACTACGGTTACCAAGGAATGGTTTCTATTATTCAAGCACTTGTTGACAGACGTGATGTTATTGTTTACGATTCTGAATCTCATGCATGTATTCTTGATGGTGTTCAATTGCATTTCGGAAAACGTTTTGTTTTTGATCATAATAACATGGAAAGCCTTAAAAAACAACTTGATCATGCAAAAGGTGTTGCCGATAAAACCCAAGGTGGTATTTTAGTTATTACCGAAGGTGTTTTTGGTATGGCCGGTGATTTGGGTAAACTTGATGAAATTGTTGCTTTAAAAAAAGATTACAACTTCCGTTTACTTGTTGATGATGCTCATGGTTTTGGTACAATGGGTAAAAAGGGAATTGGTACCGGCGAACATTTTGGTGTTCAAGATGAAGTTGATGTGCATTTTTCTACTTTTGCTAAATCAATGGCTCTAATTGGTGCTTTTGTTGCTGCCGAAAAGAAAATTATTGATTACCTTCAATATGTAATGCGTTCGCAAGTATTTGCAAAATCGTTACCTATGCCTATGGTTATAGGTGCTTTAAAGCGTTTGGATATGCTTCGTTCTGATCCTTCTCATAAAGATAATCTGTGGAAAGTTGTTAACAGATTACAATCTGGTTTAAAAAATGCAGGTTTAGATATTGGCGAAACTAATTCTTCTGTTACTCCGGTTTATATAAAAGGAGAGGCTAAATTAGCTGGAAGTATGCTTATAGAAATTCGTGAAAATCATAAAATTTTCTGTTCTGTTGTTGTGTATCCGGTTGTTCCTAAAGACGTTGTTATGTTCCGTTTAATCCCAACTGCTGCTCATACTATGGAGCAGGTTGATAGAACTATTGAAGCTTTTAAAGATCTTAAAGATAAATTAGAAGCTGGTTATTTTAATAGACCAATGGAAGAATTTATTGCTAAATATAATGTTGTTATCGAAGATTTTTAATCTTTTGATAAAGATTTTTAATATTAAACCGGCTAATTTGCCGGTTTTTTTGTTTAATTATGTTTTTGGTGTAATGTGTTGTTAATTTGAGGTTTAATCTTTATTTTTAATTACGGGTTTATTTCCCAAGTTTTCCATGTGTTTTGTATAGACTGGTTAACTTGAATTGTTGGTGTTTGAGTATTTAATTTGTTTGCAGGATTTAAAGTTGCAGTTAATACATCTTTGTAAATATTTTCGGTTAGTTCTCCCCATGAAATATTTCCTTGTGATTGCTGTAAGTTTTTTAACAAAAAATATGTAAATAGTCCGTGTTGTTCAATTTGGTATTCCTGAGCACTTTCGATCCCCGATGATGCGGCAAAAATTATTAAATTTGAATAAATTGTATTCGTATTTGCTCGTCGTAATCCTACTTTTGCTGTTTGTACAAGTGCTCCATTTTTTCCCCCACCGCTAAAACAAGCATCGAGAAATATATATACTCTATTGCTGTCTTTGGGGGCTAACTTTGTGTAAAAATCATCTAATTTAAACGCGTAATTCCCAATATATTTGGAGGTTACATCAACCGGAATTAAATACGAGTTGTTTTGATTATCCAAAGTTCCATGACCACTATAATATACAAAAAATTCTGATTCTTCTTTTAAGGATATTAATTGGCTAAACATGTCAATATATTGAATCATTTTCATAGATGTTGCATCTTCAATGTAATAAATATGCGAATTATCATTTGGAATGCCAAGTACATTTACGCAGTATTTTTTGAAAATTTGAGCATCATTTAAGGTGTAGTTTAAACTTACAATATCGGAGCCGTTTTCTTGATAATGTTCATTCCCTATAATAAGTGCATATCTGTTATCATAACTTTTGCCGCAAATTGGTATGTTATTATCTACATCGTTATTTGGTTGATAATAAGTAATATTTATTGTTTGGGTTGTTGAATTATAGTTATTATCTGTTGAAATTATTTTTATGGAATTTATTCCTGTTGTAAGATTTATTGTTTTTGAAAAGTAACCTGCATTCTCGGAGACTGTATTTCCATTTATGAAAATATTTTTTATTCCATTGTTGTCTGATGTAAAACCTTGAATATCAATTGATTGATTGGTTGTTGTTAAGGTGTTAGTTGCGGGTTTAGTTATTGTTAAAATAGGCGAAGTTTGATCAAAATATGTAGAGTTTTCGGGTTCGAGTTTTATCACCCAAGCATCGTACCCTCCGTTTCCTGTTGATGAAGTTGTGCCGCAAATTATACAATTGCCGTTTGAGGTATAAAAGCCTGAGTTTGCAATATCTGAAGAATTGTCTCCTATAGTTTTTTCCCAAAGTAAATTTCCCTCAATATCTATTTTCAGTAGCCAGGCATCTTCTTGTCCTTTCCCTTTTGACGTTGTGCTTCCAAGTATTAAAAATTCATTGTTGTTGTGTTTTAATATATTGTTTGCAATATCGGTTCCTGCACCGCCATAAGTTGTATCCCATAATAAATTGCCGTTATTGTCTGTTTTTAT
>JAFGUD010000513.1 GCA_016938685.1 Bacteroidales bacterium | reverse complement strand
TGTACGAAAATTTCTGGAATCAATTTCATTATTCTCTTTTAAAAGGAAATAATGAAATTACTAAAGCTTTTTAAGAAACCCCAAGTAAAATTTTTAGAAGTTTAAAAAGTTTCTTTGTATTTGCCTAAGAAAAATAGTTAGAAAATCCATAAAAAAAGTGATGCTTACATGAATTATCAGAGGGTGTTAAATAAATAGGGATATTCCTAAATAATGTAAAGTATTGAGATCTTGATTATTTAACAAATATTTAACAAAAAAAAGACCCCGAAAAGCGGCAAAATGCCTATATTTCGGGGTAATTTTTTTTATAACTATGACAAAAGTAATCAATTTTTCGGAAAATACAATGCCGCTTAACTTTTATAGCCCTGAGCAGCATTTTGAAGTATATAAAAAGCAGTTTGAAGCAAGTGAATTAGGAGGAATATATAAAGCCATACCATGGCAAAAAATAATCTCTTTACTTTGTCTGAAACGAAACAAAAAAGGGCCTGAAGCTATTTTCTCACCTCATGCAAAAGTAGCATTGATGTTTCTTAAACATTATACTAATCTGTCAGACAGGAAATTACTAGACAGGCTTAATTCAGACTATCAGTTTCAGTTTTTTTGTAATATGTTTATAGATCCGTTACATCCAATTGAAAATTATAAAAAAATAAGTGAAGCCAGAGTAGAAATTGCAGAAAACGTGAATATCAAAGAATTTCAGAAACTTTTGGCACAATCATGGGCAGAACATCTTGACCCCAAAATAGTACTAACCGATGCGACCTGTTACGAAAGTTATATTCGTTACCCGACTGATGCAAAGCTACTTTGGGAATCAGTATCCTGGGTTAAGCCAAAATTAAATGGTTTGTATCAGTTAGTAAAAGGTGCTGTTCCACGTTCAAAATTCATAGATATTAGTAAAGCTTATCAGATTTATAGTAAGAAAAGACGAAAGACATATAAGCAAACAACGAAAATAAAAAGAAGACTTATTCACTTATTAAAAAAGCTTTGCGAACAATTATCTGATATTCTTGAAACTTTAGGCGGCTTAGAAAATTGGCAAGATTCTTATCAAAAACGTTATAATACAATCAAAAATATTTTAGTCCAACAAACTGAATTACTTGAAGGTAAAGAAGTTAAAAATCGTATAGTTAGTATCGATAAAGAGTATATTCGACCTATAATCAGAGGAAAAGAAAATAAAAGGGTAGAGTTTGGCGCAAAAGCAAATGTATTTCAAGTAAGTGGAATCAGTTTTGTTGAACATTTATCTTTTGATGCTTTTAATGAAGGAACTCATCTTAAAAATACTGTCGAAACAGCACATTATTTATTTGAAAGAAAGCTGGATATTATCTCCGCAGATAAAATATTTGCTAATAATAAGAACAGAACTTACTGTACAACAGAAGGAATTACAACCAATTTTGTACCTAAAGGAAGACCTGCTAAAGATGAAAAACAAAGAAAACAATTAAGGAAAGAGCTTGATAAAGAGCGTTCAACAAGAATGGAAGGTGCATTTGGTACTCACAAAAATCATTATTCCCTGCAGAAAGTAAAAGCAAGAACTAAGAAAACAGAAATTCTTTGGATACTCTTTGGAATCCATACTTCTAATGCAAAATTGATTGCTTCTAAAATCAAACAAAAAGAGTTAGAAGAAGAAGAAAAAAAGAAGCAAGCTGCTTAAAACTACAACTCTCTGATTTTCAATTACAACTAATTGAATTATAGGATTATTATGTCTTGTTTATAAATGAAATCAAACTCAAACTGCTGAATATCAAACCATTAAAAAAATCTTCCTTTTGGGAAATGTTTTTCATATAAAATAATAATAAATAATAGAGAAAAATTTTCCGTAGAATTAAAAAATTAAAAAATAACCTGGTATTTATACTCAAGTTATTTTATTTTTTAACCTATTCAGGAATATGCCTAAATAAGATTGGCAAATCTAATTTCAAGAAGTTACAAATTTCAACTGTAAAGAAAACAGTCTTTTTACGCCCTCAGGATA
>JAFGUD010000512.1 GCA_016938685.1 Bacteroidales bacterium | reverse complement strand
TATTTTTGATTTTTGTCTATGCAAAGATACAATTTTCATTTGTCTTTCTACTTGAATTATCGTTATCGCAATTGTGGGTAACGTAAAGCTACTTGCGGCGGTGTTTTTGGGGTGTTTTTGCGAAGCCGTAGGCGAAGCAAAACACCCCAAAAACACTGACGGCAAGTAGCATGTTATACCCTGTTTTTTATTTTATTAATTTCCATATATCATTGATTAACAAATGGTCAAATGTTTTTATATGGTCTTTTAATATTTCTTCTGTTTTCATATTTGGTCGAATATCACAATAATAAACCCCGTCCAATGGATTTAATTTCACCGTATATCCTTTGAAATGTCCGGGCAGAAATGTTGAATTTATTCCGTATTCATTCTCTTTTTTCGTTTTCTTTCTTTGAACATCGTTTAAGAAGATTGCAATATGTGGTGTTTGAGTTTCTGTCAATTTATTGTATAAAAACTTGTCTATGAATATTTTGTCTATTCTATCTTTACTTGATGTTTTCACTGAACCTATTACTTTTAATTCATCGTTTTGTTCAATTATTAAATCATGCTGATAACTCATTTTGAATAATTCCTTGTTTTTAACTGTTACTGGAACTTGCACTACTCCTGATTTACAGTTAATTCCAATCTCCAAAAGTATCAGACGAATAAAATTTTCGAATAAATCTCCGTTAAGTTTTCTTGCAGTATTAGATTTTCCGGCAGGTAGTGCGTCAAGTGCAGCTCCTACTGATTGTTGTATCGTGTAAGTTGAGTTGTTCAGTAAATTTCTGATAGATGTATTTCTTTTGTTTACATCTTTAATGGTTCTTAGAATTTTTAAATATTCAGTTGATGACTTTTTAAATTCATTCGCACTAATCATTAAGTTAGTGTTTATTGGTCTTGTTATCTGGAAATTAGCTTCCTTTTTGTACTGATAAAAACTGTAATTATTTTCATTTTGCGATACAATTATTGCTTGTAGATTTTCTTCAACATAATTCAAATACTCTGTGCAAAAGTTAATATATCCGGCTAAATCCTGAAATTTAGATTTGTCAGTTGCGTGTTTTACAAGTTGTTTTATTGTCATCTTATTGAATTTCTGCGTTGTAAATTATCAAAATCATGTTTAATCCATTTTTCAATTGACCATTCAGGCACATTGTCTATTCGTTCAATTGACCAATCAAGATATTCAGGCGATAAATCGCAAGCTAACCATTTACGTTTTAATTGCTCTGAACAAACGGGTGTTGTTCCTGAACCACAAAATGGGTCTAAAACCACATCGTTTTCGTTTGAAGAGGCTAAAATTATTTTTCGCACTAATTCTTCTGGTTTTTGAGTTGGGTGTTTTGTCTTTTCCTGCATCCCATTGTTTATTGTAGGAATTTCCAAAACATCTTTGGGTTTTGCTCCGAGTGGATTTGGCTCCCAAATATTTTTATCATTTTTTCCATTACCATATTGACTTGTTTCAGCTTGGGGGTGGCTTGGATATTTTAATGTATGTGCTCCATACGGAATACGAACAAAATCAATATTAAATGTAAATTCTTTTGTTTTTCTAAATAGAAGTAAACTTTCGTGGCTACGTCCCCAATCTTTGCCTAAATTAGCTTTGTTTTTATAATGCCAAATTATCCAACGGCTTGATTTAAAATATCTATTAGCTGGGTGCTTTAAATCAGCTAATATTTCAGAAAATCCACAGATATATAAAGAACCTGTATCTTTTAAAACTCGTGCCGCTTCCTTTATCCATTGTATCGACCATTTAATATATTTTTCCTGGCTTTCAAAATTATCCCAATCTGCTTTTTTTATGTTATACGGTGGATCTGCAAAAATCAAATCAACGCTTTTATTTTCCAATGTTTTTAACCACTCAATACTATCTCCTTGCCATAATTCACCGTTATTATGTTTATAAAATAATTTTGGGGTATTATCTTCTTTTTTTTGATTGTTATCCAGCATTTTTTTTCCTTTTATTTCCCTTTCAAATAAAGGTTTCATTTCTATTGTTTCACTCATATATCATAATTTTTATTTTTGCAAATATAGTGAAATCATTTATCATCTCATTAAATCGCATTGGGTATAACGTAAATGTGTTGGCGGCGGTGGCTTGGGTGGCTTGTGGAATGAAGTGGGCGAAGCCCACGAAATGGAACAAGCTACCCAAG
>JAFGUD010000511.1 GCA_016938685.1 Bacteroidales bacterium | reverse complement strand
TTTCTGGATAACTCGATTCTATTTAGCGTATTCAGTGGGGTTTCATCTGTTTTTTGCTTGTTTCCGAAAAGTTTCGGACGCTAGTGATTCAAAATCAATCAGTTTGATTTTAAAATTGTTATTAATCTTTATAGACTGGTAGCGTTTTTCAAATTCAACAATATCATAACAATCCGATTCCAGAAATTTATTCAACTGGTTAATTTCATTTTCAGTTATCGCCATATTAATAAAGTTTTAAAGCGTTTTCATAAGCTTTCTTAATTTCTGCAATCAAACTAACTGGTTGAATAACCTTTACATTATCGCCAAACGATAAAATTTCCATGAAAAAATCATGTGTTACGAACAACGTTAGTTTTACAAGTAATTCATCTACGTTATCTTTTAGAATCACTTGTGATTCATGAAGCGGTAATGTTTTTATGTATTTCCCTTGAAATGGGTCGAAAGACAAAATGATTTCCTGTGGTTTATGCTCATTCGGGCTTATAATCCCAAAACAATATTTAAAATGCTCGCTTACATTAAAATCATTTGGTAACTGAAACTTTTTCCTTGTAATCTCCAATTCTGTTAATCTGTCTAATGCAAAGCTTTTTACTTTCTTGTCTTTCAAATCATTTGCAAGTACATACCAACGGTTTTTAAATTCTTTAAGAGCGTATGGTTCAGTAATGCGATGTGTGATTTCATCCTCCCAGAATTTTTGATATGAAAATGATATTTGAACCTTATTTTTTATAGCATGTAGCAAACCATATAGATTTTCGGTGCCTTGAGGTCGCCGTTTTTCAAAGTGGATATAATTTGAAAGCCTGTCGCTAATATTTAAAGCGTTAAACGTATCAAAAGCCTCTAAAATTCTCTCGTTTACTTCTGGTTGCTCGTCAAAGTCAATATAATAAACCTTTCTTGAAAAATCATATTGAATGTCTATATTGTAAACCGAACGAATATCTTCGATATCCCTTTGAAATGTACGTTTAGATACGTTGAAATTATATTCCTGCAAATCTGATTCAAAAGCGAGGTAGTCAGAAATTTCCGAAAATGAAGACGGCTGTTTTCTGAGCTTTTTAATTATCAGGTTATATCGTGCAATTGATTCTCTCTTTGACATGTTTTTTATGCTTTTGTGAAACCTATTCGAACTCCACTATTTTTTGATAATAATTCCGTTTTGCAGAAATCAAGAATATTATTAAAATCTACTGTAATACCGTGAATTATTTCATGAATCTCATTCTTTCTAACAATATTATCAATTTGGCCTCCAGAGAAATCAAAGCGGTTTGCAAGTGTTTCACATTCTGATTCAGAAAGACTTGGTAATTTTGAATTCCATATTTTTGCTTTTACCGAAATATCAGGTTTTTGAAATTCAATTTTGAATAAAAAACGCCTTTCAAATGCCGAATCAAGATTTTTTGCAAGGTTTGTTGTGGCAAAAAATATACCTTCAAAATTTTCAAGTTCTTCAAGTATAATGTTTTGAATTGCATTTTCGGTTTGTGAAACATTCGAGGTGCTATTCTCTTTTCGTTTTGAAATAATTGCATCGGCTTCGTTGAATAATAAAATGGGCATTTGCTCACTGTCTTTTGCATAAGCCTTGTAATCAGTAAAAATGCGTTTAATGATTTTCTCACTTTCACCAAACCACATTGATTTTGACTGACTAATATCAACTTTTACAATTTCTCTGTTGGTGTCCTTCGCTACTTGAAAAACAGTTTCTGTTTTTCCTGTGCCAGGCAAACCATGCAATAAAGCCGTAACACCTTTCGGCAAACCTTTACTTTGTAATCTGTTTTGTGTTTCCTTGAAATTATCTTCTTGCAACAACGTTTTTAATAAATTGAGCTGTTTATGCTCAAATTCATTAAAATAAAGAGTTTTAGAGTTAATTTTTGCTGGTTCAATAATATTATCACGTTTCTTTTTATTTGCGAAAAGTTTTAACCCTAATTCTTGTAGCATCTTAACCGAAGATTCAGATAGCTTAATTTCGGTATCGTTAAAAAAATTGGCTTCTACAATTTCAATGTGATTATGGCTAATTAACTTATTCTCATTCGACAATATCTTTTGAACGTAATTAACCCTTTCCGAAGTATTATCAAAAATGCCTTCTGTTGCACGACCAATATCACTTGTTTCATTGCCTGTAATCGTTTTCCAAATCAAGTAAAGGAATAGATATGTATCTTCAATGCTAAACTGGAAATCATTAATTTTTTTGATTAGAGGAAATTGTAAATTTGAAGAGATAAGTTCCTTCGTTTGGTTAAATAGCTCAAAAGTAGAAAAGTCTTCGCTATCTCGCTGTTCACCTAACTTGTGAATTTTTTCAAGAAGTTCAATCACATCCTTAAATCCTTCACGCTCAATTACGGGCATAGATTTATTATTCAAGATTGCCTCGGTAATTTTCTCATTTATTGTAAATTGGTCGTTCGATAATGCTAAATTAACCCTGTGCGAAGATTTTCGTTTTTTAAAAATTCCTTTTGAGTATAACGTATCGAAATCATCACTGAATTCCAATAATTTCATTGGATTACAGTCGAAATACTCAATCAGGTCTTTCAAATCAACTGTATCACCTTTGTAATTCAGGGCAAAAACCATTGCAACAATTAATGACTGGTTTCTAGAAACCTTAAAATAATCGGAAAGATGTTTTAATTCAACAACAACCTTCTCAAAAAATGCTGAATCAAGCTTACAATCTTTTGATTGCTCATATACTTTTCCAATACTTTCCAATAACCTAAACTTTATATTCTGCTCCATATCTGTAAAATTTTAAACAAAGATAGGGACAGGGTGCGACAATGTATGTCGCAGTTGTTTTATACTTTAATTTCTTTGTAATTTTCACCTACAACCTTCGTTTTCTCAAGTACATATAGTATGGTTTCTTCTTCGTTTAAACAAATTCTTTTATGATAGCAGTCTTTTAAAAGGGAGTTATTTTTAATTAAATGGCTTCGATAATCATTTAAAGGTTCAGCGTTCTGAATCACACTTTTTAAAATTGTTATTCTATCTTCACTTAAATTAAATGAATTGGAAATTAACTTATAAACTGCATTTATAAACTTATCCGATTTTTTTCTGAAAGCATCTTTCCATTCATTTTCA
>JAFGUD010000510.1 GCA_016938685.1 Bacteroidales bacterium | reverse complement strand
TTAACTGCCTCTAATTTAAATATTTATATCCAAACTGCAAATTTTTTTTAGTGTAATGTAAAACTTTTTTAACTTCGTAAAGTAGAACTAAGAATAATTTCATTTAGTAAAGAAATTCCCAACATGCTCATAAAAGCACCCGGAACACCATGTCCGGTGCAATCAGCAACAACAACAAAAGTTTTATTTTGGTTTTTGTTTACCCAATAAAAATCACCGCTGACAATATCTCTGGGTTTGTAAAGAATGAAATTTTGAGGAATTAGAGTGTTAAGAGTTTCTGAAGATGGAAGTAAAGCATTTTGAATATTATAAGCGTAATTTACGCTGCTTAACATGTCTTTGTATAATAATTCAATTTTTTCTTTTTGTTTGTCTGTTTCTTTAATTTTAAGAGAATTATTATAAATAATTGAACCAACAACCCAACCGCTAACTAAAAGAGTGAAAGCAAATATTATAATTGGTTGATATTCAGGAATTACTATTTTCTCATTTATGAAAATTTGAGAGTAATAATTTTCAATTCCGAAAAGAAAAAGTAAGTAAAATCCAATTATTAAGCTAATTACAAAATAGTGTTTTGGTTTAAAAATGCTTGCAAAAGAAATAATTCCCGGAATTAGAAGTAAATGGATGTCACCATAAAAACCATGAGCTTTTCCCCAAATTAATGTAAAAATTGACAAGAAAAAGGCTAAAAATAACCAAGGTTTAGGTTTGTTTTTAAATCTGGAAGTGTAGTAAAGATAACTGAAACCAATTACGCCGGCTAAAATTAACAAAATGCCGAAAAATATTTCATTGTGTAAAATAAAAACAATTCCAATCAAGGCAAAAAAGTTTCCAAAACTAAAAGATAACACAGTAAAAATTCTTTCTCTCGAAGAACGTTCGCTGATTTTTCCAAACAATAAGGCGCTGATTATTAGGTAAAAACTTTCTTTATGCTTTTTAATTTCTGATTTTTTACTCAATTTTATTTTTTCAACAAATTTATATTTTTAGACGAAATAACAAAAATGAAAAAAGAATAATAAATAGTTCTTTGATTTTTGAATTTTAGATTTTTTGAATTTAGCTTTTTAAATTATATTTGTGATATTTAAAAATTAAAATATTTACACTTTTTAATAAGTGTCTTGAAAATGAAAGCTATAAAAACATATTGTTTATTCTTCGTTTTTTTACTTTTTATTTGTAAAATTGGAACGTCTCAAAATTTGGACAGTCTGTATAATTCTTTAAGCAAGGCTAATCCTGTTGAAAAGGTTGATGTTTATAAACAATTATCTAATTATTATTTGCTTTCAAATACTAAATTATCTAGATTATATGCAAATAAGGGATTGATTATAGCAAAGGCACTAGGACATGAAGATGAAATTGTGGATTTTTATTTTAATGTTTCAGATTCTTATTTTGAGGAAAAAGTATTTGACACTTCTTTATTTTATTTGGATTCTGCGTATTTATATTTAGTAAAGAGTAAAAATGAAAAACAACAAGCCATTTTGTTTTTTTATAAAGGGAAAATATTGTACTCAAAGGAAGAATATAATCAAGCAGAAGATTTTTTTAAACAATCACTTGATATTTATACTGAATTAAACGACACTTTTTCAATTATAGCTTCATACGAAAGGTTGGGTATGACAAACTATATGAAAGCTAATTATTCAAAAGCTATCGAATTTTTTTTGATAGAGCTTAAATTAGCTGAACAAAATAGTTTTAAAGAAGCACAAGCATCTTCCAGGAATAATATAGCAATGGCATATTCCACAGATGGCGATTTTTTAAATTCATTGAAATATTACAAAGAAGCCTTAAAAATATATGAAAGTCTTGAAAATTTAAAAGGACTAGCAACTGTTTTTAATAATATTGGAAATATTTACACATCATTAAATAAACCAGATTCGGCTTTGGCTTATTTTAAGCAAGCTTTAAAATGTTCTTCCGACTTGAATGATGATATTTATATTGCTATAAGTCAGACAAATATGGCTGAAATATATATTCAATTGAAAGATTTTGTTGAGGCTGAAAAATTACTAATTCATTGCGAAGAAGTTTTTCAAAAATATCAGTTATTTGCATATCTGGCTGCGGTATATTATCTGTATGGGAATTTGTATAATGAACAAAATAATATACAAAAAACACAGAGTTATATATTGATGAGTTTGAAATATTCGGTGGCAAGTAATAATAAAGATTTTGAAAAGGATAATTATAAATTCCTTTCTTCAATGTATATTGAAATGGGTGATTATAAAAATGGGTATGATTATTTTAAAAAATACACTGATTTAAAAGATAGTTTGTATAATCTTGAAAACAGTTTAAAAATCAATCAACTGAAGATTAATTACGAAACTGAAAAAAAAGACAAAGAGATTCAACTAAATAAATTAAAAATATCGAGGCAACAAAAGCTTATTATTTATTTTATTATTGCAATGGTTGTTTTTGTTGTACTTATAGGATTTATTCTTTTTTTCTTTAAAAAATTGAATTATTCTTATGCAAAATTAGTGGAAATTAATCTTGAGCTTGTAGAGACCTGTAAAACAGACCAAGATGACAATTCATTTAGTTCTGAAACGAAAATAAATTATATTGATGATCCTGATGAGAGTATTTTAAAACCCGAGCAAATTGAATTATTGAGAAAAGGAGTAGAAAATTTAATAAATGAAAAAATATTTCTGAAAAGTGATATAACACTTGATAAAATGAGTAGGATTTTGAACACAAATAAATTGTACTTGTCTAAATTTATAAATATTGAATACAAGAAAAATTTCAACACATTTATTAATGCTTACCGTATTAAAGAAGCCCAAAAACTGCTAAAATCTCCCGATTATAAAAATTACTCATTAGACGGAATAGCTCAAACAGTTGGTTTTAAAAGTCGTTCTTCTTTTTATTCTGTTTTTAAGAGGATTACAGGTGTTACTCCTTCTTTCTATAAAAAACAAATTCAAAGTCACAGATAATAGAAACTCAATGCTTTTTAGTCCAAATTTGTAAATTCGGACACATTATTTCTTTAAGTCGGCTCTAATTTCCGTATATTTGTTGCTAAAGTGTGCCAAAGATGGAATCATTTTTTTCTTTCATTATATTATTATTTTTTTAAAATTAGCTTTATATCCGCAACCGCACTTTGTCATTTGTTGTCTGTGTTTTATGATAGTTGAATTAGTCATTATAATACTAGTTCTAAAACTTGTTTTTTTGCAAATAATAATTGTTCACACTGATGAATATTATTAATTGTTTTAGTTGAATTTTAAACAATTCTCCGTTCTCTTTCCTACTGGATAAAATGTCGGTTTTTATAATAAATGTCGAAGGAAGCAAATCTGGTTTGAATGATAACTATTTTCAATGATTTTTAATTTTTTGAATAAATTAAGTTGAAGAAAAATCATTTCACTTTTAAATATATAAACAAAGAACTATGATTTCAATATGCGCTTTAATAACTAGAACTAAGAATATACTTCTTGTTTTATTTTTTGTCTCTTTTTCTTTTGCAACAAAAGCTCAAACAACATATTCTTGGATTGGCGCAGATAACGCTGACTGGACAGTTTCTTCTAACTGGGATCCAGAAAGGTTGACCCCTGCAAGTACTGATATTTTACAGTTTAATGATGGACGAACAATAACAATTACAAATGTTCCAACAGAATCAATTAGAAGGCTATTAGTAATAAACAATACAAATATTAATTTAGAATCATCAGGCGACAAAACATTGACAATTAGAGGGCTTGCTGCTATAGTTAATTTACTTGTGGAATCAGGTTCAGTATTAAAAATTGGAAGTACAGGAACCAATCGATTAGGAATAACATTTAACAATGTTGGAGGTCAGTTGGCAGATATTTCGGGTGAATTTATTATAAATCCCAATGATGCTTTTAGTAATTGGTACACAACAACTTATTCCACAACAATTACTTCTGTTAATAATGGTGGAAAAATCACCAATAATGGTGGAGTTATAACAGGAGCGGCAACTCGTTTACAGTTTCTAAGTGGTTCAGAATATTTGCATAATCGAGATGGTGGCAATATTCCAACTGCAACGTGGAATGCTAACTCGTTACTGAATATTGTAGGTATTACGATAACCAGTCCAACTGGAATAAATCAAACTTTTGGAAATGTTTTATGGGATAATCCAAATCAAGCTGCTAATATTAATTTTGCATTGGGTACGGTAACCTGCAATGGAGATTTTACAATAGTATCAACAGGTACAGATACTTTAGTTCTAGGAAATTCTTATCGTACAATTTATGTTAATGGCGATTTTATTATCAATGATGGTGTGATAAATTTTAATAACACAACTTCATATTACACAAGACTTTACCTTGCCGGAAATTTTATTCAGAACGCAGGAGTTTTTCAAAGAGGAAAAAGTACGGGAATTCAAACTATTTATTTCCAAAGTGCCGGAATACCAAAAGATTACACTAAAACAGGAGGGACATACAAAGGCGATGGTATTGATGTTTATGCAAATTCAAATACAATTTTAAATTTGAATAATAATTTTGAAATAGGCACAGGACGATATTTTTATGTGCAAAATCTTGCTCAGGTTTATTTGAATGCAGGGTTTTTAGGTTTAGGATATTTTAGAAATAATTCAGGCGGTTCAGTTTATTTGAATATCAATATTTCATCATCTTCAGATATTCAGAATTATGGCAATTTTTTTCTTTATGATAAAATCATTAGTGGCTCAGGTGGATTTTCAAATATAAGTACTTCTTCTGCTTATCTTTACATTGGTAATTCAGCTGGAATTTCTTTGGCTGGCGAAGCATCTGGAAATATTCAGGTTTCAGGTATCAGAACGTATGGAACTGCTGCAAATTACATATATGACGGTCTTGTTGCTCAAATAACCGGTTCGGGTTTTGTAGGAGCAAGAGAATTATCAATTAACAACAATAATGGAGTAACACTTTCTGCAAATGCAACTGTTTCTACTACACTGCATTTAATCGATGGATTGTTCGAGTTATCTGATTTTGACTTAACTCTTTCTAATGTTAATAATTTAACAGCTTATGACGGGGTTCCGACGGTTTCTAATATGGTTGTTTCTAGCGGAATAGGACAATTACGAAAATACTTTGGTACAAATTCTACCATTGAATTTGTTTTTCCTGTTGGAGATAATATAGGAACAATTGAATATACACCGGCTCGATTATCTTTTTTTACTAACTCAGCTGGTTATGTGGGTGTAAATCTTACTGATGGTGCCCATCCTACTATTACTTCCTATTCAGATTTTTTAAGTCGATACTGGTCTTTTAGTTCAACTATGACATCATATAATTATCAGTTAAATTATGATTATATTGACCCTGATGATGTAAATGGAAATGTTGCTAATATTTTGGCAGTTAGGAACTCAACAGGTGTTTGGACGTCATATCCTTCAACTGCTGGCACAGGAAATGTTGAAATTGCAACTTCACCATTAACAACAATTACTTGTCCTTTAAATGGCTCTGTGTTTTCGGGTGCAGGTCAAGAAATAATTTGTGAAGAAAACAATGGGTTTTTATACCAAACTTTTCCAACGTCAGCTTTACCAACAGGTTGGTCAGTAGGATATTTACAAGGAACAAATAATTGGAAAATTCAAAATACTCCTGGTTTATCTAGCGCTAGTGGAGGATATTATGCTGTTTTTGATGATTGGGCTTTGGGTTCTGGTGTTACACCAAATGAAGCTTGGATTAGATCTCCCGAAGTTTATTTTTGTAATTTGAGTTCTGTTTATCTAAGTTACTACGAATATTGGTATGGCGTTGAAAATACTTATGGTTATGTTGAAATTAGTACAGATGGAGGAAATACTTGGATAATTGTAAATACAAATTCTGAGATTCCTGTCGGCGATTTAACAGCTCCAGTTAAAACAATTATTGATCTAACTCCTTATTTGTCTGGATATTCATCTGTTATTGTGAGGTTTCGGTATAAAGAAGTTAGTGCTGTAGGTCGTTATTGGTATATTGATGATATTAATATTTTTGGGGGAAATGATGTTGGTGTTTCTCAACTTGTAACTCCTGAATATTTGAATTGTGGAGAGACATATACAAACTCCGAATCTGTAACAATCAGAGTTTACAATTATAGTTTTGATGATGTTACCGATATTGACTGGACATGCGATATTTCGGGTGGTTTTACAGGAACTTACTCCGGTTCAATTGCTACTATTCCTGCAAATAGTTATGTTGATGTAACAGTTGCTACAATTGATATGTCGGCAGATGACGTGTATCACTTTATTTTAAATGCAGAACCACAATTACCTGCAATTGATGGAAATTTAACAAATAATACATTAAAAGAAGGTCGCCGTCAGCTAGTTCAAACATATCCTTATTCTGAAGATTTTAATATTTCACGAGCAGGTTGGCGTCAAGAAGGACCCGACCATCAACCCCCGAATACAGCTATCCCGAATCATCATGGACGAGAGTTTGCTTATGGAGAATTACCATATTTGGGCGGTCCCGAGGGAGAGGGTAATAGTTGGTACATAAAAGCAACAACTCAAGGCAGTTATGATTTGATTTGGCTTGAAAGTCCTGTTTTTGACTTCTCAACTCTTAATAATCCTGTTCTTTCAATGGATCTAAAATATCAATTGTCAACTTATTATTCATATTTTCATGTTGAATATTCAATAAATGATGGAGCAAATTGGTATTATATCGGTAGTGATGCAGATCCCTACTGGTATGAAGGGAACACTAACTGGTGGTACGGAAACCAAGCAACACCTGTTACTGATTGGACACATGTTGAACATCAACTTTGTAAGCTTTCAGGTGAACCTTGTGTGAAATTTAGAATTTCCGGCTATGCCTACTACGGAATTTCCGGGACAACAGACTATAGAGACAGGAATTATTTTGCAGTAGATAATTTTTATATTTCAGAAGGGATTCCTGATGACATTCAACCAGTTGCGTTAACTTTAACTAATTCAAGTACTTGTGGCTCTTTTTCAAATGCGGAAACAATGCAAGTCTTGATAAATAACAACACTTGTCGTCTATTGTCTAATGTGCCTGTTTCTATTCAGGTTGATGGAGGGGCTGTAATAAATGAAATAGTAGCAGGACCAATACCCGGAAATGCAAGTTATCTTTATACTTTTTCAGTAACTGCTGATTTGAGTACTCCAGGAAATCATACCATTGTTGCAACTACAAATCTACCTACTGATGGTGATAATTCTAATGATATTTTAACCGAATTAAGGATTAATAACAAAATCTTAGTAGATGGATTAAATCCGTATGAAGAGAATTTTATAAGCGGTAATAATGGTTGGGTTTCAAGGATAAACTCTAATACAGAAGGGTCAAGGCATTTTAGACTCGGCGAAGTTCCTTATTTGAACGGAGCTGAAGGAGAAGGAGAAAGTTGGTATGTTGAAACAAAGACTCATGGAAACACAACTCTTATTTGGGCTGAATCGCCAGTTTTTGATCTTAATGGAGCATCAGATCCGGTTCTTTTTATGGATATAAAATACAGTTTATCTACTTATTATTCTTATTTTCATGTTGAATATTCTATCAATGGTGGATCAAACTGGACACAACTTGGCACAAATGCTGACCCAAGTTGGTACGAAGGAAACACAAATTGGTGGTACGGAAATTATCCTGACGAAATAGATGAATGGACAACAGTTCAGCATAGTTTGTGTAATATTGTTTCATTAGATCCTTCCGAAAAATCATGCGTAAAATTCAGAGTTTATGGTTATGCTTATTATGGACCTCAAGCTGATAATAATTATTTGATGCCACAAACTGATTACAGTGAAAGAGATTACTTTGCTTTTGATAATTTTAAAATAATAGATAGTCCTGAAGTTGGAGTATTTGCTATTACAGACCCAAATTCATCAGCATCCGGTTGTTTATACAGTCAAAATCAAACAGTTACAATTTCAGTTAGAAATTATGGTTGTGGTGAAGTATATAATGCGCCGGTAAAATGTCTGGTTGAATTACCTGTTGGTCATCCCGATTATGCTTTTTCTCCTTTATTATTTTCAGGAACAGTACCTGTTGTAACAGCTAATGGAACAACAAGTTATGCTTTTCCAGCCACATTTGATATGACCCCAATGGGGATTTATAATTTTACTTCCTGGACTGAAATGCCTGGTGATATTAGTCATGATAACGATACTGCAAGAGTATCTATTTCCGTAGATTTTCCAAAAATAACTACTTATCCGTATGTTGAAGATTTTAATTCAAATGATGGATATTGGATTGCCGGAGGAAACAATCAGCCGAGTGGCAGGGAATTTGTCTGGGGTACTTTACCTTATCTTGATGGTCATGAAGGAGAAGGTAATTCTTGGTATGTTGATGTTACAACTCATGGTTCTTATGAGTTAATTTGGGTTGAAAGTCCGGTTTTTGACTTTTCTGATGTCTCTAATCCTGTTCTTTCTATGGATTTAAAATATCAACTTTCTACATATTATTCTTATTTTCAGGTACGATATTCAAAAGATGGAGGAATTACTTGGTATCAACTTGGAACAAATGCAGATCCTAATTGGTATCAGGGAAACACAAATTATTGGTATGGAAATTACGCAACTCCTGTTACAGATTGGACTAATTTCGAACGAGATTTATGTGAATTATCCGGTGAACCGTGTGTGAAATTTCAAATATATGGTTATGCTTATTATGGTATTTCAGGAACAACCGATTATCGAGACAGAAATTATTTTGCAATTGATAATTTTAGAATAGATGGAGGAACAAGCGATGACGCAGAACCTATTGCTATAACTCTCAATAATTCAGGTGTTTGCGGTTCTTCTTCTTCTAATGAAACAATACAGGTTGTAGTAAATAATAATCTATGCCGACCATTATATGATGTTCCAATTACTTTAAATGTTGATGGTACAGACATTGCCACAGAAGTTATGCCTGGACCTGTTCCTCGTTTTGGAAGTTATTTATACACATTTACAGCTACTGCAGATTTGTCGGCTATTGGAAATCACACGATTACAGTTACAACAAGCCTCCCGACTGACATGGATAATTCTAATGATTCTTATTCCGAAATTAGAATAAATAATTCGCCAATTGCTGTTTCTCCCGGAAATAACTATCTTGAAGATTTTAACTCCGGAAATGGTGGTTGGGTTTCTCGAGTAAATTCAAATGTTGATGGAACAAGGCATTTTAGACGCGGAGAAGTACCTTATCTGAATGGAGCTGACGGACAAGGAGATAGTTGGTATGTTGAGACAACTACAAATGGTAACACAACAATGATTGGAGTTGAATCGCCTGTTTTTGATTTATCCGGTGCTGTTGACCCAATTCTTAAACTTGATTTAAAGTACGAACTATCAACTTACTATTCTTATTTTCATGTAGAGTATTCAATAAACGGTGGCACTAGTTGGACACAACTTGGTTCGAGCGCAGATCCCGGTTGGTATGAAGGAAGTACAAATTGGTGGTATGGAAATTATCCAAATAGTGTTGATTCTTGGACCTCTTATCAACGGAAATTATGTGAACTAACGGGACAATCTTGTGTTAAATTTAGAATTTATGGTTATGCGTATTACGGACCACAGCAATCAAATAATACCTTAACAGACCAAACTGATTATAGCGAAAGAAATTATTTTGCTATGGATAATTTTCAGATTATCGATGCACAAGACGTGGGAGTTACGGCAATTATTGATCCCGACCCAAACGATGTTGGTTGTTTATATTCTGATGCTCAAATAGTTACTGTTACAGTTTATAATTGGAGTTGTACAGAAGCAGTTGATGTCCCTGTTAATGTTGATGTTACGTTTAATGGAACTCCATTAGCTTCTTTTTCTGGAACAGTTGCAAGTATTGCTCCAGGCTCTTCTGTTGATTATACTTTTTCGGGAACTTTTGATATGTTGCCTATTGGTAATTATCATTTCGATGCTTATACAAGTCTTGTTCCTGATGCAAATCTGGATAATGATGATACTCAAATGAGCATTTTTGTGCCATTCCCGCGAATAACAACATATCCTTATGTCGCAGATTTTAACGGAGATAATGATTATTGGCTGGCAGGTGGTGACGAGCCTACATTGCCTGATTTAGATAGAGGAAGGGAATTTGTATGGGGAAATATACCATATCTTGATGGGGCTGAAGGAGAAGGAGAAAGTTGGTATGTAGATGTAACGCGTCATGCAGAATATTATAAAATTTGGGCAGAAAGTCCTGTTTTTGATTTCTCAGCTGTTACTGATCCTTTTTTATTAATGGATATAAAATATGAACTTTCTACATATTATTCATACTTTCATGTTGAATATTCTTTAAATGGTGGAAATACTTGGTCTCAACTTGGAAATAATTCAGATCCAGATTGGTACGAAGGTAATACAAATTGGTGGTACGGAAATTATCCAAATGAGGTAAATGATTGGACAACAGTTTTTCATAATTTATGTTCTTTTGCAGGCGAGTCATGCGTAAAATTTAGAGTTTTAGGTTACGCTTATTATGGCATTTCCGGAGTAACAGATTATCGAGATCGAAATTATTTCGGTTTTGATAATTTTAGAATTATTGATGGATTTCAAGATGCCTCAGTTAGTGATTTTATTACCCCTATCAATAATGAAGCACCTTGTACTTTTGATGAGACAAAAGAAGTAACAGTAAGAGTTAAAAGTGCTTCTTGTCATGATTTGGTTAATGTTCCTGTTTATTGTGATATTGAAGGTCCTGGGGGTATTATTTATAATTTGTCAGGAACAGTTAATATTCCGGCAAATACTAGCGTAATATACACATTTCCTACTTCTGTTGACTTGAGAAGTGTAGGTACTTATAATTTTACAGCATATACAGATTTAATTCCAGATGACTTTCCATCGAATGATACTATTCATCAGTCTATAACAACTCTTGATACCTTGATTAATACATTTCCTTATTATGCTGACTTTAATAATGGAACAGAATATTGGAGAACTGGTAATAATTCAGCAACTCCTACCAGAAACTTTGTTCACGGACAATTTGATTATCTTAATGGAAATGAAACTAATGGAGATTCATGGTATGTTGATGTTTCGACACATGGATCGTATGAATTGTTATGGGTTGAAAGTCCTGTTTTTGATTTTACTGAAGTAGAAAATCCGATTTTATCTTTTCAAATTAAATATCAGCTTTATAATTACTATTCTTATTTTCATGTTGAATATTCTATAAATGGTGGTACTACTTGGACTCAGCTCGGAACTGATGCTGATCCTGATTGGTATGCCGGCAATACAAATTATTGGTATAATAATCAACAAAATCCGTTTGATGATTGGACTTATGTAGAGCATAATTTATGTAATCTGAAAGGACAATCATGTGTTAAATTAAGAATTTCCGGTTATGCTTATTATGGCGTTTCAGGGACCACAGACTATCGTTCTAGAAACTTTTTTGCTTTTGATAATATTACAATTACAGATACAGATTTAGATGCTGAGTTAGTAAGTGTTTCAGGTTGTTATGGAACAGAATATCAGCTTGAAGTAGATATTGCAAATCGAAATAATTTCTGTCAGTTGTTTGATCCATGTCCTTTTGAGGGGCAAACTGCTATTCAATTTGATAACTCAAATGACAGAATTGAACTAGGAGCATTTCCTGAATTATCAAACTTTACAGCTGAATATTGGATACTTAATCCTGCAGATGGAGTTGGAGATTATAGAATGTCCGTTGTAGCAGAAAGCAATAGATTTGAAATTGTTAAAATGAACAGTGGCCTTTTGTATTTTTATATTCCGGCAATTGGTTCTTGGATAAATACCGGAAGATATTTGCCTGTAGGTGATTGGTCACACGTTGCAGTTACTTCTGATGGTGTAGAATTAAAAGTTTTTCTAAATGGAGAAGAAATATATACTCGAAGTGGAAATTATTCTATAGCTGCTTCTAATTGGTATTTAGGAGCACGTAATAATAGTTCTTACCCAACAAATGCAGCTCTTGATGAAGTTAGGATTTGGGACTATGCATTGTCAGGAGATGAATTAAGATCTAATATTTGTAATACTTTACTTGGATCAGAAGGAGGTTTAGTTGCCTATTATCAAATGGAAGATGGCGCCGGAAGCTCAGTTTTAACCGACGTTACCGGAAATGGACATGATGGAACTCTTGTAAATATGGATATTAATACGTGTTGGATTGGTTCTACAAGTGCTGTTGATAATAATGGAGTTGCTACTGATCCAAATACAATTACTTCTATTGATGTTTGTTATGATATAGATGGTTCATTAACTTGTAATACTTATCCTGTTAATATTGAAGCCGGTCAGTTTGAAACCATCATAATTCCAAATATTACAATTCCAAATGGGTTGTCATTAGGCAATAATATTTGCACAGGTGGTACTGCTTCTGCAAGTCATACATATTCCGGAAGTTCTCCAAGCAGAGCATTTGATGGAAATATTTCAACCTCAGGCTGGTCTAATACCTACGTAATGCCATGTTGGTTGCAGTATGATTTAGGTGCTGGAAATGAAGCTTCTGTTAATACATACAGAATTTATTGTAGTTCTTCTGAAACACCCGGATATAGTGGAAATGAAATTTATAACCCCGGAACTTGGCAATTTCAAGGTTCAAATGATGGTTCTAATTGGGATGTTTTGGATAATATTTATTATGGAAATCTAAGCATGAATACTTGGCAGAATTTTTATTTTGATAATACTGTCTCTTATCGTTATTATAGAATGTACAATACTTATGGCGAAGCATCAAATGGTATCCATGTTACCGAATTACAAATGTACAATATTGATCCAAGACCTAGTTCTCTAGTAGTTTGGATACAAAATCCAAATGGAATGATTGACGAAATTCCTATTAATGACACAATTTATGCACGAGTTGATGAATTTCCGCATTGTAATGATAATTGCGTTGCAGCAATTGAACTCATAAATGCAACAACAAGTGCAACAAGTAACGATAATGCAACTGTAAATCTTTTTGAAGATCCTGATTTTTCTACAACCCCATGCTCTGGTGTTACACTTGAAAATACTTCGTGGTATTATTTTACAACAAATTGTAGGGGCGGAGAAGTTTCGGTAACTTTTGACAATATTGTTTGCTCTCCTGGAGGTACTGGACTTCAGGTAGCAATAACACGATTAGACGCAGAACCAGCATGCGAACCCGATAATCATACTGAGGTTTTTTGTGCTTATCCCGGAAATGAAAATGATATTGTGTGGAATCCATTGGATTTGTTGCCCGAAACTCAGTATTATATTACAATCGATGGTGTAGCAGGAAATACTTGTGATTTTCAGATTTTGCTTGAAGGAAATGTTGCCTTTAATCCTGTTGATGCGATGGAAGGAGACAGAATAATTGATGGAACCGGAAGTTTTCCTGATTTTCAATCAGCAATAGATAGTCTGGAACTATTTGGTATTAGTGGACCTGTTCATTTTAATGTGGCTGATATTGCTTTTGATGAGCAAATCCAAATTGGAACTATATGCGGTGCAAGTGAAACTAATACAATTACTTTTGAAACTTGGTGTGATGACTGTGGAAGTGCAGTTCTTCAATACGATTCTGATATTGATGAGAACTATACTCTAAAGTTGTATAGAACAAAATATATTACTTTTAAAAATTTCGATTTTAGAGCTTTAGGTGCAACAAATGGCAGAGTTCTTGAAATTTCAGAAAATACACATCATATTAATTTTGTCGATTGTGAATTTAATGGGATTTCAACTGCCTTAAATACTAATGATTTTGCTTTAGTTTATACAAAGGATACAATTACAAATTCCGGAAATATCAATTTTAATAATTGTGAATTTAATAACGGAAGTTTTGCTCTTAATATAACTGGTAAAAATTCTAGTCAAAATATAGATAGTCTTTATTTAATTAATAATGTGTTTAAAAATCAGTCGGCTGGTGGATTATGGCTTCAAAATATTAGTTCTCCATTTATTTTAAATAATGATTTTTCAACAAATTCAACACGAAACGATTTTAGAGGAATATCTTGTATAACTGCAAATACCGAATTTTATTTGATTGGTAACATCATATCTTCTTCGTCTGCTGATGGTTATGGTTTGTTTTTAGATGATGTTGCTTGTTCTTTGGGTAATGAAGCTCAATTAATTAACAACATGCTGGCTATTGGAAATTCTGCAACAAGCTACGGTATAAACATCGAGAGTAGTACAGGAAGTAGTGAATACATCAATGTTTTATTCAATAGTACCAATGTTTTAAGTCCAAATGGTAGCGGAATAAGAATTAATACGGCTGAATTTTTAAATATAAAAAACAATAATTTTATATCAGCTTCTGCAATTAGTTATGATGTTACAAGTTTAATAAATTCAATCGAAAATTTCAATAATTTCTTGCCTGATTTTGTAGGAAAAGGAGCAAATTCGATAACAATTAACCCAGTTTATTTGTCTATAACCAATTTGCATACAGAAAATGCAGGATTGCAAGTTGGAGATAATTCTACCGGAATAACAATTGACTTAGACGGAGAAACTCGTCAAAATCCACCATATATTGGAGCCGACGAATATCTCGGAAGCGTTATTTGGACTGGAAACACTAGTAACGATTGGAATATAGTAACAAACTGGTTACCTAATACTTATGTTTCAAATGCTACAAATGTTGTAATTCCTACTACTCCGGTTGGAGGCTATTTCCCTGAAACTAACAGCAATATAGATAACCTTGCAGAAACTAAAAATTTGACAATTCAGGCAGGCGCGCATTTATATATTGCTCCAAATAAATATTTAACAGTTTGGGGAAATATGAATCAAAACGGAGATTTTGTTGTTCAATCTGATCCAACAGGAACAGGTTCTTTTATTAACAAAGGAGTAATAAATTACGGAGCTGGCACAACAACTGTGCAAAGTTATATTAGTGAGGCAATGTGGCATTATATTTCAAGTCCAATTGTAGATGCTGACGCTGGATTGTTTTTTGCTCCAAATTTCTATTGGTACGATGAAAGTCTATCGGATTCATGGAGTATGGATAATTTCACGGGTGGTTTAATGGGCTGGACAAATGCTACAGGAATATTGAACGTTATGCAAGGGTACATTACTTACCAATTGGAAGATACAATTAATTACGAAGGTGAATTTAACGATGGAAATATTCTATATAATCTAACATATACAGATAATACTGGCACACACGGCAATGCTGTTTTTGATGGTTGGAATCTTGTTGGGAATCCTTATCCTTCGACATTAAATTGGTATGATAATGATAATATTTCCAAAATAAACATAGATGGAGCTATATATTTTTACAAAGATGACGGCTCAGGTTCTTATAATAATTATTCTTATTTTTTACCTGAATCTAATTTGAATCCGTATCCTTCAATTGTTATAAACCGTGTGTCTGGTTGCATTCCGATTGGTCAATCATTTTTTGTAAGAGCAAATGCTCCAGGTGCTTCAATTCAGGTAACAAATGATTCCAGAATTCATAATCCTACTGCTTTTTATAAATCTCCCGTTGCTGAACCTCCAACAATAAGATTGTCTATTGATAATGAACTAATTGAAGATGAGGTAGTTTTGCGTTTTATTCCTAATGCAACAAATAACTTCGATGGGCAATTGGACGCTATAAAACTTGTTGGATATTCTGATGAAGTACCGTATCTGTTTTCAATTAGTGACGATAACTTAAACCTTTCTATAGCTAGTTGTCCAAATATTGAAGATAATACAATTGTTCCTTTGGGAATAAAAGTAGGTACGAGCGGACAGTATTCAATAATTTCAAATCAAATAAATTTGCCCGATTCTACAAGTGCATACTTAAGAGATAATTATAGAAATGTAAGTGTTAAGTTAAGTCCTGAAAATCAATATGTTTTCCATTCAGAACCAGGTGTTTTTAGAGATCGTTTTGTTATTTGGTTCAATAAATTAGAACAAACTATAGAAGCAAATAAAACTCAAGAAGAACAAGATGTGGTAATTTATAGTGATTTGATGAAGGTTTTCATAAACACAAAAGAAATACCTGATAATAACACAAAAATTAGTATTTTTGATGTGTCGGGGAGACTTATTGAAGAACATCATCCTTCATTGAGATATAATATATATGATTTGTATTATGTTTCAGAAGGAATGTACACTATAATTGTATATATTAATGATAAAATATACACAAAAAAGATAATATTGCACAATTAAAACTTTAAAATTTTAAAATTATGAAGAAATTAGGTTTATTTTTTATGGTACTGTTATTTTCAGTAGCCGGTTTTTCACAGATTACTATCACTAGTGACAATGCTTTTGATTTAGGAGATGAAATAATCTACAGAAATGTATTTGGTGCTGATGCTTTTGATCCTGGAGCTGAAGGTGCAAATGTTGTTTGGGATTTTACTGATAAAGCAGAAACAAATAGTCAAACCGTTTCGTATATTGATACGACAGGATTACCAATGGTTGGTTTTATGCCTAATGTAGATGTCGCAGAACAAATAGATGGAGCTACAAATGGTTATTTTTATTATGATAAAGATGGCGGTGACGGTTGGAGGCGTTCAGGGTTTTATGCAAATGAAGGAGGTGTTGAAATGTGGGTAGCTTATGATCCAACTTCAATTAACCTTAATCCTTATCCTTTCACTTGGACTGGCGGTTCGTCAGCACTTAATTATTCATTTGTTGGTGCAGGAGCTTGGGACGCCGGATACGGTGTTGAAACTGATGTTACTGTTGAAAGTGGTTCTTATCAATTTAAAGTAGATGGTTATGGAACACTTATGTTACCTCATAAAACATATCATGATGCTTTAAGAGTAAAAGTTACAGAAACATTTGACTTAAAACTGTGGGCAGATTTTGGGGCAGGAAATACGGTTATGTCAACTGCTGTAATAGAAGATATTGCTTATTATTGGTTCGTTGAAGGCGTTGAAGGCCCTGTTATGTCTTATGTTGAATCTTCTGAAACAACATCAAAAGATGGCAAGGGTACTACATACTCTTTGAAATGGTATCGTCCGGATTACACGAATGTTGTTGCCGACTTTTCTGCTGATATCACAACTGGAACAACAGATGATGTTTTTACTTTTTATAATGAAACAGAACCTTTAAATAATAATACTTGGACTTGGTCTTTTTCACCAAATAATGTTACTTATGAAAACGCTACTAGCTCTACTTCTGTTGAACCACAAGTTAAATTTACTCAACCCGGCACATATACGGTAGCTTTAACGGCCACAAATACCACACTAGGATCTGATACAGAAACAAAAGTGGACTATATTACAGTTACTGCAGCTCCTGAACTAGTTGCTGACTTCATAGCTGATAATACCTCTGTTGCAACTAACGGAATTGTTGATTTCACAAGTGATATTACAGTTTCAACTGGGGATCCTCTTCAAGGAACTACAACATATCAGTGGGCTGTAAGTCCAGGTACTAGCGGAGTTCATTGGGGGTTTGTTAATTTTACTTCAAATACTTCTGAAAATCCTTCTATTCAGTTTTATCAGGCAGGGTGCTATAGTATTCAAATGATTGCCACAAACAGTACGTATTCAAATAGCCCTGTTACTATTACAAAAATGAATTATATTAGTGCTGGCGGTGGATGTGGAAGTAATTATACTGTTACATTTACTGTTACTGACGGAACAAATCCTATTTCAGGCGCAATTGTATCAATAACAGGACAAGGTTCTGCTACAACCAATTCTTCAGGAGTTGCTACTTTTGATTTATATAACGGAACTTATAATTACAGTGTGTCTGCAAGTGGTTATGAAACAAATAATAATTCATTTACTGTTAGTGATGCAAACGTTCCGGTTGATGTGACTTTGGTCGAAATACTTGCTTATGACGCAGTGTTTACTGTTACTGACGGAACAAATCCTGTTTCTGGAGCTACTGTTACTGTTACTGGTGAGGGGACTCAAACTACTGATGGTTTAGGAGTTGCTACTTTTAGTTTGTATGATGGTTCTTATGACTATACTGTTGATGCCCCAGGTTACGATTCTGCTAATGGAAACTTCACTATTAGTGCTGGAAATGAAGCAATTCCTGTAACTCTAACAGCAACTGAATATACAATTACATTTAATGTAACAGACGGTTCTGATGCTATTAATTTGGCGACAATTACAGTTGATGGATATTCTGCAATAACCACAGATGTTGATGGAAACGCAACAATAGATTTAGTTAATGGAGACTATGATTTTGATGTTACTGCAACCGGGTTTAATAATTATTCTAGTTCATTTACTGTTGACGGAATAGACGATAATGTTGATGTGGTTATGACACCTTTAAGCTTAACAGAAAACAATGTGTCGTTATTGATTTATCCAAATCCTTCTACAGGAATTATTAATATTGTTTCTATGAGTCCTACTACTATTCGTATTATTAGTCCAAGTGGAGTAATCGTTTATCAAGGAGAAATCGTTTCTAATGGACAGATAGATATGAGAAGCTACTCAAAAGGATTGTATTTTATTAATTATGAACTCAATGGAAAAACTATGTATCAAAAAATTATTATTAAATAAAATTAATGCATAGTATTTTTATATAACCGAAAGAATGTTTGATGTTTTTTACAATAAAAAATAATCAAACATTCTTTTTAAAAAACAAAATAAATAGATGAATAGAATAAATATTAATCAAAAAGTATTATTCCTGTTTTTGTTTATGATTTTTTTAGGTCAAATTTCTTTCTCTCAGAATTTATTGTCTCAACTTTTAGAGAAGAAAGTCATTTTGCCTACTGAAAAAATAGTAGAACAAGAATTAAAATCTGATATTGAACAACAATTTACTGAAAATGGCAGAGAAGATTTAGAGCTGTTTGCGGCAGCAAATCCTACTGATACAAATAATATTATTGTGTCGTGGATGAGTCTGGATTTTTCTCAAACAGCAACAAATCCTTTGTTATTTGAAATGATGTACACAAAAGATGGAGGAAATACTTGGAATAGTTCTTCTAGTGATTTTAAGCCTCACAATCTCTCTCAAACGAGAGCTGTTGGAGGAGGTGGTGATCCAGTGATTGTTTTTGACAAAAACGGAAGAGCTCATTTTTCTTGGTTATATCTGGTAGCAAATGTTGTTTCGTTAAATGAAATTTACATGGATTTGGTACTATATTATGCATATTCAGATGATAAAGGAGAAACATGGATAAGACCAGATAACGACACTATTGCATGGGGTGTGTTTGATTATGTTTTAGGAGAAGGAATTACAGCAGTGGACAGTGGAATGCCTCCTGATAAACAATGGATGACAATAAATCCTCAAACTGATGATATTTTCTTTTCTTCTACTGAATTTTATCATGCTGATTCAATCACTGATATTTGGGGTGTTAGAAGAAAACCGGCTGATAATTTAGAGGTAGTTACAAGTCATGTTTTGGTGCCTTATTCCAGTCAGTTTGCCTCTACTCAGGGGGCAATTGTTTATGACAATAAAGGTGTGCTTCATGCTATTTATCCTGCTTATGATGACACAACCCTAATAATTGCTCCAGAAGATGAAATAGCTTATGAAAAATTATACTATCAAAATTCTATTGATGATGGACTTACATGGTCTGATACAGTTGTCGTTTCAAAAGTTTTTGTAAATAATATGGGGGCTGCATTACAATATAATAATACAAATACTCACGCTTACGAAAGATTGTACTCAAGTGCATACATTGCTACCGATACTAGCGGAGGAATGTATGATGGCAGAATTTATGTTGTCTGGAATTCTAATGACACAAATTTTTTCAGTAATGTAAATGTGTATTTGAGTTATTCAGATAATAATGGAGCAGACTGGTCGGAACCGATAATGGCAAATTCAGACGCACCTGCTAGTTATAAATTTCATCACAGACCAAGTATTAATGTTTCTCCTGATGGTAAAGTTGTAATTGGCTGGTACGATACTAGATATGGTCAAATTCCTGATGTGTATAATACGGATTTTTTTGTTGGTGTGTCTTATGATGGAGGTGAAACTTTTTTGCAAAGAAATATTTCTGATAATTTTTTTAATTATAACGAAATTGTTAATTCAATGGGTGTTGGAGAGTATTACCGACCTGCTGTAACAAATTCTAATGTATATGTTTTTTGGGCTCAACATGTTGAAGATGGAACTGATTTAGAAATATATTATGCAAAAGTTTTTACCGATTCGTTATTAACTATTGATACTACTGCTGTAACTAATTTGATTCAATATCAACCTATAACAGATGTTTTAAGAGTTAATTTGTTTCCTAATCCTACTACTGATAAATTAAATATTGAAATTAATTCAAAAGAGACAGGGAAAGTTGGTTTTGAGATATATTCAATTGATGGAAAATTGTTGTTTTCGGAAGAAAACAAATATTTTATAGGCGAAAATTATTTTGAAATAGATGTTTCTTATTTGTCTTCAAATAGTTATATTCTGCTATCAAAAACCCATAAAGGGATTTTTTATAAAAATTTTATAATTAAATAAAGATGGTTTAGGTTAGGTTTGACTCTAATTTTCTTTTGAGGATTAGAGTCTTTTTTTGTAAAAAATTTATGGCTTTTTCAAAGTTTCAATATCAAAAACTGGTGTAAAATGGTAAAATTCATAGCTTGGTGGTCCTTCTAAGTGATTTTCATGGAATAATTTATTTAAAAAAACGATTTTTTTTCCATTAGAATAAGCAGAAATGTAACGAATCTCTCCTCTACTTGCCATTATAAAAAAATCTTGCTGTTCAATCCAATACAATAATTTATCGTTTGCGTATAAATATGATTTTGTATGCCCTTCGTTATAATTATTCTCATATTTTGAAAAGAAATCTATTCCTGATATTGAAACTTTAAATTCATCATCAGAAGTATGCGTAAAATCAATCGGCTTTGGTTTATTTTCGATGTTCAAGTTGTATTTTGCAAATAGTTGTTTTGCAGAATCAAGGTTCTTAGCAGATGTCTCGTAATCAAAACATTGTTCAGTAGAATAACATGATTTATAAGTAGTAAATGTCTTCAAGTATTCGCCTGATGATAAGTCATATATGCCAAGAACAACGCCTGCGTAAGGATATTCTTCCATTCCTGCGTAATTGCAATTTACAGGATGCCTTTCAGCTTCATCTTCGTCAGAAGTGTAAATATATTGAGTTTGCATTTCAAAAACGTGTTTAAATGCAACAACATTTTTTTCGTAATTTATATCTAAAACAATGAAATTTAGTGTTCTTATTTCGATTTCATAAGGACATGAGCCAAAATCACGCATTTTTTGAGCCAAAATTGTTCCTCCTAAAATAAGAATTGTAGTTGTTATTATTAGTTTTTTCATGGTTCAACAGTTTTTCAGAATTGGAACGAAAAATTTGATAAAAAAAGAGGCATAAAGCCTCTTTCTTATTATTTGTCAGTAATTTTAAACTCTACCCGTTGATTTTTCTTCCTCCCTGCTTCGGTATCATTTGTTGCAATTGGTTTGTCTGGTCCAAAACCAACAGTTGTAATTCTGTCAGGAGAAACACCTTTTTCAACAATGTATTTTTTCACAGATTCAGCTCTTTGCTCAGATAATTCCATTAGTTTATCCCTATCTCCTAAATTATTAGAATGACCTTGAACCTCAATTTTAATCTCAGGGTTTTCGTTCATAATATCAACTAATCTGTCTAATTCAGGATATGATGATGAATACAAATCTGCTTTTCCTTTTTGAAAAAACACATTATTTAAAACAATTTGTTGATTTACTTCAATTGGAACAAGGTACAAATCTCTTTCAATTTCAGTATATTCTTGAATATCGGTTAAATCAATATTGTCACTAAGTGCCATATAGCCTGATTTTTTTGCGAAAAAACCGTAATTTTTACCGTAAGGAAGAATTATTTTGTACTCTCCGGTTCCGGCATTTGATGTCGCAATTCCAACTTCTTTGTTCGTTTGTAAATCATCGTATAAAATTTGAGAACTAAGAGGTTTTTTAGTTTTGTTATCATAAACTTTTCCATAAATTAGAACAACAGGGTCGGGCTGTAATTCTTCTTGCAATTTTACTCTGAAAATATCTTCTTCGCCAATTGAGTTGTAAGAAGACACAAAATATGCGTATTCTCCTTTGGCATCAAGTGTAAAATAAGCATCCCATCTTTCAGTATTGATGTTTGGACCAAGATTAAGAGGAGTACTCCATTTTGTCCAGGAATTATCTAGTCTTTTTGATACAAAAACGTCAGCACTTCCGTATCCTCTATGTCCTTCTGAGTAAAAATACAAAGTTTTTCCATCAGCTGCAAGAAAAGGAGTTCCTTCTTCTGTAAAAGTATTTACATCATCACCCAAATTTTTAGGTTCGGTATAAGTTCCGTCTGATTTTCTAAAACTAACGTATAAATCGCTTTCTCCTTTGGTGTCATCTGACCGTTCAAGAGACATTATAATTACTTGCAAATCAGACGAAAAGGTGAAGTTTTGATAATCGTCATCGTTGTAAAAATTATCAATTTCTATTTCTTTGGGTATCGACCACGAACCATCTTTAAGTTGATTGCTAATAGAAATTCCGTTTCCGCCGTCTTCTCCAAAAGCTGTATATGTTCCGTTAAGAATAAGAGAATTATTATCAGGAGTGACACAAATCACAAAATTATGGCCTTCATTATTTAATGGTCTGCCCATGTTTTTGGCTTTTGACCAATTATCGCCAGATACTTTTGTGTACCAAATATCGTTGTGATCTTTGTCGTCACCAACATTGCCGGGGTAATCATCTCTAACAAAATATATTGTTTTTCCGTCAGGTGCAATAACAGGAATTAATTCTGAGTAAGAAGTATTTACATTTGAGCCAAGGTTTTCTTTAGGATTAGATATAGGATTTTCAACTATGTTTATCACAGGTTTTTCGGCATAAATTTTTAGGTAATCAACCTGAGCTTTCATTTTTGTTCTCAAAATAAATCCTATGTCATCTCCAAGCGCTCCTTCGTATTTTACGGCATCAACCATTTTTCCGTTGATATAATAATAAAGATATCCGTTGTTTTTTTTGACTTTAAGAATATTATATTCATTCATTGGTTTAATATGTGGTGTTTTTACCCAATCGTTGTCGTCATATTCTCCGTCAAATTGATTAGAATTTCTATAATATCCCGTTGAAGTAATTTCAAAATTATAATTGTTTTCAACGCCGGTTGAAGCAAACATTATTCCATATCCTTGATTATCATCTCCATATACTTGTCTGATTTTTACTTCAATAATAAAATCTTTGGTGTCATCTACATCAAAGGAATTCCAAAATCTGTACGCATAGTCGGTGCTTTTGTTGTAGATAAAATAATAACCGTTTATTATTTCGGAATCTGCTTCACTGTCATCTTCAACAACCCAATCATTCTCGTTATTATCAAAATTTTCTTCAATAAAAATTGGAATATTAGATTGAGCAAAAATGTTCAATGTGAAAAATAAAATTAGCAATAAAGAACTTAACTTTCTCATCTGTTTATATTTTTTTAGTTTCAGTTAGTGAATTCATTATGTAAAAGACGTTATTTTTGGACTAAAATTGAATGTTTTTTGACGAATTTTATAATTAATCCTGTTTTATGTTTTTATTGTTGTAGTAATGTCTTGATTATTAGGTTTTTGTGATTTAAGTATTTTTAAAAGAGTTTTGATTATATTAGTATTGAGCACGAAAATTATGCTAGTAGATTGTAGAAAATTCTGGATATTATCAAGTAAATACTCATTCCTGCTAAATCATTTGTAATTGTAATAAAAGGTCCTGTTGCAATTGCAGGGTCTATTTTTAGTTTATCTAGCCCTAATGGGATAATAGAACCGAAAACAGATGCAAAAATAATTACAATAAATAATGAAACAGACACAGAAAATGTTATTACATATGAGTCTGAAAATATTGTATTATATAAAAATATTATGGCAGAAATTGAGATTGCATTGATAAAAGCTACGCTTAATTCTTTGAGTAATTTTTTCCAAAAACCATGAAACCCCATCGAATTAGTGGCGAGGGATTGAACCACAATTGAAGAGGATTGTATTCCAACGTTCCCTGCTGTTGAAGCTATTAATGGCAAGAAAAAAGCTGTTGCTGCTAATCTTGTTAGGTCTTCTTCAAATAATCCAATTACTTTTGATGCCAAAACTCCTCCAAAAAGTCCAAACATAAGCCAAGGTATTCTTGCTCTTGTCAAACGCCATACACTGTCGGTGATTTCAACGTCTTCGGAAAGTCCGGTTGCCATTTGATAGTCTCTTTCTGCTTCTTCACGTAATACATCAACAATATCGTCAATTGTTATTTGTCCAACAAGACGTCCTATTGTGTCAACAACGGGCAAACTAACAATATCGTATTTATCCATTAGGTTTGCAACCTCTTCCGAATCAGTTCCTGTTTTTACGTATATTGCTTCCGGGTCATAAATAGAGTTTATTTTTCTCTCAGGTTTTGCTATAATTAATCTTTTTAAAGAAAGTACGCCTTTAAAAATATTTTCTTCATCTGTTACATAAATATAAAATATTTCATCAACTTCTTCGTATTGATTTCTAATTTCTTCGATACATTTTTGAACATCCCATGTAATGTTAACAGAAACGTATTCTTTCTGCATTAGCCCTCCTGCTGTGTTCTCTTCATAATCCAGCAGATCAACAATATCACCGGCGTGTTCAATATCTTCTACATGTGACAATACTTCATCTTGCCTGTCTTCCGGTAAATCGGCAATAACATCAGCCGCGTCATCAGAATTCATGTGTTCTATGAAAACTTTTGCAATAACATCAGAAGGTAGTTCTTTCAAAAAACGCTCTCTGTCATCATCATCTAACTCGCTTAAAACATCAGCTGCTCGTTCTCCATCCAGTAATAGAAAAAGAAATTTTGCTTCTTCAATGCTTATGTTATCGTATAATTCAGCTATGTCGGCAGGGTGTAAATCGTCCAAAAGATCAACAGCTAAAGATTCGTCTTGTTTCTCAATAGACTCTTTAATGTTGTCGATAAATTGTTTTGTAATTTCAAAATGCATGCGAATTGTTTTAACAGTACAAAGGTAAAAATAAAGCTTACAATAATAAAGCTGAAGAAAAAAAAAGACCGCAAAAGCGGTCTCTCAATCAAAACTAACTATTAAAAAAATTATTTATTTGGACATTGTCTATTTCCTCTGCCATAACCTTGTCCTTGATATTGACCATTAACAGGTCCGTTTCTTTGACCTTTGCCATTCATGTTTTTATTTCCTTTGTTATGTTTATTGCCTCTGTGGTTATCATGATTTATAGTCCAATTGTCGAATGCAACTTTTTGTTCTTCGCTAAGCAAATTCCTTACATTATGATGATATTCTGTTTTTGCTAAATCTAATTTAAAATGTAATTCATTAATTTCTTTCAATTTAGCTTCTTTTTTATCCATTGAAGCGTCACTAGCATTTAGAACTTTCATCTCAGCATGTTTAATTTCCAATTCTGCTTTTAGAGGATTTGTTGTTTTTTGAAGATCTAATTGTAATGCGTCAATTTTATTGTTTTGGTCATCGGTTAAATTTGGTATGAAATTCATACACATTGGTCCATTTGGAGGAGGAGGTGGCGTATTTTCTTGGGCAAAACTAAAATTAACTGATAGTAACATGATTATGAGTAAAAAACCTAAATGTTTTAATTTTTTTGTTTTCATTTTTATTGATTTTTTTGGTTTCTAAATTTTTTTCTCGCGAGAGTTTTTGTTCATTTATTATTTAAACAAATCAAATTTTAAAAACTTGCGTTTTTATTTCAATTTTTTTTTCATCTGTAAAAAATGCAGAAAAATTTATATAATTGCACCTTAAAATATTTACTTATGAATGCCCAAATAATTACTATTGGAGATGAGATACTTCAGGGTCAAACCTTGGATACAAATGCAAATTATCTTGCAAAAATGTTGACAGATTTGTCTTTTACAGTCGAAAGAGTATGCTCTATTGGCGACACAAAACATTCAATTGTTAATACTTTGGACTTATCAGTTGGTAAATATAATTTGATTTTAATTACCGGTGGTTTAGGTCCTACTTCTGATGATATTACAAAAAAAGTTTTGGCTGATTATTTTGATGGAGAATTAGTTGAAAATGAAGAGGTGTTGGCAGATGTGAAAAAATTTGTTGAAGCTCGTGGTTTTAAATTAAATGATTTGAATCGAAAACAAGCGCTTGTTCCTACTTCCTGTAAAGTAATCAGAAATCCGTTAGGAACTGCTCCTGCTATGTTGTTTGAGAAAAATAATTCTTTTTTAGTGTCAATGCCGGGTGTGCCTTTTGAAATGAAACAAATTTTTGAAGAAAAAGTTATTCCTGAGTTGAAAAAAATCATGGATTTTCCAACTTCTTGTATTAAAATTGTTCATACATATGGTATTCCTGAATCAATGCTGGCAGAAAGATTAGAGGATTTTGAAAAAGAATTACCGGATAATTTGAAACTAGCTTATTTGCCTTCGCCCGAAGGAATTAAAATAAAATTGTTCTCGTTTGGCGGACATCAAAAAAGATTGTGTGATTTAATAGAGGAACAAGTAAAAAAATTGCAAAATATACTTGGCAACAATATTTTTGGTTTTGGTGACGACACATTAGAAAAAGTATTGGCGAAAGAATTAATTGCCGGAAATAAAAAAGTATCCACTGCCGAAAGTTGTACCGGAGGTCTTGTTGGACATAAACTTACTTCGGTTCCCGGTAGTTCTGCTTATTTTTGCGGAGGTGTTGTTTCGTATAGCAATCAAGTTAAAATTCAAACTCTTGGTGTAAAAGAATCGACAATTGAAAACTTTGGAGCTGTAAGTAAAGAAACCGTTATTGAAATGGCTCAAGGTGCTTTAAATTTGTTTAATACTGATTATTCTATTGCCGTTTCTGGTGTTGCCGGACCAGAAGGTGGTTCTGTTGACAAAACAGTTGGAACAACTTGGATAGCAATAGGTTCAAAAGATGAAATTAATGCTTTTGTTTTCAGGTTTGGAACAAGAAGAGATATTAATATTAGAAGAGCAGCTGCCACGGCAATGCATCTTTTGATTAATATAATTAGAAAAGAAAAAAGTTAGCCAGTTGTTTAGGAGATAAGTGAACAATTAGCTCGTTAATGAGTATAAAGTGGTATTATTAGATATAGTTGATAGGAATTTTAATGACATTATACAAAAAAATACAAAATTCTAAACGTAAATTATTTGCAGTTTTAATAGACCCCGACAAGGTTGAAGAACAAAATTTTGCAAAAATTATAGAATATGGGAACCAAAAAATGTTCGACTTTATTTTTGTTGGAGGTAGCATTGTAAATAATTCTACTGATAAATTAGTCAAACGTATAAAATCGTTACTTGATGTTGAAGTTGTGCTTTTCCCGGGAAATCCGTCTCAAATATCAAACAGTGCTGATGCTATTTTGTTTTTGTCTTTACTTTCCGGAAGAAATCCCGAATATTTGATAGGACATCATGTCTCTTCTGCTAAAGCATTAAAAAATAGTAATTTAGAAGTTATTTCTACCGGATATATTCTTATTCAAGGCTCAAAAGTTAGTTCTACCGAATATATTACAAACACAAAGCCAATTCCGGGAGAAAATTATGAAATTGCAGTTTCTACTGCTATTGCGGGAGAATTATTAGGCATGAAAATTATTTATTTAGAAGGTGGTAGTGGAGCTGAAATTTCAATAAATGAAAAAATGATTTCTGAGGTGAAAAACAATATATCAATTCCTTTGATTGTTGGCGGTGGAATAAAAACTAAATACGATTTTGAAACTGTTTTAAAGGCAGGTGCAGATTTGATAGTTGTAGGAAATGCAATTGAAGAAAATCCTGATTTAATAAAAGAATTTGGACAAATAATTAGATAAAATGTTGAAAATAGGAAATTTTGAAATAAAAGAAAATCCGCTATTATTAGCACCAATGGAAGATGTTACAGAGCCTTCGTTTAGATATTTGTGCAAAAAATTTGGAGCAGATTTAATGTACACTGAATTTGTTGCCTCGGAAGCATTGATTAGAAATATAGAAAAAACGTTTAAAAAACTAACTGTTCTTGACTATGAACGCCCGGTTGGCATACAAATATACGGGCATCAGATTGATTCAATGGTTGAAGCAGCAAAAATAGCAGAAGCAGCAAAACCTGAACTTATTGATATAAATTTTGGTTGCCCCGTAAAAAAAATTGCAGGTCGTGGAGCTGGGGCGGGAATGCTGAAAGATATTCCTAAAATGGTTGAAATGACCCGACAAGTTGTTAATGCTGTAAAATTACCTGTTACCGTAAAAACCCGTCTTGGTTGGGATACTGATACAATTGTAATAGAAGAAGTAGCAGAAAGGCTACAAGATGTTGGAATCCAAGCTTTGACAATACACGGACGGACACGTTCGCAGTTCTATAAAGGTGTTTCCGATTGGACTTTGATTGGGAAAATTAAAAATAATCAAAAAATAAAAATTCCAATAATTGGTAATGGAGACGTAGATTCGCCCCAAAAAGCAGAAGAAATGTTTGATAAATATGGTGTAGATGCTATTATGATTGGAAGAGCTTCTATTGGCAAGCCTCAGGTTTTTAGAGATATCAAACATTATTTGAAAACAGGTGAAATATTGCCTGAATTGAGTGTTTCAGAAAAAGTTGATTTAGCAAAAGAACATTTATTAAAATCAGTTGAATGGAAAGGTTTTCCAAGAGGAGTTTTTGAAATGAGGCGCCATTTGATTCACTATTTTAAAGCATTGCCTAATTTTAAAGATTATAAATTACTTTTAGTTACCTCAACAGATATCAACGAAATAATTAGAACTCTGGAAGAAATTAGAATACGATTCAAATAAATAAACACATTTGTAATACAATTTTAAAACGTGTAAAAATGATAAAACATGTTGTCGCCTTCAAAGTAAATTCAAATTATAAAAAAGAAGAGAAAGAAGTCGCTATCAAAGAAATAGTAGATGCTTTAGAAAAACTTCCTTCAAAAATAGAACAGATAAAATCTTATGAGGTCTCTATAAATGTAACAGAAAAATCAAATGCTATGGATTTTTTATTGATTTCAGAATTTGATAATTTTGAAGATTTGCAAATATATCAAAATCACCATGAGCATATTGCAGTAGTAGCAATAATTGCAAAGCATAAAGAGAGTTCTTGGTTTGTTGATTATTTTAAGGAAGAATTTTTAATTACAAGTTAATTTTTTGTTGTAAAAGATTTTTTTTCTATATTTAGCAACAAATTAAACTGTTTTTTGGGTCTGAAAAGAAGATTATATGTTTGATACAGAGCAATTTAATGAGTTTTTGAAGGAGCAGATTTTGGACGAAGAAAAAATCATATATGAATATGATGGTTTTTTTGACCAAGACCATGTAAAAGATTTTGCATTTAAATTGAGCAAGCTGACAAAAGATTTTGATGTTACTCAACGACGATTATTTTATGTTTTTGTTGAATTAGCTCAAAATGTAGGATTCTATTCGGATCAAAAAGCAACAAATGGAATAAAAGAAGTAGGTAAAGGACATTTAATTATCTACGAAAAAGAAAATCATATTGGTTTTATTATTGGCAATGTAATTAATACCGGAGCATTGAATGTTTTACATAGAAAATGTAGAATAATAAACAGTATGGATAGAGATTCTTTGAGAGAATTTAAAAGACATCAAAGAAATTTAATACCCGGAACAAATGGAGGAGCTCATATTGGGCTTATTATGGTTGCACTTACAACTCGCGAAAAGCTTAATTTTAGAATAAGAGAAATAAATGACGATTTTTCTTTTTTTACATTAAACGTGAAATTATTAAAGGAAAAAATCAAATAAAAAGACAAATGATTGAAAAATTGGTATCATAATTGTTTTTTATTCATTAAATTTTTAATTTTGCACAAGAAAACAAATAATAAACATGGCAGAACTTGAAGATATTGTAATTGAAGGATCTCATAAGAATTTTTTTACGCCGAACGTAAATTTTAATCTCCAAACAGGTATTTGTGAGATTTCGGGAGAGTCTTTTTTAGAGAACACTGTTGAGTTTTATCAACCACTTATCGATTGGCTGAAAGTTTATACTGATGAAATTAAAAGACCTTTAGCATTCATTATTAAATTGACTTACTATAACACTAGTACTTCAAGATGTTTGCTGGATATCTTAAATATTATTAAGGAATACGAAGAATCAGACGGCGAAGTTGTTGTTAATTGGCATTACGATGAAAATGATATTGACATGGAAGAAGATATCGAAGATTACATGATAGATACTGGTCTGAAAATTAACTTAATCCCTGAAAGCGAATAACTATGGATGATATTCACATCAAAGCAGTTAGAGGCATATATATAGCTCCGGCAGTAGATTTTTCAACAGCAACAGGTGAATGTACACTTGAAGGTGAATCTTTTTTAGAAGAAACATCAAATTTTTATTCTCCGTTACTTGATTGGCTGAATGATTTTGTTGAAACAGGAAAACCAATATCTTTAAATATAAAATTAACATATTTCAACACCAGCACTTCAAAGTGGATTCTAAATATTCTCCACACTCTTAAATTTTATTCTGACAAAGGAGGAAAAGTTCAGGTTAATTGGTATTACTTACACGACGATATTGACATGTCCGAAGAAATTGACGACTATATAATAGATAGTGGAATAGATATTAATAAGATTGTTATTGAGTAAAATTTTGTAATGAATAAGATAGTATTTGTAATTATTCTTTCTTTTATAACCCTCTCTTCATCAGCCCAATTAGTAAATATTGAGAAAAAACGCATTGATTACAAACAAGGCTTTCAAGGAAATATTGCGTTTGCTTTTAATATTATTCAAAATACCAGTAAAATTACTCAAGGTTCCAATTCAGCCCACCTTCAATATGTTAACAATAAACATACTTTTTTGATCCTTAATGATTATACATTGATGAAAGTGAAAAAAGATGCTGATGACTATGATTTGGTTAATCAAAATTTTCAACATTTTAGATATAATTTTTCGATAGTTGATACAACCAAAATTAATTTTGAAACTTTTGTCCAAAGACAACAAAATAAAATTAAATACCTTAATTTGCGTTTTCTTGCAGGAGCCGGTTTTAGATTTAGAATCATAGATAATAAAGTTATCTCTTTTTATATTGCTCCTCTAATAATGTACGAAAACGAAATTTTGAGTGACAGCTTTAATACAACTACTAAAATGATAAAAGGTGATTTATATTGGTCTTTGGGGCTGAATTTTACAGAAACTGTTTCTTTAAAAAATGTTACATATTATCAACCTGCTTTTTTTGATTTGGCAAAATCACCTAATTTTGAAGCAATAACAGACTTTAGACTGTTCTCAGAATTATCATTATCTTTTGTTATCCTTAAAAACTTAGAATATTCAGCGGTTTTCGAATTGGCTTATGATTCAAGACCCCCAATGGAATTAGTAGAGCAGCCATTGTTTTATAATCTTAAAAATCAACTGGTTTTTAAATTTTGAGCAAAAAAATAGAAATTAAAATATTTTATATTTCAAAAATTTCTAAATTTGCAATTGAGAATAATTAAATTAAAAAATAGAGAAATGCACGGAATTAACAAAGTACAATTAATTGGAAACGTCGGAAGAGAAACCAAAACCAAACTTTTGGATAGTGGAGTGCCGGTTACAACCTTCTCTTTGGCAACAAGTGAAACTCATCGTAGAAAAGACGGAACTAGAGTAACCTCTACAGAATGGCACAATATAGTGTTATGGAGAGGTTTGGCTGAATTAGCGGAAAAATACGTAAAGAAAGGAGATCCTTTGTATATTGAAGGAAAACTTCATTCCAGAACATGGACAGATAGAGACGGAAACATTAGACGAACTACAGAGATAGTTGCCAGTAACCTGATTATGCTGTCTCCTAGAGGTAAAGGAGATGATTTGGTTGGTTTTGATGATAACGTTAATTTAGATGATTTTGATGAAGATAGTTTTCCCGAAGAGGAAATGATGGATTTTCAATAAAAAAGTCTTTTGACAAATTTGTCAATATTAATGAGAAAACTTTGTAATAATTATTTCGTAGTCTCTTCGAAGTGAAATATGTTCGTTGAGATTACGTTTGTTTTTTGTGAAAAAACATATTTTAGTTCATATAACAATATCTTGAAGCAAGAAAATAATTAGTGTTATTTATACTAATGTTGGATGAATTTTTCAGACTAATTTGTTGTTTTTAGCTTCAATAATATAAACCTTATAACCTTGGAAACAATAACGGATTTTTTTATTTCTCTTAATTCGTTGATATCTTTTAATGCCCCGGATTTAAACAGTTTAATCGAAATAGTTTTTTTTATACTTCTTATTTTGCTCTCTGCTTTAATATCAGGTTCTGAAGTCGCTTATTTTTCATTGACTCCCAGAATTATTCATTCTCTCGAAAATAGTACTTCAAAAGCGGATAAAAAAGTTTTAAAATTAATCAGAGAACCTGACAGGCTTTTAGCAACAATACTTATAACAAATAATTTTGTAAATATTGCTATTGTTGTCTTAGCTACATATATTACAGCTTCTTTAATTAATTTTGGTGAAGTGCTCTGGCTGAAATTTGTTGTCGAAGCAGTTGTCGTTACTTTTATAATTTTATTATTTGGAGAAATAATTCCTAAAATATACGCTAATAGATATAATAAGTCTTTTGCGCTTATTATGTCTGTCCCGCTTACTGCTTTTGGCAAAATTTTATATCCTTTTGCAACTATTCTTGTTAAATCTACAAATATTGTAAACAAAAGGATACAAGGGACTAATGCCTTGTCAATGAGTGACTTGTCTCATGCCATTGATATTACATCAGGACCGACTCAGAATGAAAAGAAAATACTTAAAAGAGTTGTGAATTTTAGCAATATTGAAGTTCGTGAAATTATGACTCCTAGGGTTGATGTTGTCACTCTAAATAAAAATTATAAACTTTCTGTTCTTAAAAAAATTATTACTGAAAGTGGATTTTCTAGAATCCCTGTATACGAAGATGAGCTTGATAGCATTGTTGGGGTTTTGTATATTAAAGATTTAATTAAATATTTGAATAAAGACAATTATTTTGAATGGCAGAATTATATAAGACCGGCTTATTTTGTGCCTGAAAACAAAAAAATTGACGATTTATTACAAGAATTTAGAGCTAAAAAAATTCATTTGGCTATTGTGTCTGACGAATATGGTGGTTTTAGCGGAATTGTTAGTCTTGAAGATACTATAGAAGAAATTGTTGGTGAAATAAACGATGAATTTGATATTCCGGAAAATCTATTTAGTAAAATTTCAGATAATCAATTTCTTATGGATGGAAAACTTTTAATGAAAGATTTTCAAAGAATGGTAAATTTAACTGACAACTTTTTTGACGAAGTTAAAGGTGATGCGGAAACAATTGCCGGACTAATACTTGAAATACTTGGAGATTTTCCTGCAATTAATCAAAAAATTACTTATAGTAATATCGAATTTAAGATTATATCATTGAATAATAGAAGAATAGAGAAAGTTAAAATAACAATAACAGATAAACAATAATTCTAAATTAAAAAGAACATTGCATTTTAAAAAATCACAGACAAATTGTTAGATGATTGTTTATGAGATATTAGTAATAAAAAAATACGCACATGAAAAAAAATTATATCTACGGAATTAGAACAGTTATTGAAGCTATTGACTCAGGACAAATAATTGAAAAAATATTATTTAGAAAAGATCTTAATGGACAACTTTTTAATGAATTATTTGCCATTGTTAAGAATAATAATATTCCTTTTCAGTTTGTTCCTGCTGAAAAAATCAACAGATTGAGTCAGAAAAATCATCAAGGAGTAATAGCTTTTATTTCATTAATTGAATATACTGATATCGAACAGTTAACTCAAATGGTCATCGAAGAAGGAAAAGTTCCTTTGTTTTTATTTCTTGATGGAATTACCGATGTTAGAAATTTTGGTTCTATTGCCAGAACTGCTGAATGTGCGGGTGTTCATGCTATTGTAATCAAAGAAAAAGGTAGCGCTCAAATTAACGAAGATGCAATTAAAACTTCTGCCGGAGCACTTTTTAAAATACCTGTAGCCAGAGTTTTTAGTTTTACTAAATTGATTAGATTTTTAAAAGATAGCGGTTTTAGAATTGTTTCTGCTACCGAAAAAGGTTCTGTAAACTATTTTGAGGTTGATTACACATTGCCGACAGCAATAATTATGGGAGCCGAAGATGTTGGTGTTTCAGTAGATTTATTAAAAATGTCCGATTTTACGGTTAAAATTCCAATTTTAGGTGAAATTGAGTCACTAAACGTTGCCAACGCTACTTCTGTTATTGTTTACGAAGCTGTAAAACAAAGGTTGACGGAAAATAAGTAATTTCCATTCTGTTTTAATCAAAAAAAAACGAATTGAAATTTCAGAAAAACAACGTTTATATATCTATATTATAGTAAAGTGCTAACAAAAATATTCTGAATTCGTGTGCTTCTTTTTGAAAAAGTTTTATATTTGTAGAAATGCCTAAGATTATGAATATTGCTCAAATTATAGATAAAACACAAACCAACAATATTTTCAAGAACCATAAGATTGAAAAGGCTTATGTATTTGGTTCTTTGCTTACAGACAGTTTTAACGATGAAAGCGATTTAGATTTTTTGGTAAAGTTTGAAGATGGTATTGAACCGCTTGAAAAAGGAGAATTATGGTGGAATTTGCACGATAGCCTTAGAGATTTATTTAGACGGGAAATAGATATTGTAACCGAAAATTCCTTAAAAAACCCATATTTTATTAAAGAATTAGACCAAACAAAAGTTCTTATTTATGGATAATAAAGCGAAAAAATTACTTTTTGATATTTTAACTGCAATAAACAATATTGACAACTACATAGGGGAGCAAAAGATTTTTGAAAATTACGAAAAATCACCAATGTTACAAGATGCTGTTGAACGTAATATTGAAATTATAGGCGAAGCTATGAATAGTTTATTGATAATGGACCCTGACATTGATATTACTAATTCAAGAAGAGTTGTTGATGCTCGAAATAAAATTATTCATGGATATGATGAAATAGAAAATGTACAAGTATGGGGAATAGTAATAAACCATATTCCAACATTAAAAAAAGAAGTAGAAATTCTTTTAGAAAAATAAATCGTAGTAATAGTAAAACGACACCTCCCTTATCCTCTAAGTTTTTCCCGAAAGATTGGACAACTTTTATTTAGAAAATAGTATGTTTTTTGTAGATATGTTTTTTAGAAATTTGGTTCTGCATAACTTGCAAAATAAAAATTAATTTCACATAAATTCCTGGATTTTAAACATTTAACTTTATTGCTGCCGAATTATGTGAATAATTCGGGTTAATTCTTCCAAATTATTTTTAAACTTGTAGCAAAAAACAATGCAAATAATCGACGGAAAATTAATTTCTACAAAACTTAAGGAAGAAATAGCAAATGAAGTTCTGCAAATTACCTCAACCGGCAAAAGAGCTCCTCATCTTGCTGTTATTATTGTTGGAGAAGATGGTGGAAGTCAGGTTTATGTTAATAATAAAATAAAAGCCTGCGAGTTTGTGGGCTTCAAATCAACTCATATTGAACTTCCTGAAAGCACAACCGAAGAAGAACTTTTAAAAAGGGTTCAAGAACTAAACAATGACTCTGAATTAGACGGCTTTATTGTTCAACTTCCTTTGCCAAAACATATTTCTGAACAAAAAATTATTGAAGCAATCGACCATTCAAAAGATGTTGACGGTTTTCATCCTGTAAATATCGGTAAACTTACAATTGGACTGCCAGGATTTGTTTCTGCTACTCCATTTGGAATTGTTGAAATTATAAAAAGATATAATATTCAGACTGCCGGTAAACATGTTGTTGTTCTTGGCAGAAGTAACATTGTTGGTCGTCCGGTTTCTATTTTATTGTCACAAAAAACAGAACATGGCAATGCTACTGTAACTGTTTGTCATAGCCGAACTCCAAACCTAAAAGAAATAACCCAACAAGCTGATATTTTGATTGCTGCAATTGGCATTCCTGAATATGTAACAGCGGATATGGTAAAAGATGGTGTCGTTGTAATTGATGTTGGTACAACTCGCATTAAAAGTGACCAAACAAAATCAGGCTGGAAATTAAAAGGCGACGTAAAATTTGATGAAGTTTCTGAAAAAGCAAGCTTTATTACGCCTGTTCCGGGTGGGGTAGGACCTATGACAATTGCTTCGTTACTTGCAAATACGCTTAAAGCTTATAAAAGCAAGAATTAAATCAAAGAACAATTAACAATGCACAACAAACTTTCAACTTTATAACTTTTTACTAATTATGCTTCCATACATAGATTTACGTTCGGATACAGTAACTCATCCAACAAACGAAATGCGTCAAGCAATGGCAAACGCAGTAGTTGGTGACGATATGATGCAAGAAGATCCAACAGTGAATGAACTACAAAAACTTTCTGCCGAAATGCTCGGTAAAGAAGATGCTTTGTTTGTTCCTTCAGGAGTTTTTGGAAATCAGCTTGCTTTGTTTACACATTGCAATCGTGGTGATGAAGTTGTTATTTCAAACGATTCGCATCCTGTTCAGCACGAAGCAGGCGCTCCGGCTATTATTGCCGGTGTAAACATGCGGATTGTTACAACCGAAAAACAATGGTTTTCGTGGGATGAAATAACACAATTTATTAGATTTGAAGAGGATTTGCATTTCCCAAAAACAAGTCTGATTTGGGTGCAAAATTCACTCGGAAATGGTGATGTTTGGCCATTGGACGAAATGCGAAAAATATACGAAAACGCACAAAAATTTGGTTTTTCTGTTCATCTTGATGGAGCCAGAATTTTTAATGCTGCTACATACTTAAATGTTGAAGCAAAAGAAATCGCAAAATATTCTGATTCTGTAATGTTTTGTTTATCAAAAGGTTTAGCTGCTCCAATTGGTTCAATGTTGGTTGGAACAAAAGAATTTATTGCAAAAGCAAGATACAAAAGAAAAATTATGGGCGGAGCAATGCGTCAGGTTGGTGTTTTGGCCGCTCCCGGACTTATTTCTCTGCAAGAAATGACCAAACGATTACATAAAGACCATGAAAATGCTAGTAAATTAGCCGAAGCATTCGCAAAATACGATGATGTCTTTGATGTAAATATTGAAAAAGTGAAAACAAATATGTTTTTCTTGAAGCTTAAAATCGGGGAAAGAACAGATTTCCTTAAAATTTTAGGCAGTCATGGAATTCTTACATATCCAAAAGAATTAGGTTGGTATCGTTTTGTTACACATAAAGATATAACAGACGAAAATGTGAATTTTATAATCAGTAAATTGCCAGATATTGTTGAAAAATTAAAGAGATAAATTGAGCTATATCTGGAGAAATGTGGTTAAAGTTACTACATTTCTCCAAGTATAATTTTTTATTATTGGAGAAATCTCTAATAAAACACCACATTTCTCCAAGTATAAACTAGCATTGATTTCAACAAATCGACAACTTAATTACTATACACTCGATTGCTTTGTTTCAAAGAAATAAACAATGTTAGTATAGCAAGACTCAAAAATCCTATACCCATCAAAAAAACACCGCCAAAATCAATTAATAAGTAAAAATAAATTCCAACAAGCGGAGCAAAAGTTCCTCTGACTCCTGTTAGCGAAAGATGAATTGATTGATAATCGGCAGCTTCTTCGTTTTTGGAGAAATATGCCGAACCTATAAACCACAAAAGTCCCATTGTGGCAGAAAAAACGCCATAGAATGCATAAGAAATCAGCAATGAATAATAGACTTTAATTTTCCATACCTCAAAATAAGCGTCAAAAAAAGTAGTTACAAACAAAAAGAATAAAAATCCGGCAAGTGACGAAAATGTAATAATTCCAAATTTTCTCGGGTCAATTCTGCCGATTAGTCTCCCGAAAAATGGCAAAAGTAAAATGTTTATTGTATTGTACCCGTTTTTGTAAAAAGCTAAAGATGAATAATTTAAGTCAAGAGAATTTAGAAAAACTGAAATTACACCGCTCGTGGTCAAAAAGGCAAGACCATATAACATAAAACCTATTTCAAAGTGTAAAAAAGGTTTGTTTGACACCAGAATATCCTTCATTCTTTTCAGAGACTTACCAATTGATTTTAAAATGGTGTTTTTGATAATAGGAGTTCTGTCTTGAAAATCAATACGTGTTAGAATAAAAATAGAAGCTATTCCGCCGACAGCCATAACAATATATAATTGCCTAAAATACATTTGGTTAATATCCAGAATCAAACCTGCAAAAAAAGTGCTGAATAGAGCTGCAATTTTGCTTATCGAAGTTGCAATACTGTACATTTTTCCGAAGTTTTTGTGTGTGTAAACCTGTTTCAGAAAAAGGTTTATCATTGGCAAAATAACAGGTGTCGAAAAATAATAAATCAACAAAATGAATAGAAAAGTATATTGGTGAAAAACAGTAATTTCTTTCAAATCATTTGGAAAAAACAGCACAAGCAGCAGAGGAAGGCGAGTAACAACAGTAAAAATATTTAGAAATTTTTTTTTCTGTGCTGTACGTTTTATGAGTTCATTAAAAACAATAGCAAAAAGTAATACTACATTAGGTAACATAAACAAAAAACCTACTTGATAATCAGCTCCTTTCAGACTTTTTAACAAAATAAATTCATTTAATGCCAGTATTCCGTACAAAATTCCGTCGATTATTGAATAAATGACATGCAGTTTGAAAGTTTTGCTCTCCTCCGGTGTAAGGTTTTTTGCTGAAAACATGCGGTTAAATTTTCGCCGCAAATGTAGAAAAGTTTACCAATAATTTTCTTCCTTAATATAAAATTGATTTTTCCGTTTGTTAAATTTTAAAATCATCAAATTATAAAATCGTCAAATCAGCTTATTGCCAAATTGATAAATGACTTTACTCATGTATTAAATAGCTTAAAAACATTTTAATTTAATCTATTGATTATCAGTATTTTATTTGTTTTTATTTTAAAAATATTTAATAAAATTTGGAATTTGTTTAAAATCTTTAATTTTGTCATGAAACATAGTTGGAAGTTTGTAAAGTATAACGTTGAAGAATGGAAAAGTAGAATTATATTCTTTACAAGCTTTACAAACATTAATAACTTTTTAATTTAATAATTATGAAAAAAAATGTAGTTATTATCGGCGCAGCCGGTAGAGATTTCCACAATTTTAACACTTATTACAGAGATAACGAAGCATTCAACGTAGTTGCTTTTACAGCTGCTCAAATTCCTGACATTGATGGTCGTAAATATCCTGCTGAATTAGCCGGAAAATTATATCCTGCAGGTATTCCAATTTTCGATCAAGGTGATTTGGAAAAAATAATCAAAGAACATGATGTTGACCAATGTGTATTTTCATACAGTGATGTTCCTTACAAAAGAGTAATGAATATTAGTGCACAAGTTAATGCTGCCGGAGCTGATTTTATTCTTCTTGGTACAAAAGAAACTATGGTAAAAAGCACAAAACCTGTTATTGCTGTTGGTGCTGTTCGTACAGGTTGTGGCAAAAGCCAAACTTCTCGTAGAATCATCGAATTATTGATGGAAAAAGGACTAAAAGTTGTTGCTGTTCGTCACCCAATGCCTTATGGTGATTTAGTAGCTCAAAAAGTTCAACGTTTTGCAACTGTTGAAGATTTAAAACTTCACAAATGTACAATCGAAGAAATGGAAGAGTATGAACCACACGTAGTTCGTGGAAACGTAATTTATGCTGGTGTTGATTATGAAGCAATCGTTCGCGCTGCTGAAAACGATCCTGATGGTTGTGATGTTGTTCTTTGGGACGGTGGAAATAACGACTTCCCATTCTACAAACCTGATTTAACTGTTTGTGTTGCTGACCCACACAGACCGGGACACGAAGTTTCTTATTACCCTGGTGAAACAATGATGCGTATTTCTGACGTAATAGTTATCAACAAAATGGAAACTGCTGCTCCTAAAAAAATCCAAAAAGTTCGTGACAATATCGCTAAAATTAATCCAAATGCAATTGTAATCGACGGAGCTTCTCCTATTAAAGTTGATAATCCTGAGCTTATTAAAGGAAAACGCGTATTAGTTGTAGAAGACGGACCAACTCTAACTCACGGCGAAATGAAAATTGGGGCAGGTACTGTTGCTGCTAAAAAATTCGGTGCTGCTGAATTAGTAGATCCTCGTCCTTTTGTTGTTGGAAAATTGGCAGAAACTTTCAAAATTTATCCAAATATTGGAACTCTTCTTCCTGCAATGGGTTATGGTGACCAACAAGTTGCTGACCTTGAAAAATCAATCAACAATACAGATTGTGACTCAGTAGTTATTGGTACTCCAATTGACTTGAACCGTATTATTAAAATCAACAAACCAAATACACGTGTATATTATGATCTTCAAGAAATTGGTGAGCCTAATTTAACACAAGTTATTGACGAATTTGTTGCAAAATATGTAAAATAAATTACAGTTGATAATTTATAATTTAAAACCCGCTTCTAAAAAGTTGCGGGTTTTTTTATACCTGATTTTTCGCAATTATCAATACGATTTTTGTCATTTTTAAGTTTAATTATTTATCGCAAATTTGTTAAAAAATAAAATTTAACCATTTTTGTAGAATAGTTTAAATTAATGGTTTTCAAATACTATATTTTTGATTTGATGATTTGAAAATTTGGTGATTTGAAAATTAACTATAAACTAAACACCGGTTAACTGGTAAACTGGTAAACTGGTTAACTCGATAACTGGTTAACTGGCAAACTGGTTAACTCGATAACTGATTAACTCGATAACTTTATAAACTTAATAAACTTAATAATATGAAAATTTCAGTAGTTGGAACAGGATACGTTGGACTTGTTACGGGCACATGTTTTGCCGAAACAGGAGTTAATGTATGTTGTGTTGATATTGACCAACAAAAAATTGACAATTTAAAAAACGGAATCGTTCCTATTTACGAACCCGGTTTAGATGCCATGATCGAAAAAAATGTTGAGAAAAAAAGACTTTGGTTCTCAACAGATATTAATGAAAGCATTGTTGGTGCTGATGTTGCTTTTATTTCCGTTGGTACACCTCCTGACGAAGACGGAAGTGCTGACCTAAAATATGTTCTTGAAGTTGCCCGAAGCATAGGAAAAACAATGGATCATTATATGGTTGTTGTAACTAAAAGTACAGTTCCTGTTGGCACAGCAGAGAAAGTTCGTGGAGCTTTGCAGGCAGAATTAGACAAAAGAGGTGTTGATTATAAATTTGATGTTGCCTCAAATCCTGAATTTTTAAAAGAAGGTGACGCAATTCTTGATTTTATGAAACCCGACAGAATTGTAATTGGAACTGATACAGAACAAGCAACAGAGGTAATGCGAAAGCTTTACAAACCATTTTTGTTGAATAATCATCCGATTTTATTCATGGATATTCCTTCGGCTGAACTAACAAAATACGCTGCAAATGCAATGTTGGCAACCAGAATCAGTTTCATGAACGAAATTGCTCAGTTGTGTGAAAAAGTTGGAGCAGATGTAAACAGTGTTCGTCGCGGAATTGGCTCTGATACTCGTATTGGAAGCAAATTTTTGTACGCAGGTACTGGTTATGGCGGATCTTGTTTTCCAAAAGACGTAAAAGCTCTTATCAGAACAGGTAATGAAAATGGAGTTCCAATGAATGTTATTCAATCTGTTGAAGACGTAAATGATGCTCAAAAAAGCATTCTTGTTGACAAACTTTTAGTTCATTTTAATGGTGATATAAAAGGAAAAACAATTGCACTTTGGGGTTTAGCTTTTAAACCAAACACAGACGATATGCGCGAAGCACCGGCGTTAGTTATTATTGAAAAACTTATCGAAGCCGGAGCAAAAGTAAAAGGTTACGATCCTGTTTCTATGCCAGAAACTAAACGTAGAATTGGTGATGTTATTGAATATTCAAAAGACCAGTACGATGCTGCAAATGATGCCGATGCGGTTTTGTTGGTAACAGAGTGGAATGAGTTTAAGATGTTGAATTACAACATTTTATCTAAAATTGTAAAAGAAAAAGTTATTTTTGATGGTAGAAATATTTATGAACCCAAAGAAGTAATGGAAAATGGTTTTGTTTATTATGGAATTGGTAGGAGAATATAATTAATAAAATACTTAAGTCTCTTCGTAATTAAATAATGATAGCCTGTTGATTTTTCAATAGGCTTTTTTTATCTGCTTATATTTTAAGGAAAATAATTTTTTAAAAAAGTTTATAGTATATTTTAAACTTTTAATATATTTGCAAAAGATTAAAATATAAATTAAGAAAAATGAAAAACATAATTCGTCCAATATATCTAGATAGAATCGTACCTTTTGTAAACAAACAATTGATAAAAGTGTTGATAGGGCAAAGAAGAGTTGGGAAAAGTTTTATGCTAAAACAGATTTTAGAATTTTTGAAAGAACAGAATCCGGAAGCAAATTTTATACTAATTGATAAAGAATTGCATGAATTTGATAAGATAAAAACTTATGATGACTTGATGTTGTATGTTGAGAGCCAACAAAAAAATGGAATGAACTATTTATTTATAGATGAAATTCAGGAGATTGACGATTTTGAAAAAGCTCTTAGAAGTTTGCTAAGACGTGAAGATTTTGATATTTATTGTACAGGGAGTAATGCTACTGTGCTTTCTGGCGAGTTTGCAACATTACTAAGTGGTCGTCAAATTTTAATTAGAATACATCCATTATCTTATTCAGAATATTTAATATTTCATGATAAGAAAAGCTCAAAAGAAAATTTGTTTAATTATTTGACTTATGGCGGTTTACCTTTTTTAATAAACTTACAGAGTGAAAAACTTGTTGTTTCAGAATATCTAAAAAATATTTATGCTACAATTTTATTTAGAGATATAATTACGAGACACAAAATAAGAGATGTTACTTTTTTGGAGAATCTAATTGAATTTTTAGCAGACAACACAGGCTGTTTATTTTCTGTTAAAAATATCAGTGATTTTTTAAAATCTCAGAACATGAAAAAATCAGTTCCTGTTGTATCTTCTTATATCAATTATCTTTTGGAGGCGTTTTTTATTAATAATGCTAAAAGATATGATATTCAAGGGAAACGAATCTTTGAAATTGGAGAAAAATTATATTTCGAGGATTTAGGAATAAGAAATGCCTTAACAGGTTTTAAGCCTAATCAAATAAATAAGAATATTGAAAATGCTGTTTATAATCACCTTTTAATTTTAGGTTATGAAGTGTTTGTAGGACAAAATCAAAAAAAAGAAATTGACTTTATCGCTCAAAAAGATAATGAAACATCATACTTTCAAGTAGCATATTTACTCAATGATGACTCTACAATAAAACGTGAATTTGGAAACTTGTTGGAAATCAAAGATAATTATCCTAAATATGTAATTTCTTATGATGATTTTCAAACTCCAAATACATATAAAGGGGTTAAGCATATCATATTAGAAAATTTTCTTTTAGATTTTAAATAGAGAAAATTATTGTCTTCTTAGGTAATTGTTGCATTAAAATCACTTAATTTTTCAAATTTGATTTTTTTATGTTAAATATTGAGTCTGAATTATGAAAAATTAAGTTTGCCCAAATAACAGTTTAAAGTATTCAAAAGCATCTTTGATGAAATTTAGATTATATTTCACTATTGCAAAAAGTATAAACATTACAAAAAATGCAAAAAATAATGCCCACCAAAGTCCTTTTCTTTTGTTTTTTGAGATTTTTTTTGCTGAATCTAAATAGGTTTTTGTTGCCTTCATCGTGAATTTTTCAAATATTCTTATGACGGGGATAAAAACCAGAATTATTACCAACATGTCTATCAGAACTGACAAATACGAAGCTTCGTTTATGTACCGACTTATAATTTTTCCAACAACCAATCTCATAAATGAAGCTATCAAAACTGAAATAGTATAAACGGCATATTTTGTTTGGGTTCTTAAATTCATTGATTATAAGTTTGAATTTTGAGATAAAAATATAAAATCATTTTCAAACAATCAAGCTTCCGTTTTTTTTTTAACTTTGCATGGCAGTTAGAAAGTTCTCAAGTTTAAAAATTTATAAGGTTATACGCATCTGTTTAACTTTCAACTTATCACAAAATTATTTACTACAAAATTATGAAAAGAATACTGGTAACTGGTGGCGCAGGTTTTATAGGTTCACATTTATGCGAAACTCTTTTAAAACAGGGAAATGATGTTATTTGCCTTGATAATTATTTTACAGGGAGTAAACAAAATATTGTGCATTTGCTTGATAATCACTACTTTGAAGTTGTGAGGCACGATATTATAACGTCTTATTATGCCGAAGTTGATGAAATCTACAATTTAGCTTGTCCTGCTTCTCCTATTCATTATCAGTATAATCCAATAAAAACCCTGAAAACATCGTTAATGGGTTCTATAAATATGCTTGGGCTTGCCAAACGAATAAATGCTAAAATTCTACAAGCATCAACAAGTGAAGTTTATGGAGACCCGGAGGTTCATCCGCAACCGGAGTCTTATCGTGGAAATGTAAATCCAATTGGACCGCGAGCTTGTTACGACGAAGGAAAACGTGCTGCGGAAACAGTTTTTTTTGATTATCATCGTCAGAATAACGTGAAAATAAAAGTAATACGAATTTTTAATACTTACGGACCAAGAATGCACCCGCATGATGGACGTGTTGTTTCTAATTTTATTGTGCAAGCACTTCAAAATAAAGATATTACGATTTATGGCGATGGCTCACAAACGCGTAGTTTTCAATATGTAGATGATTTAGTTGCAGGAATGACAAAAATGATGGGTTCTCCTGATGATTTTACCGGACCTGTTAATCTTGGTAATCCAGAAGAATTTCAAATAATTGAATTAGCTGATAAAGTGATTCAAATGACAAATTCTAAATCAAAAATTGTTTATTTCCCATTGCCTCAGGACGATCCATTGCAACGTAAACCAAATATTGATTTAGCAAAAGAAAAACTTAACTGGGAACCTAAAATAAAATTAGCCGAAGGTTTGGTTAAAACTATTGAATATTTTGATAATTTGTTAAAAAGAGGCTAATAAATAGAAGATTTTTCTTCTTCCGTAAAACATTGAAACGTCAAAAATGAGAATATGAAAAAAATAATTTTTGCGATATTTGTTTTTCTTCCTATTCTGTTGAATAGTCAGACTTTCAATGGAAATACCGGAACAATTTCACCTTCCGATACGTCTTTTTTTAGCATTGATGTTTCCGGGTTAAGTCCTGCAACAATCGACACTGTTTTTGGTTTAGAATGGTTAAAAATATCCTTAAATTGCGATAATACTTACAATTTAACTTTGTTTTTAGTGGCTCCCGATGGAAATGAAATTATTCTTGCAAATCGTTGCACAAATAGTTCTGCTTTTACCGATACTTATTTCTATGATCAGGCATATTTTTATATAAATGAAGGGTGGGGAGAATATTCTGATTATTTTAGACCCGACGAAAATATTGGAGATTTAAACAACGGTCAAATAGGAAACGGAATTTGGACTTTGAAAATTGTCAATCATAGCGGAAACGCAGGTTCTTTGAGTGATTTGAGCTTAAATTTTAGTGATAATCCATCTAGATCCGTAAATTTTGAGTCTTCTAATTTGCCTATTATTTTAATAAATACTTTGGGACAAACAATTCCTGATGAACCAAAAATTTATGCTTTTATGCAAATAATCCACAATGGAAACGGAAACTTGAATTATTTATCTGATATTCCGGCTTTTGAAGGAAATATAGGTATTGAAACAAGAGGTTCCAGTTCGCAATGGGTTTCGTTGAAAAAGAGTTATGGAATTGAAACTTACAAGGAATTTGGAGTTGATACGAGCGTTTCTATTTTTGGAATGCCTGCGGAAGAAGATTGGGTCTTAATTGCCAATTTTTCTGATAAATCTTTGATGAGAAATGCTCTTTCTTACGAATTATCCCGACAAATGGGAAATTATGCTTCAAGAACAAAATTTGTGGAAGTGTTTATTAATGGACATTATAGAGGTGTTTATATGTTTGCCGAAAAAATAAAACGAGATGCAGGAAGAGTTGATATTGCAAAACTTAATCCCGATGAAATAACAGGCGATGAGCTTACAGGTGGTTATATTCTTAAAATTGACAAAACAACAGGCGGCGATGAAGGTGGATTTGTTTCTCCTTTTTTTCCTATAAATCATCCTTACGGACAAATAATTTATTATCAATACGAATATCCAAAAGGCATAGACATTGTTCAGGAACAAAAAGATTATATCAAAAATTATGTTGTTGATAGCTTTGAAACAGCCTTAAATTCAACTTATTACGCTGATCCAGAAATTGGTTTCAGGAAATATGCCGACGATAAGTCTTTTATGGATTATTTTTTTATTAATGAAATTAGTAAAAACGTTGACGGTTACAGAATTAGCACATTTTTGCATAAAGATAAATTTAGCAATGGAGGAAAAATAATTATGGGACCGGTTTGGGATTTTGACATAGCTTGGCACAATGCAAATTATTGCGATGCCGAAGCAGTTTCTGGCTGGGCTTTTCAATTTCCGTGTGATAATGACGGATACCAGCCGCCTTTTTGGTGGGAAAAGTTTTTTACGGATACTATTTATTGTTACGATATGCACAATCGGTGGACTTTTTTCAGGGAAAATGTTCTTTCTGACGAAAACATATTGGGAGTTATTGATTCTTTTAGCAATGAGATTTACGAAGCTCAATATCGGAATTTTGAAAAATGGAATATTTTGGGCAGATATGTTTGGCCAAATCCAAGTCCTTTGGCAAATACTTACGATGAAGAAATTGAAAATTTGCAATCATGGATTGTTGACAGGTTGGAATGGTTAGATTTGAATTTACCCGACCCGGAATTACCAATTTCAAATAAAGAAAATTTAGCAGAAAAAATAATTATTTATCCAAACCCTACAAATTTGGGCTATTTTATTCTTAATTTTGATGAAGTGTTAGATGGAGATGTTTTTATATCAATTTTAGATATTTCGGGGAGAATTGTTTTTAATCAATTGTTTGAAAATCAGTCAGATAATATTACAATTACAACAGACGGTTTTTCTCAGGGAATATATTTTGTTACGATAGAAAACGAATCGAAGAATGTTTGCAAAAAGCTTATTATCAATTAGTAGTGAATTGAATGATTTTTAGTTAATACTGATGTTTTTTTTGCAAATATTTGATTGATTGCTGTCTACTCGACAACTCGACAACTCGACAACTCGACAACTCAATAACTCAATAACTCGACAACCCGACAATTCGATAACCCGATAACTCGACCACTCGATAACACGATAACTCAACAACTCGATAACTCACCAACTATTTTATCAGCAAAAACTCAACTCTTCGGTTTTCTTGTCGTCCTTCGTCTGTGTCATTTGTGTCTATCGGTTTTGTTTCGCCGTAACCTATTGTTCTAATTCTTTGAGCTTCAATTCCCGCATCAACCATAATTTGACGAACTTTTTCGGCTCTGGCTTGCGACAGTTTTTCGTTGTATAATAAACCTCCTTTACTGTCAGTATGTCCTTGTATTTCAATGCGTAATTGCGGATATTTTTTCATGAAATTGATCACGTTTATAAGCTCTTTATCAGTACCTTCAACAATTCTGGTTTCATCAAAATAAAATTTTATGTCGGGAAAAATAATAGAGTCAAATTCTTTTTTGTACTCAACAAATTGAATGTCTTTGTATATTTTATAAGAATTAAAATTATCGAGAGTAATTGTGTCGCCAATCCCTGTAATTACTTCAAACAAAGAATCATATTCGTTGCGCTCGTTTGTAAATAATATGTTTGGCACATAATTGTCGAAGTAATAAACAACACTATCGTAAGAATCTTCAAGGCAAAGTTCAAGTTTTATTTTGTACAAACCCGGATAAGGCGTGTTGAAATTGATAGTGTAATAGTTTTTCATGTTTTTGTACACATCTTCAAATACGTCATCAAACATGTTGTTGTTGTTAATCCAGTAATAACCACCACTTGTATTTGTCGAAATAGATTTCAAAAATTCAACGTCAATATTAGAACCATAACCAATTGCGTATATTCCAATGTTATTTTGCATTGCTTTGAGCAAAACCTGATTTTTTGTTGAAGATGAAGAATTTTCGTAGCCGTCGGTAAGTACAACAAGAGCTTTATTTTGATATTTGTCGCTTTCTATTAAAACATCTAATCCTTGATTAATACCATCGAGTAGGGCAGTGGCACCACCAAAACCGTCAAGTCCTTTTACCTCAAATTCTTTGGCAACTGTTGATGTTTTTCCTGTCATTTCTACAGTAGTTTCAATGTCTTCATCAAACTTAACAATTGCAATACCTTCGTTTCCTTTAACTTTGTTAGCCAAACTCAAAAGACCTTGTTGCATAAGAGTTGCGTTTGTAGTTCCCATTGAACCGCTGTGATCGAGCACAAAACACATTGCTACCGGAGTTCCTTGTTTTTCGCTATATTCCATTATTTGATAGTCGTCAATCGGCATAATTTCTCCGTATTCATTTTCAATAGTTACTCCGCAAATAACATTTTGCCAGTTTTCTTCTGAAATTCCGTAGTAGAAATTATTATTGTCATCAAGAACGTAAAACTGCAAACCGGTAAAATCTTCGCCAATTTGAACTGATTTTACAACCAAATGAGTTGTTGTGTCTTTTGCTTTGGAAACATGCGATAAATCGTTGATTGAAACATAAGAATTTGTGTCAAGTCTGAATTTTTGAAATTCTTGTTTAATTTTCAGATTTTTCTTTTTCGGTTCTTCGAGAACTAAATTTGAACTATCGTTCATTATATTTTTAACAGGAAAGTATTCAAGTTCGTTTTTTTTGTTTTTTGCAAAATAAAATTCGTTTGTATTGTTTAAACCTTTTATTGGAATATAACCTTCAATTTCTTTAATGTTTTCCTCATCTTTTACAGCCAGAATTTTTCTGTTTTCATCAATAATTGCAACAGCTTTTTGGTCAAATAATATTTGTGATGGTTCAATTTTTTTAGAGTAAGAAACTTCGTCAATTACTTTATTAGTGTTTAAATCAAAAATACTAACAGTTTTGTCGTCTTTTTGAAGCATACAAATAGAGTCGTTGTAGAAATATGGAGTTGTTTTGTTATATTTTTTGAAGTCTTTTTTTGTTTCGTAAACCTTTGTTCCGGTCTGTAGATTAATAGTTGTAATGTTTTTAGAAAATCCTTGACGCCAAGTGTAAGTGTAATATTTTCCGTCAGGACTAAACTCCGATTGGTCTTTTTTTACCTTTCTTTTGATTACTTTACTTGGTTTTACATACGTTTTGCTGTTGATATTTCTTTCTTTATTGTACTCTAAATCATTAGTTTCCGCATTAAATTTTGAAATATTTACAGTTCCTTTATAATATTTGCTAATGAAAAAATTACCTTGATCATCTGTAGAAAAATCCTCGCCGAAAATAGTTGTTATTTCATCATTTGAAGAACGAATATTCCAAATGTAAATTTTATCTTCGTTGCCTTTTGCTAATAAAAATTTATCATCAGAAGTAATTCCTATTTTAGTGATTGGATTATCTTCCGGGATTTTGTATTCTTTGCTTGTGTTGTAATAATAAGAATGTTTAATTATGCGGTTGTTTTTTTGTGCATAAAAAGAATTTGCAATATTTGAAAGTATAATTGTGTCAGCTTCAACGGTTTTAATTTTTTTGCCGGACGGAACATTCCAAACATGTTTAGTTCCCTGATCGTTTACGCAAAAAATAAATTTATTTTTACTAAAAAAAGCACTTGTAACTTTATTTTTTCTTTTAGTTTTAAGTTGAAGAATTTGAATATTATTTCCTGTCGAAGGTTCATAAATCTCTATTGAAGCGTCGTACAGTAGCATTGTAGATGTATTGTAGTTTGTTGTGTCTTTTATATAAATAGTATCTCTAAGTCGTTTTTGTTTTTGTAAAATTGCAATATATTGATTGTCGGACGAAACAGAAATTATATCATCTTGTGCAAAAATGGAGAATTCTGACGAACATAATAATATGAAAATTAAGACTTTAAAATAACTTGGCATTTTATTTAATTTTTTGAAATTTCAAACAATTTTTTATTTTTGGAGTATTCAATTGCTAAAATATATTTTGTTAATAATATAACTAAAAATTTTTGATTAAAATTGTAATCAAATTAGTAATCCTAGTTTTTCTTAAAAATGTAAATTGTTTTAGTTTTTTAATGTAAATTGTAAAAATATATCAAATGAAAAAAATCGTTTTAACTTTAACACTTTTAGTTGTTATGGGAAATTTATTTAGTCAAAATCTTAATTCTGAAATGGTTGAGCAATTAAAATCTTCGTATAAACCCGATGCAAAAGACCTCGCAATAAGAAATGCTGTTACTAATAATAGTATCAACGATTTAGCATTTAATAGAGATTTTGCAGACAAAGAAGATCATTATTTTGAGTACGAAGTAAAATCCGGTAGCATAACAAATCAAAATAGTTCCGGCAGATGTTGGATGTTTACAAGTTTGAATGTTTTCAGACCGGTTGTAATGGAAAAGTTGAATATTAGTAATTTTGAATTTTCAGAATCGTATCTATATTTTTGGGATATTCTTGAAAAATCCAATATTTTTCTTGAAAGAGTAATTGCTTCGGGGTCTGAAGATATTTATTCAAGAGAAGTTTTTACATTATTTGATTCACCTGTTGGAGATGGTGGAGCGTGGAATTCGTTTACAAATCTTGTTGTTAAATATGGAGTTGTTCCCAAAGATATTATGCCTGAGAGTACTCAAAGTAAAAGTACCGGCAAAATGATTTTTCTAATTAATGAAAAATTGAGAGAAGGTGGATTAAAGATTAGAGATTTGATAAGCAAAAAAGCATCAAAAAAAGAAATTCAGGCTACTAAATTAGCGATTTTGAAAGATGTATATAGAATACTTGCAATTAGTCTTGGCGAACCACCAACAGAATTTCAGTGGCGTTACAAAGACGAAGACGGAAAAATATCAGATTACAAAACATACACCCCGCTTACATTCTGGGAAGAAAATGTAAATGCAAATGTTGATGATTATGTGATGTTTATAGACGACCCAACACGAGAATATTACAAACTTTACACAAAAGAAAACGACAAAAATGTTTACGAAGGAATCGACTGGACTTTTGTAAATGTTCCTTCTGCCGATTTGAAAGCAATTGCAATTGAGTCGATTAAAGCCGGAGAAATTATGTATTTTTCGTGTGATGTTGGCAAACAACTTTCAAAAACAAACGGAACTTTGGATTTGAATAATTACGATTACGAAAGTCTTTTTGGAGTAGAATTTAACATGACCCGCGAGCAAAGAATGTTAACTCATCAAAGCGGTTCTTCACACGGAATGGCTCTTTGCGGAGTTGATTTAAACGCCGAAGGAAAACCAACAAAATGGAAGCTCGAAAATAGTTGGGGTGGCGATTATGGAAACAGCGGTTACTTAACAATGACCGATGAATGGTTTACCGAATATTTTTTCCGTTTAGTGATAAATAAGAAGTATTTGAACACAAAAATACTAGATGTACTAAAACAAAAACCGGAGCCTGTACCTTATTTTAATCCTGCTTTTAGTAGTGACAAATAGAAAATGGATAATTACATAAGAAATGAACAAAACCCGACAAAATGTAATTTGGCGGGTTTTGTTTTGATGCAGGTTTAGGGAATAAAAACTGAATAATTTTCGCGAATTATGTCATAAAAGTGGTTTTTGATATATGATTTTTCGGGAAAAATATTTAACTTTGACATTTAGATATCTTATGTGAGAAAAATGCTAGCTAACATAAAAAATTGAACATAAAAAACACAATACAACTTTTAAAAACACGTATATGAAAAAATATCACATTGTTAATCTTCAGTTTGAAACCGACGTATTGTTTTCAGAACCGCAAAAACTAGGTTTAGATGCTTATACCATGATTTATCCTGATAAAGCTAACATTGGAGAAGAGCTTATTTCGTTGAATTTTGTTGAATACACAAAAAAAGCAATGGAAGAAATGCAAATGACACCTGAAGAGTTTCTTGAGTATGCTAAAAATGTGTTTTTTGCAACCGGTAAAAATCCTGATTCTATTAAAAAAAGAGCAATTTTAGGTAAGGAAATTCAATCTCAAATAATTAACAAAACTATTCCAAAACCTATTATGTTAGAAACAGGGATTTTTAAATTAAATTCAGGTATTTATGTTGTTTATGGAATTGAAAGTCAGGAAGAAATGGATAAACAAGAAGTAGAACGAATAACATTAAGCGTTTTGAATAGTTTGCAGGAAATTTAACAAATTAATTAAAAAAACATAACACCACAGCAATTGGAGGTTTGGAAATTGTTATGACTGTTATGGCCGAAAGTTTGTTTATCTTCTCGTAAAATAATGGTGATTTTTGAATGTTTTTTGCTTAATTTTACAAAAATCAAAAGAATAAGCTATGAAATCAATATTGTTTTTAACGCTCACTTTTTTCTTATTTTTAAGCTGTGGCACAGAAGTCAATGAAGATACGCACGCTGCTTTTTGGGTTGAAAAATTATCTGATAGTTTGACAAAAGTACATGTCTTACAGTTTAAGACAATAAAAAAAAATAAATATTCTGGCTCTTTTGCAATTTTAGAGAAGGGAAAATATGAAGTAATTTATGAAATGAATGATGTTAAAATTAGTGATGAAAATGTTTCTTTTTCGGTAAATGATTTAATTTTAAGTTTTTCCGGTATGATCTCAGAAAATGGATTTGAAATATCTGGAGAATTTATATACGAAAATGGGGCTAAATATTCTTATGAGGCTGATAAAATAATGGACGAACATTATGTTTTGTTTAAAGATAAGTTTTTAAAATAGCTTACAATTCAGAGTTGTTTTTTAAAGGTAACCTTGTTGCCGTTTTTATATCACTAAATTTGAAAAAATCTGTAATTTTGACTGTAAATTATTCGTAACCTGTAGTTATGGTTTTAATAAAAAATTATGAAGTATTTTTATTTAAAAAATCCCGGAAATCATTTTGTTAGAAAAGGAGCTAAAATTTGGGTTAATGATACGCCTCAATCACCTGAAAATGAGCGTCAAACTCCTTTTAGTTATCAGGATTACCTAAAAAGGCAAGGTGATTTAATTTATTTTCGGTGGATTGCAGATCAATTTGAATGTGGCAATGAAGATTGCGCCAGCAAAGAGATTAAATGTCTTTGGTATCATTATCAGCCTTATGATATGGGAGTTGATGATACTTTTGGAGAATTTTTATGTCCTGTTTGTGGGAAATATACATTTGTAGAATATAATCGTGATTCCAGCTAAATTAAAGTTGAAAAAATAGTAGCATAATACAAATTAAATTATTTCTATTACCGACTCAATATCATCATTTTTAATGTCAAAAATTGTAGCTTCCGAAACAGCAAATCTTCTTAAAACACTGTTTACTAAATCTTTTCGTACTGCCCATATTTGCATTATTTCAGGCGATTCAAAAATTTGTTCGACAACAGAAGACCAACCTTGACTTTTTAACTCCAATGGACCAATTTCGTCAATTACAACAAATCTGTCTTTGGAAATGTTTTCATAAGAAGTAATATTTTTGCCAAATTCTAATGCGTTTGAATCAAAATAGAATTTTCCGATTTTTGTTTCTCCTATTTTTTCAACAGAACTTAGCAACATTTCTTTGCCTGAATGTAAGTCCACAATAGAGAAGCCACTTCTTTTTCCTTCTTTTACGTGTCCTTTTGCAATAAAACCACCAATTGAAACATCTTTTTCTTTCAGAATTTTAGTCAGATTTAGCAAGTATGTGCTTTTCCCTTCGCCTCTTTCTCCGGTTATTATGATAACTTTTCTTTGCTTAATATTTTCAACAAAATTTTCATATATTGAATTTGCATTTTGGACTATTGAAACTATGCTTTTTCTTGGCTGTTTGACAAGAACTTTAGGATTTGTCGTTTTTTCCATTAATACCGGCAAAATTGAAAAAGCAAGTCCCAAAGAATGATACAGATTGCCGAAACCGTTTCTGAATAAAACAGCTTTTACAAACGGATTTCTTAATTCAACACTTATTGCTGCAAATCCAACAACAAGTACAAACATTCTTAAAATCATTGTCAAACCAGCTATTAAGCCATCTTTATTTAATAACGAAAGATTTTGAACTCCGCTGTAAAAAAGTACTGAAATAATTAGTATTATTAGAATTTGTATCCAAAAACCAACCTTTTTAAAATGTCTAAAAGTTGACTTGTATCTAAAAAAACAAAAAATCAAGTAAATTACGCTGATTATTACAGAAAATTCTAATGCTAAGTTGCTGATTATAATAAAAATAGACGTGATAGTTATCAGGTGTAATATCAAAAAATAAACTGAAAATTTTTGAGTTGTTTTGATGTCTAAAAAATCTTTTTTGAATCCTTTTACATTAAACTCTAAATTGTTTTTGTTACTTTGTTTTGTTATTTTTCCAGTGTAGAAGCCTATTAAAGCAGCAAAAAATCCTAATATTACATAAGCAAAACTTAAAATTAAGAGAGCGTTTAAAAAACTTAAATTGTTTATGTTTAGTTGTTTAGATAGGAAAAAATACAAGTTTTCGGTAATTCTGACAATGTCAAAGCCGTACAAAATAAGTAATGTTGCAACTTTATGAATAACAACACTGTACAGGGCTGTAATTCCGGCTATTAAATATCCAAATATATTTCTACCGATTAGGAAAATGCTTATTTCAACGAATAAAGCTTCGATAAAAATGCCTGTCATTGGTCCTATAAGAATTGCACTTGGAGAAATTGATTTCATAAGCGCAGCAATAAGACCAGCTTTAATAAAAAGTCCTTTTTCGTTCCAAAGTTGAGCAAAAGTTATCATTAAAATCACTCCTAAAGTAGCTAATAACGTTCCGGAGAGAGGAAAACGAACATTGTGCAAAAAACTTCCGAGTACAATTTCAAAACTCGCCCAAATACTTCCCAAAGCAGCGGCTTTATACCAAATTGTTTTTGTTTTATTTTTATATAATTCCATTTTTTTTAGTCTTTCAGTCCTCAGTTCCGAGTTCCGAGTTCCGAGTTTCGAGTTTCGAGTTCCCAGTTCCGAGTTCCGAGTTCCGAGTTCCCAGTTCCCAGTTCCGAGTTCCGAGTTTCGAGTTTCGAGTTTCGAGTTCCGAGTTCCCAGTTCCGAGTTCCCAGTTTCGAGTTTCGAGTTCCGAGTTCCCAGTTCCGAGTTTCGAGTTCCCAATCTCTCAGTCTTTCAGTCTTTCAGTCTTTCAGTCTTCAGTTCTCAGTCTTCAACAAACTGCCAACTGTCTACTGCTGACTTCCGACTTCATTCTATCATTTTATCATTTAATCATTCTATCATTCTATCATTCTATCATTCTATCATTTTATCATTTTATCATTTTATCATTCAAGCATTCACTCATTCTATCATTCAAGCATTCACTCATTCTTGATTCAAAAAAACTTTCTTCCCTAATTTTAAAAAGTGTCTTGTTCCCAGGTCTTGGCCAATAATATCAAGAACTCTATTGTCATTTCTTTCAAATAAGCTTCCAAATAAATATTTAACATTACTAAATTCAAAGATATAGGGATGCATAATTGTAGAAGGTCCTAAAATGTAGATGTCGCCGGAGCAATTTTCAGTAATATCCAAAAAAGTATTGTTATAAAAAGTAGTTGCCGTAACTATTGCGGCATCGCATTTTTTTAGGTAATTTTTTTGAAATTCCATTGGAACGGTTACCTCTTTATTTTTTAAATCAAAAATATGAACATTAATACCTGCTTTTTGAAATTTTTCAACAACCGGTCTGAAATAACCAATCATAACCAGATCTTTAATGTTCTTAAAATCAATAATTTCAGTAATATCTCCGTATTTATAGTCATTTTTTTCAGTATTAAAAATGGCATTATAGTACGCGTTTAATAAAATTCGATGCCGAAAGTCATTCAAATTGGGCTTGTCAAAATCATCAAGGGAAAGATCAAAATCGTTGCTCAAAGTTGCGCAAACACCAATTTCCCCATTTTTTAGCAAAACAGCTAAATATCTTAATCCGGTAATTAATTCTCTTATTTGGGACTTTTCAAAACTATAATTTTCGTATAGGTATCTTATCGGGTCAATCATTTTTTTCCTGCAAAAATCACATTTTTTTTTCAACCATAATAATTAATTTTTTGAATACAATAAGTTTACTATATTTGTATTAGTTTAATTAGATATATAAAAATTCAGAAATTATGGAATATTCAGAACGTTTACAAAAAGTTTCAGTAATTGGGGCTGCCGGTAAAATGGGGAGTGGTATTTTACTTTTAACAGCAATTGAAATGGCTGATTTAAGCCTCAAACCTGAAAATAAAAACAAACATTATGTTTTAAACGCAATAGATGTTTGTTCGGAGTGTTTAACCGGTTTAATGGATTATTTAAGGGTACAAGCCAAAAAAATTGGTGAAAAAAAGATGGTTTCCCTTAGAGGTTTATATGCAGATAGAGCTGATTTAGTTGAAAATTTTGACATTATTGAACAATATGTTTGGGATGTGCTAAAAATTGTAAGACCAACTACAAGATTAGAATCTGCTTATGATTCAAATATTGTTTTTGAAGCTGTTATTGAAAATCCCGCTCTTAAAACAAAACTTTTAACTCAGGTTCGTGAAAATTGTGCAGCAGAAACCTGGTTTTTTTCAAATACTTCTTCAATTCCAATTTCAAATCTTGACAAAAGTGCACAATTAGGCGGAAAAGTGATAGGATTCCATTTTTATAATCCACCGGCTATTCAAAAACTTGTGGAGCTAATAAAAGGCGAAAACACATTGCCCGAAATAGAAACTTTTGCCGTAGAATATGCAAAAAATCTAGGTAAAGTAGTTGTTCCTTCTAATGATTTCGCAGGATTTATTGGAAATGGACATTTTATGCGCGATGCTATTCATGGAATAAATGAAGTACAAAGACTTACCGCAGAAATGCCATATGCAGAAGCACTTTATACAGTAAACAGAGTTTCGCAGGAATTTATGGTTCGCCCAATGGGTATTTTTCAACTTATTGATTATGTGGGGGTTGATGTTTGTCAGTATATTATGAGTGTTATGAACCCTTATCTTGCTGATGAAGATTTACATAGTGATTTGTTAGACAAAATGATGGAAATAGGTGTTAAAGGTGGACAAAATTCCGACGGTTCTCAAAAAGATGGTTTCCTTAAATACGATAGAGGCAGACCGATTGCTATTTACGACATTAATTCTAAACAATATGTAATGTTTGAAAGCTTTCAAGAAAATGCAGATAAGAGAATAGGAAATCTTCCTGAAAAAACTGTTGCTTGGAAATCTACTCTTAGAATGAAAAACAAAATGGAGGTTTTAGGCGAAATGTTTAATGAAGTTTCAGGTATGAAAACTCTCGGAGCTGATTTAACTAAGAGATATATGGAATGCTCAAGAAAAATTGGACAAAAATTAGTTGATACAAAAGTTGCATTTAGCGTAGATGATGTAAATACTGTTCTAATGACCGGATTTTTCCACGCTTATGGTCCAATAAATGACTTTTTGAAAAACTAATAATTAAATAATTAAGAGCTAAGAACTAAGAATTAATAATTAATGGTTAATAATTGATTGTTCAAATAAATCAAACTCGAAAACTGGTAAACTCGAAAACTTCTTTAATTAAAAAAATAAACAGATGAAACGAACATGTAAAAATAATTATTTACACACAAGGAAATGATTAAATTTCACTTCATTATTCGATATTCATTATTCATTATTCAAAATTTAAACAGATGAAATTAAGAAAAAAAATATATTTAACAGCCGGTTACAATACGGTAGCCATGGGATCAGGCCGAAAAGAATTTAATCCCAAAAAAGCAAGACCCGGATTAGAAGAATACATCAAAGAAGCCGGTCAGGGTGTTTTAAAACAAATTGGCGGAGCAAAAAATGTTGACGAAGGAGTAGTTTCTAACTTTATTGCTTCACGGTACAATCATCAGGCAAATTTGGCCGCATTTCTTCCATATATCGACGAAGGATTGCGATTTAAACCCGGCACAAGAGTCGAAGGAGCTTGTGGTTCCGGAGCAATGGGATTAGCAACTGCTTTTCGTTCTGTGTTGGCAGACGTAGCAGATGTTGTTTTAACTTTGGGAGTAGAGGTTCAAAATACTTATAAAGCTATTTACGGAGCAGATATTTTAGCGCAAGCCGGTTGGGTAGGAATGAGAAAAGAAGGACACGCATATTTCTTTCCCGGACAATTTAGCGACAGAGCCGGAGCATATTTTGATGCTTATGGATATGATTATTCAAGAAAAGGGTTTGGACGTTGGTTTAAAAACATGATTGAAAATGCTCGTTTAGACCCCACTTCCCAAGAATATCACAACGATACACCGGATTTGGAGGCACTTTATCACAAAGTAAAACCAAACGGAAGTGCTTTTGTCGATAATCTTAATGTTTTTGATTGTTCAAAAGTTTCCGATGGAGCTTCTGCAATTATTGTAGCATCAAAAGAAGGATTAGATAAAATGGGAATACCTTTTTCAGATGCAGTTGAAGTTGTTGCTTATGGACAAGCAATTGATGACATTACAAAATTGCCTGAAAATCTTTTAGAATTAACAACTTATAAAAAAGCAGTAGAAGAAGCATTGAGAGACGCCGGAATTACAATGAATGACATTGGAACAGTTGAAACTCATGACTGCTTTACTATTGCCGGAATTTTGGCTGTAGAAGCTCTTGGTTTAGCAGAACCAGGAAAAGGAGCAGACTTTGTATTTGAAGGGCATACTGCTCGTGACGGAAAAATACCAATGAATACAACAGGAGGACTAATTGGCTGGGGACATCCGACAGGAGCAACCGGCATTCACATGGCAGTAACAATTTGGCAACAGATGACCGGAAAAGCAGGTGATGCACAGATTGTAATTAGTAAAGACAAACCTTATGGACTATCAGTAAATATGGGCGGTGATGATAAAACTCTAATTGCAATTGTTTACAAAAAAACAATATAATAAAAAAACATAAAGGTTGCTGAATTATTTGCAACCTTTATTTTATTAAGTCTTTTGTCAAAAAAAGAAAATATTTAAACAGATTTTAATTATATTTGTCGAAATTTTAATCTTAATTTAATTTAAGAATGGTTGATGTTGACTTATTTTATGAAAGTTTAATAGATGAAGGCGAAACAATCATCAATTACAAAGGAGAATATACTGAGGATGTATTGCAAAAATTATTGCATGCCGTTGATGATATTGAATGTGATGAACGTAAAATAAGAAGAAAACTTTTTTTTATTTCTGTGGAGCTTTTGCAGAATATTCATCATCACGCGTCAAAAATAATAGTTGATAATTTGCCACTTGGGTATTTTCATTTTGTCATAAATAGAATTTCAGATAAAATATATAAAATAAGTGCAGCTAATTTTGTAAACCGAACCAAATTTAATACTTTAGTCAGCCGAATAGAGCAGTTAAATCTGTTAAGCGAAGACGAAATAAAGCACTTATATAAAACAGTACTTAATAATAATGAGTTTAGCGAGAAAGGAGGAGGTGGTCTTGGAATGATTGATATTAAAAGGAAATCGCAACAAAAGCTCGAATACAAACATTTAATTTTTAATAAAAATTTGTATTTTTTCAATTTTTCTATATTTTTGGAACATAAAAATTAGTCTATGGATAAACTTGAAATAACAGGAACAGCAAAAACACCAACAATAAAATTTGAACCGGATTCAGGTGTTTTAGAGATGAAAGGTCGATCAATTCCAGAAAACGCAATTGAGTTTTTTAAGCCTCTTGTTGATTGGTTGGAAGATTACTCAAAACAGTGTAAACAACTTACTCAGGCTAATATTCAACTTGAATATTTTAACACAAGTTCTTCAAAATGTATTTTAGATATATTTAAAAAGCTAGAGTCAATAAATAAACAAGATGAAAAGGACGTTGTTATTAACTGGTATTATGAAGAAGACGATGAAGATATGTTAGAAGCTGGCGAGGACTATCAGTCTATCCTGAAAATACCTTTTAAAATGATTGAAATAGAAGAATAATAGCTTTCTGTTATTTAAAAAATTAAAAACAAAGTTAATCGCTTTGTTTTTTTTATGCCCAAAAAAAATTATATATTTGACTTTATTTTAGTTTTTAAAAATAAAAATCGGAAATGCTATTAAAACAAATAAAAAACATTAAAGAACTTAATTTTAACGATTATTACGTTAGAACAAATGCTCTTGTTACAATGTTTTTTACTGGAGCTATTTTTATATTGTCTTTGTTTACTATTATAGAACTAGGCACTTTAAAAACAAATAATTATATTTTTGTTGGAACATTTCTACTTGTAACATTAGTTTCGTTCCTATTATTTAAGAACACTAAAAATATTAGATTTGGAAGTTGGAGCATTGTTTTAATTACTTTTTTATTTGAATATTTTTTGTTTTTTGAGTTAACTAAAAATGCTTACGGTTTCTTTTGGTATTTTGCATTTCCTCTTTTAGCAATAACTGTTTTAGGAAAGTGGAAAGGAACAATTTTAACTTTTCTACTTATCATTTCAACAATTGTCATTATAAGATATCAGCTTTTTGAAGTTCGTGTTAGGTTCACACCATATTTTTTAACAAGATTTTTTACAGGGTATTTTTTTGTTTGGATTTTGTCTTTTATTTTTGAATTTGTAGCCGAAAAAACAAGAACAGACTACAATAATTTAATTCAGGAAAACGAAAAACACATTAAAAAGATTGAGAAATTTAATGTGCAATTAAAAGAAGCCCATAATGAGCTAATGATTAGTCAGATGGACTTGCAGGAAGTAAACCAAAATCTTGATGAAAGTATAGAGTATGCAAAAATTATCCAGTCAAAATTATTCCCAAGCAATGATCTTTTGCAAACTACCTTGAAAAATTATTTCCTGATTTTTATGCCTTTATCAAAAGTTAGTGGTGATTTTTATTACGTTAATCAGCTAAATGAGTACATGATTTTTGCCGTTGGAGATTGTACCGGACACGGTATTCCCGGGGCTTTACTTTCTGTTTTGTCAATTTCATTGTTGCATGATATTATTCACAGAGACGAAGTTAATTCTGCTAATAAAGTTTTGGACGCACTTAGAGAAAGAGTAAAAGCTACTTTTACTTTTTTTAGTACAAAAGATTTACATGGTCTTGATTTGGCTTTGTGTGCAATAGATACCAAAACAAATAATTTGCAATATTCCGGTGCTAATATTCCATTGTTTTTATACAGAAATAATGAGGTTATACAGTATGACGCAGTAAAAAATCCGGTAGGATATTTTTACAAAGAAATTCCATTTGTGAATAATGAAATAACATTACAAAAAGGAGATAAAATATATCTTTCCAGCGATGGTTTTTTTGATCAAATAGGAGGAGAAAAAAGAAGAAAATTGACTAAACGTCGTTTTGTTGAAATTCTTCAAGAAGTAGCTCCCAAAAGCTTTGATGAACAAAAAAATGTGATGCTAAAATATTTTTTTGAATGGAAAGGAACTCACCGTCAGTTAGATGATGTGACTATTCTTGCATTTGAGTGGAATGGGTAATCTGCTTTAAATCAGTTTTTTATTTAATATATTTTATTTTGATAGGCTATATTTACAGTTGCTTTTTTCTATTTTAAATTTTATAAACTACTTTTGCAAAGTTTTTGGAAACAATACACAATATTATACTAAATCACAATCAATTAGTTATGGCAAATCTAACAACAAGATTAGAAGATTATTCAAAATGGTACAATGAATTAGTGGTAAAAGCCGGATTAGCTGAAACATCAGCAGTTAGAGGTTGTATGGTAATTAAACCATACGGATTTAGCATTTGGGAAAAAATGAGAGATGAACTAGACAAACAATTTAAAGCAACTGGTCATCAAAATGCTTATTTTCCTCTTTTTATCCCAAAATCGTTTTTTGAAAAAGAAGCAAAACACGTAGAAGGATTTGCAAAAGAAGCTGCAGTTGTTACACATTACAGATTAAAAGCAAAACCCGATGGCAGTGGTTTAATGGTAGATCCGGAAGCAAAATTAGAAGAAGAGTTGATTGTTAGACCAACTTCTGAAACTATTATTTGGAACACATACAAAAATTGGATTCAATCATACCGCGACTTACCATTGCTTATTAATCAATGGGCAAATGTTGTAAGATGGGAAATGCGAACCCGTTTATTTCTTCGTACTGCAGAGTTTTTGTGGCAAGAGGGGCATACTGCTCATGAAACAAAAGAAGATGCAATACAAGAAGCAGAACTTATGTTAGATATATATAAGAATTTCGCAGAAAACTTTTTGGCAATTCCTGTTCATACCGGAGTAAAATCAGAGGGAGAAAGATTTGCCGGAGCTGATGAAACTTATGCTATCGAGGCATTGATGCAAGATGGAAAAGCACTTCAAGCCGGAACTTCTCACTTTTTGGGTCAAAATTTTGCAAAAGCATTTGATGTTAAATATCTTGATAGAAATGGCAGACAGGAATATGTTTGGGCTACATCTTGGGGTGTTTCTACTCGTTTGATGGGAGCATTAGTTATGTCTCATTCCGACGATAAAGGACTTGTTCTTCCTCCAAAACTTGCTCCAATTCACGTAGTTATTGTTCCGATTTTCCGTAAACCTGAACAGCTTGAAATTATTAAAGAAAAAGTAAACCCAATAATAGAAGGATTGCAGGCAAAAGGTTTGGTTGTTAAATTTGACGAAGATTCTAAACAATCTCCTGGATGGAAATTTGCTGAATACGAACTTAAAGGTGTTCCTGTAAGATTGGCAATTGGTCAGCGTGATATTGAGAATAATTCCGTTGAAGTTGTGCGTAGAGACACTTTGGAAAAGAAAATATATTCTCAGGATAATATAGTTGAAGATATAGCTAAATTATTAGATGATATTCAACAAAATATTTTTGATAAAGCTTTGAAATTCAGGGAAGAAAACACAAGAAAAGTAGAAACTTGGGACGAATTTAAAGATGTAATTGAAAACAAAGGCGGTTTTGTACTTGCACATTGGGACGGAACAAAAGAAACCGAAGAAAGAATACAGGAAGAAACAAGAGCTACAATTAGAGTTATTCCTACAGATGCACCTGAAGAAGAAGGGAAATGTGTTTTTTCAGGAAAGCCTTCAATGCGACGAGTATTATTTGCTAAGTCATATTAACCCATATAATTTATGAATTTTATTCAGGTCTAATAATCAGGGTTAAAAATATAAAACCGACATAAAGTCGGTTTTTTTTTATTCTTCAAAAGCGTCTTTTGTGACGTCAAACCAATAAGAATCAATTTCTACTTCTTGATAATTTTCAATATAGTTTAAAGTTTCTTCTACGTTTTGTGTGACTACATAAACATTTTTATTTTGAGGTTTTGCAAAATTGCTTTCAAAAATCACATTAAATTGTTTTAGCATATTATCATAAAATCCGTCTTGATTGTAAATTACAATAGCTTTTTTATATTGTCCAAGTTGTTTCAATGTTATAATTTCAAGCATTTCATCTAATGTGCCAAAACCTCCAGGTAAAATTACAAAAGCATCAGAAACATCAAAAAGCATCTTTTTGCGTTCTTGCATGTCTTTGGTAAATATTATTTCTGTATTATCTAAACAAGTCAGGTTTTTATCATCAAACATTTTAGGAATAATTCCAATACTTCTACCTCCAGATGATTTTACGGTTTGTGCAAGAGTTTTCATTAGACCAACGTTTGAACCGCCGGTTACAAGCTCCCAGTTTTTTTCAACAATACTTTCGCCAAAGGTTTTAGCAATAGAATAAAATTTGGGTTCTAATGCTTCGCTTGAAGCACAGAAAAAACATACTTTCATAGGATTTGATTTTTTTCAAAAAAATTAAATTGAACAGAAAACTATTATTTTTTCTAATTTGTCCTTTTTGTTAGATATTGGAATAATGTTTTCTGTAATGAATTTGCTTTTGCCATCAATCATATATTGAATAGAAGTGTTGACAATCTTGAGTTCTTTTAAATCATCCCAAATTTGTTTGTAATTTCCGGTGTTAATGTAATCACGACTAATAAAACTGATATGTCTGTGATCGAATACTTCATCTTCGGGTAAGTTCAGAAGTTGTATGTAAAGCGGATTTGCATAAAGGATATCTCCGTTCGCATTCATTTCATAATAAGGAATTGTTTGATTGATTGCACTTTGCAAGATAGTGAATCTTTCTTTTTCTTCCTCAATTTTAATTTTAGTTTCTTTTTTGAAATTATCTAGTTGTTTTAAAACTTCATCTTTTTCGTCAGAAAGCAATTCATTACTTTCTAAACTGATTTTATATTTGTTTTGCAGATCCTTTAAATTTGCCTCTACTCTCGAAATATTTTCTCTTGCTTCTACTTCTTGTTGTTCTAGACGTTTTGATTTTTCATTTGATTCTTCAAGAAGTTTAGATGTTCTGGCGTTGATTTTTGCAGTAGAAATAGCAGATGCAATAGTTTCACTGATTTTTTCAACGAAATCTTTTTTGTATTCTTCAAATTGTGTAAAAGCTGCTAATTCAACTACACCGTATGTTATTTCGTTAAATTGAAGAGGAACAATAAGAATGCTTCTTGGTTTGTCAGAACCTAGTCCCGATGTAATAGCAATATAGTCTTCTGGTACTTCTGAAACATAAATTGTGTCATTTTCAACATAACATTGTCCGACCAAAGTCTCTCCGGGTTTTACTATTTGTTGGATATATTTATGTCTATCGTATGCATAGAAAGATTTTAGTTCAAGATATTTTTCATCATATTCATCTTCGTTAACAATAAAAAGTCCACCAATATTGGATTCGGTATAATTAACTAATTTTTCAATAACAGCATCTGTAAGTTCTTCCAGATTATTACTTGTGTCTCGTATTACCTCATTGAATACCGCAATACCTTGCGAAGCCCAGTTTCTTTGTGTGTTTTCAATTTGCCTTAAATCAGCATCTTTTTGAGCTCTAACTAAGTTGTCGCGCATTTGTAAAAGGGCATTACCTAAAACGTCGCCGTCACTTGCAGGTTTAAAAGGAGTATCAAATTTATTTTTCCCGATGTCATTAGCAAAAGAAGAAATTCCTTTCAGATGGCTAATCATGCTTGTAAGGTTTTTGTTAAGATCGCCAATTTCATCTTTTCTGTTCGATTTTGGAACGTCGGGTAACAATCCCTGACTAGCTTTTCTAACTACAACATTAAGAGTCGTTGTGATATAAAGAATATTCCGCATTACAAATACCGCTAAAAAAATAAGAGTGAGAACAATAATAATTGTAAGCCAAGTTAAGGTAACTTTTATTTTAATAAATCTATTTTCACTGGTTTCTTGCGTTTTTTGTGTTCTTTTTTCAAATATTTCGTTCAACTCCGCAATATCGTTTGAAATTCTTTTTGAATTTCTCATCAAATCTCCGTTTTCCGAAATTAGAGGGTAAATTTCAAACATTGTTTGAGCGTCTAAATAGTCTTCAAAAAATGATAGTCTATCCATTATCTGCGACTCTTTAGTTATAAGACTATCAAATGATATTAGAAGATCATAATACATGTTTTGTTCTTCTATGCTCCAGCCTTGTAAGTATTTATTAAGTTCTTGTTTAATATTAGGTCGTTCTACTTCATGTAAATAAATTAGTTCTTTTTTCTGAATTGTTCCTGTGTCTTTGTCAATAAAAACCCAGCTTTTTAAAAGTGATAAACTATTTATATTTAACTGGTCTAGTTTGTTCAATTGAATTGAAGAAGGGTGATAGATTGAAAAAATTTTCCTTTGAATTTTAAATTCACCAAGAAAAGAATTGTATATCAAGATATTACTGATGATGATACTTAAGCTGATAATTGCGACCAAACTTAAAAGTCTAAATCCAATGTTTATTCTAAATCTATTTTCAGCCATATTGGAATATTGAATTATTTGTTATTTTTATACCGAAACTATACAACTAATATTGCGAAAATCAGCAAACTTATGATTTGTATAGTAAAAAGTCGTTTTTTTATGTTCATCTTGATTTTTTTGTTTAATATTATATTCAAGATGGATATTAGAATATCAAGTCAAAAATATTAAAATTTTTCCAAAATGAAAAAAAAAATAATTCTATTGGTTTTTATGCTTATAAGCTATGTTGCAGAATCACAATACAATGACTTGTTTTGGCTATCGGTTGGTCCTTATTCAAATAATTTATTAAATTACAATAATGTAGGAAGAGTTGACTTCTGTGAAAGCAATTCTTCAGTTGAAAAAATATATTTTGGCGCAAATTCAGGTGGTTTTTGGATTTATGACAAGTCAAAAGATACTGTTTTTTGTACTTCTGAAAATATTCCGGGAGGTGTTTCTCGTATTGTAATTAATCCAAATGATAGTTTAAATGTTTTTGCTGTTTTTGGTTTTTATGCTAATGGAGTAAAAAAAAATATGGGCTATAGTTATGGTCTTTTTTCCTCTAATGATGGTGGATATACTTGGCAAAAAAAATCATTGCCAATTCTTGCTGAAATGTTAATTGAAATAAAAGACATTGTTTTTGATGTTTTCAACCCCCAAAAAATTTATGCTTTGGCAACAGATAGGATTTATTATTCTTCTGACACCGGAAATTCTTGGCAATTAATGAAATTTAAGCCAAAAACTAATGAAGAATTTCTTCAAATATTTTCAATGGATAATGGTTCTCTTGTTGTTTCAGGAAAAAATTGTTTGTATTTTTCTAATGAAAGACAAAATAAATGGGAAAACAAATTGCCCGATTTTTTGCAACAAAATAGTTTGGTGAAAATCTCACGGAGTGAAAATAAACTTTGGGTTGCTGTATATAACGAAAATGAAAAAGAAGATTTTATATTAATAACAAGTAATCTTGGTGAGTCATTTGAAATAAAACGTCAGAATTTATCATTTAAAAAATACGTAACATTTATTAAGGCTTTTAATGATTCAATTGTTTTTTGTGGAGGATTGTATTTGAAATATTCAAAAGACGGAGGAAATACTTTTTTAAATGTAAAAGGAAGCACCCATCTTGATGTGAGAGATGTTTTTTTTCCTGAAAAAAATGATTATTCAAAGTTATATTTGGCAAATGACGGTGGTTTGTTTTATACCGAAAATTTAGGTGTCAAATGGACTTTAATTAGCACCGAAAGTTTGTACGATTGTTATACTGTTTCTGTAAGTGATGAAGATTCATGTGTTATTCTAACAGGCGCACATGATAATGGCTCTTTCTTGATGAATAGACAAGGGAAATGGTCGCATATACTGGGAGGAGATGGTTCTGCTGTATATACAGATAAAAAAGGAGAAAACATGTTGGCTTATGTAAACAAAGATTTAAAATCGGGAACAAATGGAAAAACATGGAAAAGTACAAAAGTGAAAAATTCTTTGTTTGGAGTAAAACCTCTTCATCATCTAACTTATGATAGCTTGTATTATAGCTCTACTTTTTCAAAATCCAAGAATATGTTTGCTGTTGTAAAATCAACAGATTTCGGTAAAACTTTTCAATCGTCTGATAACGCACTTGGATATTGCTGGGGAATAATCACAGCAATGGAAATTTCTTCCGGAAATGACGAAATTTTATATTTTTCAGGTTTTGACCTATGGGATGGGAAATATTTTAATTTACAACAAGTAAAAGTGAAAAATGGGAAAGTTACACAATATGAATTACTTGATGAAAGAACAAATAAAAGGCTTTTTATTTCTGATATTCATTTAGACAAAAAAAACGAACAACTTTGGATAACTTTTGGTGGTTTTGAAAAAAATAAAAAAATATGGAAGTCTGAAAACGAAGGAAGTTCATGGATCGATTTAACTTTTGATTTGCCAAATGTGCCTGTTTATGCTGTTTATTATAATGATAATCTTGATTTATTGTTAATTGGAAACGATTATGGCGTTTTTTATTTAGAAAACAATAAATGGAAAAAATTTGGAAAAAACTTGCCAGCAATTGCAGTAACCGATTTCGATATTAATGATGTTACAAACGAGTTATATATTTCAACTTATGCCAGAGGTATTTGGAAGATTCAATTACCGGTAAAATAATCAATTTTTAATTTTTCATTAATACGTTTTGACGTCATTTTTTTTGCTTCTTCAATATTTGTTTGTTTGTCAAACAAAGTAATAATATTCGTGTTTGGAGGCTTTGTGTTGATTTCTGTAAAGCCGGCAATAATTATAAGCTTTTTGTTATGCTTTTTTGTTAAATTGTAGATTTGACCAACGGTCTTTCCTTGAAAAGTTTGATTATCTAATTTTCCTTCTCCCGAAATAATAACATCTGCGGTTTTTATTTTTTGTTCAAGTTTTAAAAAATCAATAATAAATTGGCTTCCGGAAATTATCTTACCGTTCAGAAAAGCTGTTATGCCGGCGCCGATACCACCTGCAGCACCTTCTCCTTTTATTTTGTTTAAAGTTGTTTTAAGTGTTTTTTTGATAATATTTACATAATTAATCATTCCTTTTTCGAGTTCATTAATTTCAAATTCGTTTGCTCCTTTTTGAGCTGCGTATGTTTTGGCTGCTCCATTTATCCCTAATAATGGATTTGATACGTCAGTAGCCGCGAAGAATTCTATGTCTCGCAATTTGTAATACAATTCGCTTTTTGTAATATTATGTATATTTATCAGATTAGAGCCTGTTGGATTAAGTTGTTTCCCGTGAATGTCTGTGAAAACATAGCCTAAAGCGGCTGCCATTCCTATTCCTCCATCATTTGTGGAACTTCCACCAAGGCCGATAATGATTTTTTTAGCTCCAATATCTATTGCTTTTAATATTTGTTGTCCTAACCCAAAACTTGATGTAAACATCGGATTATGGTTTGATTCTGTGATTAGTTGTAGCCCTCCGGTTTTTGCGTATTCAATATATGCTGTTTGATTTTTGATTAAAAAATGAGATTCAATAGGTGTGAAAAGTTGATTTAGTACATTTGTTTTAATGATCGAATAATTATTCCTGAAGTTAATTGCATCAAGAAATCCTTCGCCTCCATCAGAAATTGGTATCGTTTCTATATCTGCAGAAATAGTCCTTTCAATGTTTTTTTTTATCAAATCAGCAATTTCTAAAGAAGAAAAAGAGAATTTGAATTTATCCGGAATAATAAGAATTTTCATTTTGTGAAATAAGTTACATAAAATAAGATAATTTTTAAAAAAAGCATGTAAACTTTTGTTTACATTGTCTGGTTGTTGTTTTAAGCAATTCAGATTGATAAAAGTATTATTTTTCTTTAAAAAAAATTGTTTAATATAAATTTTGTTCTCTTGGAATTGCGTATTTTTTATTTTACTTTTGCTTTTGGTAAGGAATTTGATATTAAAGTTAAAACATGTTTTATTAGATGAAGAATAAGGAAGCACTCTTAAAATTGCCTGTGATAAAAATATTTGTTTACGGAACATTAAGACAAGGTCAAAGATTGGGTTTTTATCTTAATGGAGCAAAATTTATAGGCAAATTTTACACCGAAGGTCAATTGATGAAAGCAGAGAATGGTAGCGTGTATATTGATCACGCATACAATAATGTTGTTACAATTGGCGAAGTTTACCTTGTTGATTTTTATTGTTTGCAAAGAATAAATCATTTGGAAGTATTTTCAGGAGAGTTCCCTCGAGGATATGATTTGAATGTTCTCCCTATCTGGAAGCAAAATCACAATACCGATTTTGAGTTTAACGAAGAAGAAAAACAATGGGCTTTTTTTTACAAGCGTAGAAATCATCCCATAAAAATATTAACAGGTGATTTTGTAGACGATTTTCAGGCGATTGAAGAATTGGAAAAAATTCTTGTTTCTTCTGAAAAAATATTTGAACCAGATGTTTTGGTTGAACAAATGAGAAAGAAGTTATCAATTTTTGAAAGTTTGAATTTTTGAGCACAAAAAAAGGACATATTAAACAAAGAATACTGAATATTCTGTTTTGGTCTGTTATTTCAGCAGCCTTTATTGGTCCGGGAACAGTTACCACAGCAACTAAAGCAGGAGTTTATTTTCATTACGACCTAATGTGGACAATGGTTTTTTCCATTATTGCTTGTTTGTTTTTGCAGGAGGCAAGTGCAAGAATAGCAATATTTTCAGGGATGAACCTTGGCGAAGCAATAGCCAAGCATTTTGACGGCCGTTCTTCAAAATACCTTGTTTTAACAGTAATAATGATAGCTATCGTGCTAGGTAGTGCTGCCTATGAAACAGGGAATATTTTAGGGTCTGTCGAAGGATTAAAATTTGTCTTCAAAAAAGTTCCTCCAAGATACTTTGTTCTAATAATTGGTGCTTTTGCATTTATAGCATTCCGGCTAAAATCAATTCGTTCAATAGCTCAGGTTTTAGGCTCTTTTGTCTATTTAATGGGGTTTGCATTTCTTATCACCGCTTTTTTTGCTAAGCCTGATGTTTCTGAAATATTAAAAGGAAGTTTTATTCCTAAAATTCCAGATGTTCCTGGTGCAGGAATGTTAATACTTGGAATTATTGGTACAACAGTAGTTCCTTACGACTTATTTTTGGGTTCTGGTATTGTAGATAAAACTCAAACTATAAAAGATGCACGTATTGGTTTAAGTGTAGCAATCATATTAGGTGGGATTATTTCTATGTCGATTATGACTGTAGGTAGCTCAATAACCGAAGGTTGGTCAGCAGAGGCAATTCAAAACATTGATTTTAATTTTGACTTGATGAAAGACGGCTTATATCTTAATTCCTATATTAACGATTATGCTGTTTATATATTTGGTTTTGGGATGTTTGCAGCAGGCTTGACTTCAGCAATTACTGCTCCACTGGCTTCTGCAATTACTGCAAGAAATGTCTTTAATAAAAGACCCGAAAAATGGACTTCAAATTCTCTTTATTTTAAATTAGTAACCGGAGGAATTTTGCTTACCGGAATGATATTCGGATTTTTACAAGTTAAACCGGTTCCGGCAATTATTGTTGCACAAGCATTTAATGGACTAATTTTGCCCTTTATTAGTATTTTTATGCTAATTATTATTAACAATCCAATAGTTATGGGTAAACGACTAAACAGCCATGTTTCAAATGGAATAATGACGTTTGTTGTTTGGATAACATTATTAATTGGAACAATAAATTTAGCTAAGGCAACACAAAGTATATTAGGTTTTGAAATAAATCAAGATTTGTTTTTTTCTGTTTTAGCTGTTCTTAATTTAGTAGTGTCTCTTTATATATTGGTGAAGATTTATCGTTTTAGAAGAAAGAAAGTTGCGGAACTTGCAAAAAATGAAGATAATAACGGACGTGCTTAGTGTCAAAGATACAGGAACATATAAAGGACAGATTTAACCTCAAAGATGAGGATTATGTTAAAATAAAATTGCTGTTTTTTTATTCTTTTGCACTTGGTTTTTTTATTGCCTTTTATTTTGTCCCTGCAAATTCTAAATTTCTCGAAAATTTTGGACATCAGGAATTGCCCTATGCGTACATTATTTCAGGTGTTGTAGGTGTTTTAGCTATCTCGTTTTACTCATACATTCAACGTCGTCAGCACAGCAAAACATTATTTATTTCTGCAGTAGTTCTGATGGCTACAACAGCTTTGCTTTCCCGTTTTTTTTTATTTTTAATTAAAAATAATTCTTTTGATTTTGATGGCGCAACTCAGGTTAGACTAATAAGATATCTTACCTTTTTTGTTTTTATATGGGCTTGGCCTTTTATTGCTTTGGTTGCAACAATTACCGGAGGTCTTGCATTGCGCTTGTTTAATCTCATGCAGGTTAAAAATTTTTACGGAATAATTAATCTTGGAGGAGTTTTAGCCGCTATTTTGGGTTATTTGGTAATTTCATTTATCGTAAGATTTATCTCTGAACAATACGATTTGATATTAATAGGTTCTGCCGGGCTTTTTTTTGCAATTTATTTGCTTTTTTATATTTATAAGAAATTTCCAGAAAAGAAAATTGAAGACAATGAAAACCAGAAAAAGATAAAAAATAAGTTATTTGGTGGATTATTAAAAAATAAGTTTGTTCTTTTTATTTTTCTGGGAGCACTATTTTCAGCTGTTATTATTTATATTGCAGATTATGGTTTTTTGATAACAATAAAATCCAACGGCGATTTATTTAATAGTCCCGAAGCAGTTGCAAAATTTATTTCTATTGTTTTTGCAGCTCTTAAAATTGGCGAATTATTTATTTCTGTTTTTTCAGGTCGAATATTGACAAAAGGAGGCATGAGGCTAGGTTTAGTTATCCTTTCCGTTGTAATTACAACTTTATTTTTATTTGCATTTATTAGTGCGCAAGCTTTTGGTTCTGCTACTTTTCTTTTTCTTGCATTTATTACGGCGAATAAAATGCTTGAAAGAATTATTCGTCGTGGTGTTGAAGATCCGGCTTTTAATGTTCTTTATCAAACATTACCTGAAAATAAAAAGTTATTTATTCAAACAAGAGTTGGTATTGTTCAGCAAGGAGCAATAGCTTTGGCCGGTTTGTTTTTGATAGTTGTAAATATTGCTCTTCAAACAAGCGGGTCAGATTTTAATGCTAATTTTTATCCTCTTTATGCTCTTCCTGTTTTAATTACAGCTATAATTATAGCATTTAGTTTGTTTCGACGATATAAGATTAGAATTAGAGAAATACTGGCAGAAAAAAAATTATTTCAATTTGAATATGTAGAAAAAGAGGTTTTTGCTTCAGATATTTTGCAGAAATTTATATTAAGTGAAGATATTGAAACCGCAAAATTTAGTACAGTTGTGCTTTCTGAAACAAATCCACGAAGTTTGGAAGCTTATGCCGGTTTTTTGCTTAAAGTTGATGATAATATTATTAGAAAATCGGTGTTATCTAATATTGATAGCACATATAGTGAAAAATTAGTTTCTGTAATCGAAAAAGTCGGTAATAATATTGGTTTTAAAGAAAGAGATCTTAGAAAACTAATTCTTCAAGCTCTTTTTAAATTAGACTATTCTGAAATTAAGGAAGTTACAATTAACGAAATAAAAAGACTTGCTTTCTCGGAAAATGTAAAAGAAAATATAACTGCGACAAAATATTTATATAAAAATAAATTTGATGATGAACAATCTGTAATATTACATCTTTTAAATTCTAAAGATAAAACCGTAAAACTAGCGGCAATCAAAATAGCAGGACGAAGAGCAAGTCGTGCCCTTTGGGTGAAACTTATTGATTTATTGAGCAATACAGAATATAATAATATTCTGATCAATATTTTGGTTGAAATAGGAGAGCCTTTGCTTTCGGATTTGAATGATTACTTTAAAAAGCAAAATGACCCTAAAATTTTAACTAAAATTGTACAGATCTTTGCAAAAATAAGTACACCAAAAGCTCAAAATATTTTGGTTTCTTATCTTGAATATCCCGACAGAGAAATACAGAATGATGTGATTCAATCTCTTTATTATTCTGGTTTTAGAGCTAGTGATAAAAACATTTTTATAATTAGGGATAAAATTAAATCGGTAGTTGAAAACAATTTGTGGTTTTTGGTTAGCATAAAAGATCTTGTAAAAGGAAAAAACACTTTGAAACTTATTCAAGCACTTGATCTTGAAAGATTAAACAGTTTAGAACAATTGTTTATTTTGCTTACTTTTACTCAGTCTCCTGAAATAGTTGATCTTATAAAAACCAATATTATCGGAGAAAATACAATTTTTGCGATAGAATTGATTGATAATTTTATAGAACCTGAAATAAAGAAATTAATAATTCCTTTGTTTGAGCCAATCACTTTGGGACAGAAAATAAAAAGATTGAAGCCATTCTTTTTTGTAAAACAGCTAAATTTTGAGCAAAGATTAGTCGATATTGTTTTAGCCGAAAGTGCAAAAGTTGATATATGGTCTCAAGCAAAAGCCATTGAGTTGATTGGAAAATTGATAACACTTGAGGCTCTGCAAAGTTCTACAAAAGAATTTTATGATGTTGATGAGCCTGAGTTTTGGACAAAAGAAAGCATTCAAATAATCAAACGTAACTATGAAATATCAAATCTGGCAGAAGTTTTTTGGACAAGTCTTTTGCATCCTTCGGAGTTAATTTACACTACAACAATAAAAATTTTACACGAAAAAGGAATAACTGAATTAGGTGACGTTATTCAAAAATTATCACAAGGAAAACAGTTTGTGTTTAAAAGAATGATAAATTCGCTGGATCTTATTCCTGAAAAAATAAGACATTTACGAAGGGTTTATATTTTTTATTCAGTTCCTGAAAAATCGCTTGTGCGACTTGCAGATATTGTAACACAGCAAAGAGTAAATAAGGACAACGATATTTCATTCTTCAAAAATGGTGATGAAAATATTATAATTTTGGTAAAAGGACAACTTACTTGCAAAGAGAAAAATAAAGAAATAGTTTTTAATAAAAACAGCATTATAATTAGAGGTTTAAATGCTCCTAATAGCGCAAAAGAACTTCGAGCTTCGATTAATAGTGTTGTGATGAAGATAAATCGCTTTAAGTTTTTTAATTTATTAGCGTCAAATAATGAGCTTGTAAAAAATTTGTTCAAAACAATGAAGTTTTAACTCTGCTATTTAAACAAAATGATAAACTGTAACGGGAACTTATTAAGTCTAGCGAAACCCAAAATAATGGGCATTTTAAATATTACGCCCGATTCTTTTTTTGATGGTGGAAAAAACACAGAAGTTGACCAAATATTAAATAGAGCCAAAAAAATATTGTCAGAAGGGGCAGATATTATTGATGTTGGAGCATGTTCTTCGCGTCCAAATGCAAATGATGTTTCAGAGACAGAAGAAATTGACAGGCTTTCAAAAGCATTGACATTGATTCGGAAACATTTTCCTGATGCTTGTATTTCTGTAGATACATTTAGAGCCAATGTAGCTAAATTTGTTGTTGAAAATTTCAAGGTAGATATTATCAATGATATTTTTGCCGGTTTTGGGGACGAAAAAATGCTTGAAACTATTAGAAATTTGCAGATTCCTTATATTATGATGCACATGCAGGGAACTCCAAAAACAATGCAACAAAATCCCCAATACGATGACGTTGTTTTAGATATCATTAAATTTTTTTCCGAAAGAATTAACAAAGCTACTTTGCTAGGAATTAACGATATAATAATTGATCCCGGATTTGGATTTGGGAAAACTATCGAACATAATTATGAACTTATGCGTCGATTGGAAGAGTTTGAAATTGTTGATTATCCGCTTTTGGTAGGAGTTTCAAGAAAATCGATGATTTATAAGTCACTTGAAATTACTGCCGAAGAATCATTGCCTGGTACAATAGTTTTGAATACAATAGCTTTGCAGAAAGGAGCTAAAATTCTAAGAGTACACGATGTTGCTGAGGCTGTTCAGACATTGAAAATAGTCAGTTTGGTAAAGTAAAATTGCTTTTTAAACCCGAATTATGCATTTGAAAAACAATTTCAGCATAATAGCCTTATTTTAAATATATTTCTCAATAAAAGTCAAAACCCTG
>JAFGUD010000509.1 GCA_016938685.1 Bacteroidales bacterium | reverse complement strand
AATCTTTTTCGGTTCACTAATCTCATTTTTCAAGTTTTTTAGAACGAATTTATTTTAATATTCCCCTAAACCCAGTAAGCTCTAACGGAAATGGCTTGCAGTAGTTTTGGGAATACGAGGCACAATGTTTCAAGTTTGCACTTATGTTTATACGAGCTACTTAGTTTCTATTACGCACAATGCCCAAAATTACTGCAAGCCAATGTTATGCTTATTATTTTTCTCGCCATTCAATTTCAATTTTTACCCTAACACCAGTTTCACTATTGTATAAAACTTTTGAAATAGGATAATCACCTGAATTTATTATATCATTATTTACCGTAAATTGAACATCGCCCATCCAATCGTCATCGCCTGACGAGTCGTAGTCCCATGCGTCCAAAGCGTATATCATATCAAAATCAGAGATTTCAAAATTTGTATTCCATGAAATTTCTTCATTATCAAGCATCGTAGAAGTTACTTCTTCGTAATAATCATCGTTGTATGAATGCACACTTTGCCATTGTGTTCCGTTCCATTTTGTTATACCTAAATATACATCTGGATAATCAGTCCAATCGTCCCAATATCCTGCTTGCATATTTGGTAATTGAGTAAATGTAACTTTTGTTATCGCCATTGTTGAAGCACTTGTAACGGCATAATCTGTTTCTGTATATTCAATTTCGCTACCAGTGTTAAATGAACCACCATCTAAATAATGCACATGATATTCAATAGGGACAGCACTTTGTAAATTAGTAATTTCCATTCCTGAATTTATTAAATTAATTGTTTCTTCAAGGTCTGTAATTACGTTCGTAGCGTTACCGCCGTATATTCTCGCTTCGAATGTAGAATTTTCAATAATATTCTGATATTCACCGCTTACGCCAATATTTAAACTTTGAAAAACAGCGCCAATTGCAGCTTTCATATCTGTTTTATTATACGATGATGTCATTTTAACAACAACTACACGACCATAATCAATTGATGAAATGTAACCTGCTGGATTATCACTTGTTATTTTACTATTGAGTGCGGTTAAATCAACATCATCGGTGAAAAAATCAGAAGGTTGTGCTGGTAATTCAGCCGATACAGTATAATATATTTGTTTAAAATAAACATAGACAGTATTTGTTTCATAAGTATTTTCTATCCCAAAGTCAAAACCTAAATTTTCCATCCACGATGGGTGAATTCCAAAACTCAAACCTATTTGTTGTTTTGTATGTGCAATTTCATTCTTGAAAGTATAGTTTGATGTGTTGGGAGAAAATTCAGTTGTATTTGTCAATGTGTTAATAGCATCTGTCATACCTGCATTAGACGGATATGCCGTAATACTATTGCTACCATTAATATCAATTCCTGAAATTGTAATTGTCATATCTTTTCGGTCAAAACTTCCGATAGATATTAAATCACCATCTTGTCGCCAATATTTTCCTTGAATTATAGCACCTAAAAAAACGTCATTGTCACTTTTTAGATTTTTTTTGCTTGAAAAAGTAGCTTGTGTTTTACTCTCAAATTTTTGTGCGTATTTATATTTTGTTTCAGTTTTTTGATACTGAACACCATTTATAGTTTCAGTTGTTATCGTTGGGTCACCAACTTGACTTGGGTCATAATGAGGTGGTTCATCGAAATGACCTGCACTTGTAATAAGATTATTCACATCTTCTGAATAATCAATAGGGTCTTCGCAAGAGGCAATGATAATAATTGCTGATAATAAACCTACAATAAAAAATTTACTTTTCATTTGTTTTATGTTTTTAAAATTAATAAATACTTGCATCAATAGCTTCCCAACCACATTTTTTTGCACCATCTGGGAATTTTATTTTCATACTAAATTCTTTTTTAGAGCCTGCCGGAAAATAATCATAAATAATGTATTCTTCACTTTCAATAGCAGTTTCTGTTTTGGTATAGAATGTAATTTTTATACGAACATCTTTATAGTCAGTATATGTAGCTTTATTTTCTACATACCCGTTTATTGTTACTTTCGTGCCCCAAAAATTTTCATTATATGTGCCACTTGCATTCAAATACCATTCTGGATGATTTTGTTCCATTTCATATTCCGTTTCAGGAGTGTAACCGCCACCGCTATCAAATATATTAAATGCAATAGCTAAAAATGCGATTACAGCTATAACTGAAATGATTATTATTAATCCTTTTTTGTTTTTTCTTTTCTTTGGACTTTTTTCAACGGTTTGTTTTTTTAATTCTTTATCGGTTTGTGTATTTTCTAAAATTGGCGGTTTTAATGGTGGGGGTTTTTCTATAAATAAAGCTTTTAATTCATCAATTTCAGATGCTTTTTGCCATGATTGAATACCTTCAAACCAAATCATAGTCTCTTTTGTTAGCTTTTTTTCTTTTAATTCGTCAAAAGTAAAAGGACCCTGTTGGTCTTTCCCATCGTGATAATAATATTTTTTCATTTCGATTTATTATTGATTTATGTTAAGCATAACGAAAAATGGTAGCCGTAGTTGCCGGATTTACAGCACTTTCGTATCAATTTAGCACTTCGGTTCGTTGAAAGCACCAAAGTATCAAGTTGGCACAAAAGCCGGCAATTATCGGCTAACATATGTTATGGGTATTAATCATTTTTATCGTATTTGTTTATAAATTCATTTGCAATATTTTTCCAACTATTTTTATCTGAACTATATTCTAAACAAGATTTGAGAAGTTCAATAAAAATAGACCTTAATTCAGGATTTAAAGTTAAAATTTTTTCAATTTCATTTTCCTTTTCTTTGAAATTGGCAACAATTCTTCTTGGTGTTCCAACATCAGATGCTGGCATAAATAAATTAAAATATTTTATAGAATACTCAATATTAATATCTATAAAAGATTTAATTGCTCTTCTAATCATTCCAACATCATCATCATTAGCAATATTAGAAATAATGTTTTCATACAGAACCCCTAAGTTATGTTTTTCTGTTATATATTCTTTGCTGAATTCAAGTCATAAATGCAACTTTATTGTTAGACAAATTTATTTCAAAAAATTCATTTGGCGTTAAGAAATTTAATTTTT
>JAFGUD010000508.1 GCA_016938685.1 Bacteroidales bacterium | reverse complement strand
ATGATTGAATTAGCAATCTTTTGTCTAAGTGTGTAATATCAAATTCCATAGTGCTGTTTTTGTCTTGTTAAAATTACCGCCAACGGACAGCAACTACCCGCAGTGCAGGGATTTACAGCACAAAAGTAGCAAGATTGCACTGCCGTATGCAAAAAGCACAAACCTTGAAAACTGCTGTAACGCCCTGCATTGTCGGGTGTTGCATGTTAGTGGCTGATATTGTTTCCTTTGTCAGCCCACTTCAATTCAAATCCGGTTGTTGAAATTTCATTGACAAATGGGTCTCCTAATTTGAAATAATCTGAATTAAAATGATGAACTTCAATCATAGGATATTTTATATTTATTTTTGATGTCATACGGTTGTTAATAATGAAATTTTTTGTAAAATCATTCGATATTAATGCAATATCTATATCAGAAAAATCTCTTTGCTCATTTTTAGCAACGGAACCAAAAAGAATGGCTTTTTCAATATTAATACCATATTTTAAACAATCTAAAATAAAATTAGTCGCTTGTTTTATTGCAATTTCTCTTGTAAGCATTTTATTATCTCCTTTGATTTGTTTAAATATTCTTGGCAAATTTCCTTTGTAACAGTTTCTTCAAGATTTTCTGCATAATCAGGGTAGCGACCTTTGATTTGAAACATATTCATCTCGTTGAAAAACTGTAATTGGTCATCAGAAAATTGTTCATTTGTTAAAGTAATCAGACGCAATAAATTATGGACAAAAGGCGGTGTATTGCCTTCATTTGTTTTAATCCACAGTGCTTTCGATAACTTTTCCAATGCCAAATGCGCCCAAAATAATGATTGTGCATAGTGATTAGCTTGAAAAAGCACATGAGCACAATCAAAATCTTCGTTTACTTGTTTTGTCCAAAATTCTATATGTTCACTTTTGGTCATATCTCCAAATTATTGCTAAATAAAATTAAATCTACTACAGAATAAAACAAAGCTACTGATTTTTTTGTAAAAAAGCAAACTCCGTAATTTACTGTTAGCGCATCAATGTTTTTTTATTTTGGTTGTAAAACGATGTGAATTATTTTATCCTTAGGCGTTATCATTCTGTTATTCATTTCATAACCTGATTTTTCAGCTCTAATTTCAAATCTGTCAACAGTTTCTGTCCATGTTATCTCTTTTTCAAATGGAGTTTGCCCCCAGTAATTTTCATTAGCGTAAACGGCTGCTCCAGATGGCTCAGATGTTATTTTTATTACTGACTTTGATGTATTTGAGCTTGGTTCGAGTTGGACAAAAAATGTTTGCGGACTTTTGAGTGCATCTTCTACCGAACGAAATTTAGGGCTAAGAGAAATTCGCTTATTTATTGTTTTGTATCCATTCTTTTCAATTGTAAATTCTCGAACAATCTCACTGCCGGAACAATTAGATACTGTTTCAACTGCAACGGGTGTAATTCCAATGTATTCGCCGTTTTTTATTGACATGTGAGCACCTGCCGGTTCTGTAATAATTTTGTATGCGACATAATAACATGGCTCCAATTTTATTGTAACAAGATTTGGTGTTAAATACGCTTTTTTCCGGGATTTTGCTGACGCATAAATTTTTGCAGTATACCAAGTGTCCTGATAGCCATTCATTTTAGCAACGAAAGACAATGAAATATTACCCTTACCGTCTCGTCCTTTTGACCACAAACTTGTCGGACTTTTCCCTAAATCGGTATCATCATGGAAAACTTGCGCTCCGGAAGGATATGTCTCTACTTTATAAGCTGCGTAACGTGTCGGACTGCAACTTGAAATTACAAAAATAAATGTTGTGACTGCCAAAATTGTAAAAAGATTTTTCATAAAAATTAAAATTTTGATAACATCCTACTCATTCGCTTTTCGGTTTCCGCGATGGCTTTTCAAGTTTTGGTTATCTTGCAGTAGCCACTAACATCTGTGTAACTCTATTGTGTTTATTTCCAATTTAGCTACAACTATTTTTTTATCCTGCTAATGTACTGTTTTCAAAAAGATT
>JAFGUD010000507.1 GCA_016938685.1 Bacteroidales bacterium | reverse complement strand
GACATCAAAAACGAAAATACGATATTGACAGAAATTATGGTAAACAGATTGAAAATCAGCAAAATCTAACTTCGTAAAGTAGAATTAGAAAATAAAATTTCTATTTGAACAGTCGTTTTTGTCCTTAAAACCTTATTTTCTATTTTATTTAGGCAATAAGAGAATTATTAAGCAGAGTATAAAGTACATGATTTAATATTAATTCAGCCGATATAGAACTCTTATTTACTGGAATAATGAGAGTATTCTGCTTGTTTTTTTGAAAAATATTACTCCTTTGTTACCTGCAAAAGAGTGTTGTTTAGTGTCATAGGAAAAAATCTATCAATAAAAATTTGCAAGTGTTAAGAATAATATTTATTTTTGCGCCGTAGTAATAAAACTACAATTTTACAATTTTAAATAAAAATTATTAGTTATGGCAAAAGGAACAGTTAAGTTTTTTAACGAAGCTAAAGGCTTTGGATTCATTAAACCAGAAGATGGAAGTAAAGATATATTTGTACATCAAAATGGATTAGTAGACAGTATTAGTGAAAATGATGAAGTTGAATTTGATGTTGAAGAAGGCAAAAAAGGTTTGAACGCAGTAAATGTTAGAAGAGTATAATCTAAAAACATCCTTGCATCGTATATGCCTATCAGATTTGATAGGCTTTTTTATTTGTAAAAAACATTAGCAAAACTGTTATATGTTTTTTAGTTATCTCATCCAACCTTCAATTATGTATTTTTTTTCAAATAATGTTCATTTATAATATTTTGTTCAAAGTTTATTCATCTGTAAATATTTGCACCTAAAACCCGCTGTTTCTCAGGCAAATGTTATAGTTTTTTTAATCTTTATTTATCGTAAAAATTTTTATTTCAGAACCTTTCACTCCAAAATCATGTACATTAGACATATAATTTGAAATACTAAAAGGTTCAATATGGCAATTATTTAGATGATTAATTAGTTGACTTAATAGCATTGCTAAACATATCATTCCAGGTTTTTCTATTTTCAACCAATTATTCATGTTTGGAAATTCATCTTCAAGTTTTGTTTTTATGACATTATTTTCAAAATCTCCGTATAATAAATAACCGTAGTTGAGTATATAAACATCATTTGGCATATAGTTACAGTCATCATCAAAATTTAAATTGTCATAATTATCAACGTCTATTGCAAAAATAAAAGAAAACAAAGGATTTTTATATTTTTTATCAGTTCTCATATTAACAATGTCTGAAAAAGAAGAATTATTTTGAATTTTTCCACCATAAACTGTATTTGGAATTAATTTTCTATTCATATCTTTTTTTAAATATTTTATTTTTTTTCTAAATTCTGTTAAATCATTTTCTCTTAATGTTTTTTTTATTTCTCCAATGGCTAAAACTGATTCAATAGGATAAAACACTGTTTCGTTAGATGTTTCAAAAAACTTTGGGGTATTTAATCTATCAAATATAATAATATCCAGTTGATTGCTAACTTTACCTTCTGAATTTACTATATGACCTTGCTTAACCATATATCTTTCAGGCAAAAATAAACTGATTTTTTCCCTAACTAAATTTTCAACTTCATCGCCAGATGTTTTGATATTTCCTGCTTTATGTATTTTTTCTGATTTTTTTTTGCATCATTTATTTCATCTATTAATCCTTCAATTATTTCCTTATATTTTAGACTTTTAATCATAAATTCAAAATTTGATTTTTTATAAACGATAACGTTCGTATTACCCCAACTCCACTTGTGGTTATTTCCTATTATATAGATTACTTTAAGTCGAGTTAAGTTGTTGATTTACAATTTGATTGCAAATATGTAAAAAGATTTAGGTTGTATTACCCCAATAAGGTTATTTTTTTATGGTGGTTTGTTTTCTTTTTTTTTCTTCAAAATAAAATCTTTTTAATTGTCTTTTTTTGTAAATCTGAAAATAAATTTCAAACAAATTATACTGAAACTCTACTTAGAATAAACAGAGATCAAAATTATCCATTAAAGAATAACACTTTCAAAAATAATTAATTTTTTAAATAAATAACCAAAAAATAGTATTAATTTTAGAAAATATTGCGGTTTTTCTTGTTTTATCTATGTTTCAAGATTCTTTTCTGGGTAGGCTGATAATTTAAAAAAATAGCCGATATTTTCTATCGGCTACAATTATTTTTTGGAAGAAAAATACATCAATTATATATGAATTGCTTCATTATTTGCTGCTGCTGCGGCTTCCATTATTCCTTCTGAGGTTGTTGGATGTGGATGTATTGAGTGCAAAATATCTTTGCTTGTTGCTCCAGTTTTCATTGCTACTACAAGTTCTGCAATCATATCCGTTCCGCTGTGACCTACTATGTGAGCTCCTAATAATTTATCATCTTCCTGATTGAAAATTAGTTTCACAAAACCATTTCTTTCGCCTATTGCTGTTGCTTTTCCGAGTGCAGACATTGGGAATTTACCAACTTTTACTTGGTAACCTTTTTCTGTTGCTTGTTTTTCTGTCATTCCTACCGAACCAACTTCCGGATCGGTAAAAATTCCGCTTGGAATCTGATTGTAATTTATTGGTTTTACATCGTGTCCGGCAATTTTTTCAACGCAAGCTATTCCTTCTGCCGAAGCTACATGTGCAAGTGCCGGTGTTGGAATTATATCGCCAATAGCATAAATATTTTTAACGTTTGTACGATAAAATTCGTCAACTTTTACAAAACCTCTGTCAGTTTCAATTCCTAGTTCTGCAAGTCCCAAATTTTCAGTATTTGGAGAAATTCCGATTGCTGAAAGTACTATTTCCGATTCAATTTGTTCAATTTTATCGCCTGATTTTATGGTAGAAATACATTTTTCACCTGAAATATCAACGCTTTCAACTAATGAAGAGGTTAGAACTTTAATTCTTGATTTTTTTAATGAACTTTCTATTTCAACTGATGAATCTTCGTCTTCTAAAGGCACAACTCTGTCGAGAAGTTCAACTACAGTTACTTTTGTGCCAAGTGTTGCGTAGAAAAAAGCTAATTCTACACCAATTGCTCCTGAACCAACAACCAACATACTTTCAGGTTGTTTTTCCAAAGCAAGCGCTTCGCGGTAGCCTATTATTTTTTGTCCGTCGATTTTTAAACTTGGCAATTGACGTGATCTTGCGCCGGTTGCAAGAATTATATGACTTGCTTTTACTTCTGTTATTTCGTCATTTCCTTCGACTGAAATTGTTTCTTTGTCAACTAATTTTCCATAGCCTTTGATTAGTGTAATTTCATTTTTTTGAAAAAGAAAATCTACTCCTTTGCTCATTTGTCCGGCAATAGTGCGACTGCGTTTGATTATTTTATTAAAATCGTGACTAATGTTTTCAGCATTTACGCCAAATTTTTTAGCTTCTTTTGCGGTTTTAATAACTGACGCACTTTTTAAGAGAGCTTTTGTAGGAATACAGCCCCAGTTAAGGCATATTCCACCAACTTCTGACCGTTCAATAACTGCAACTTTCATTCCTAGTTGCGCGGCTCTGATTGCTGCTACGTATCCACCCGGACCACTTCCTATTATCGCTATATCGTATTTCATTTTTTTTATTTTTTATTTTTATATGTACAGAAACATTTTGCATGTTAAAATGAGCATTTTAATTATCTTATTGTGTTTCAATAAGAATCATGGTCGTTTCATGTGTGTATTTTTTTAAATTGTTTTTTGCAAAAAAAGAAAAATTTGTCTGAATATAAAATCTATTTTGTCATAAATAAAATGAATTTTGTATTTTCGCATTGCACTAAAATTTTTGTTATGAGTTTTAAAATAATTGACGTTACGTCTGATAATTTTGAAAAATACGGTTTTTATTGTGTTAAAAATCAGAAATCTTCCGGTTATGCTGCTAAAAAAGAATGGTTTACGCAGAGTTGTAATAGTTCAGTAACTATTAAAATGGCGGTTGATGAAAAAGATAAAAATTTGGGGTTTCTGGAATTTTCGGATAGCGAACATGCCTGGCGACCTGTAAGTGCTGAAAACTACTTGTTTATCAATTGCATAATGGTGCATGGTAAAAAAGATAGAAACAAAAATGTTGCTTCAAAACTTATAAATTCTGTTGTTGATGATGCAATTAGTAAAGGAAAATCAGGCGTTTGTGTGATGACAAGTAAAGGTTCCTGGATTGCTGATAGTTCAGTTTTTGAGAAAAATAGTTTTAAAATTGTCGAAAAAATTGGACGATTTGAATTGTTAGTCAGGGTTTTAGATGAAAATTCGGCTTTGCCTGTATTTATTAACTGGGAGAAAAATTTAGCTAAATATCAGGGCTGGAATCTTATTTATGCTGACCAATGTCCATGGCACGAAAAATCAGTTACAGATATGAAACAAGTTGCAAAAGAACAAAATATTGAGTTGAATATTATTAAATTAGAAACGCCCAAAGAAGCTCAAAATGCTCCATCGGGATTTGGAACTTTTAGTATTGTTTATAATGGAAAACTTATTGAAGATCATTACATTAGCAAAACACGATTTAAAAATATTTTATTAAAAGAGTAATTTGTGAGCGTGGACGCTCACTTCATTTTGTATTTGTTTTGGCTTTGTGTGCGTGGAAGCTCACTTCATTTTGTATTTGTTTTGGCTTTGTGAGCGTTGGCTTTTACTACATTGAATTTTTTTGTGAGTGTGTGAATTGAATAACCATGTTTTTAATATTCTCGCAACCAATATAATTTCAACTTTAAAAACTTTAATCTTTATGAACCATCATTTCAACAAACTTCCAATTCGATAAGCTTTCAACTCTATAAACTTTCAACTTTAAAAACTTTCAACTTTAAAAACTTTAAACTTTCAACTACATTATGGCATTTCATTTAAAAGACTTAATAAATACAGAATATATCGACAGAATTGGTGTTGTAATACAAGAAGTTGTTTCAGATTTTGATCCAGCAAAGTTTAAAAAACTTGTGTTTGATAAAGAATGGGAAAACAGAGAACTAAAACAACGTACGCATCATATTGCTTTTGTTCTGAGTAAGTTTTTGGATAAAAATTATGCGAATTCTAGCAAACAAATTGTTGAAATTGCACAAAAACTCGATGGTTTTTTTGAAAAAGGAGAAGCTCTTGGAAATCTTTTTTTACCAGATTTTATTGAAGATTTTGGTGTTGCCGATTTCGAAAATTCAATGATTGCAATTGAACAAGTCACAAAATTAATGAGTTGTGAATTTGCTGTTCGTCCTTTTTACAAAAATTATCCCGAAAAAATGATGAAACAAACGTTTGAATGGGCTAAAAATGAGGATTATAGAGTTCGTAGATTAGCAAGCGAAGGCTGTCGATCAAAATTACCTTGGGCAATGTCTGTGAAATATTTATCTGAAAATCCATTGGAAGTAATGAAAGTGCTAGAAATTTTGGCTTTTGACGAGGAGGAATGGGTAAGGTTGAGTGTTTCTAATAATTTGAATGATATTTCAAAAGAATTTCCTGAAATTGTATTTGATTTTTCTGACAAAAATATTGGCAAAAGTCTAGAAATGAATAAATTGCTCAAACATGCACTAAGAACATTGCTGAAAAAAGGAGATAAACGAGCTTTAGCTTATTTTGGTCATAAATATTCCGAAAATATAAAATTGATTGATTTTCAGTTAAATTCAAAAAGTGTAAAAATTGGCGAAAATTTAGAATTTAGTTTTTCAGTAAAAAATTCGGGTAAAAAATTGGAAAAAGTAAGATTAGAATATGTTGTTTATTATCAAAAAGCCAAGGGAAATTTAACACCAAAAGTTTACAAAATTGCAGAAATAGAAATGAAACCTGATGAATATGTTAAATATGAAAGGAAACGTAGTTTTCAGTTAATTTCCACAAGAAAATTTTATGTAGGACTGCATAAAATAGCTGTAATTGTTAATGGGAAAAAGTTTGATGAAAAAGAGTTTAGTTTGGTTTAGTTTTATTAACACTTAAAATTCTTAAAATAATTAAAAATCAGATAATTGTAATCATAAAAAGCTTAGATTTGAATGATAAAAATTAACCCATTAAAAAATATCGTTATGAAAATTTTAAGTGTATTTTTTGTTTTTATGATTGCCTTAATAGGAAGTTTAAGTGCTCAAATAGATACCAATGACGATCAAAAATTGTCGTTGAACAAAGCTGAAGATTTGATTAAAAATGAATTTTACAAAGACTCAAAAAAGTTGAAAGTTGTAGAATTAACAACCGATGAAGTCTGGGATAAAATGTCAACACAAATTTATAGAGTTGAGGGAGATGAGATATTATTCTATGCTATTAACGGAGAAAAGGTGTCATCATTGGGAGGAAGTTACAGTTATGATCTGGATTTTGTTGTTACAGATTTGGATAATGACGGCAACTATGAACTTGTTTATACATATCAATTCGGCTCTGGTGTTTCAAGAGGTGTTGTTGGAGCATATTCTACTGTCGAACAAATAGCTGTTGATGAAAGTTTTACTGCTTTTAACAATTATTCGATTTTGTTTTTTAATTTTGATAAAATAAGCAACAATAATGTGACAGTAGAAGTCAAAACAGCAGAAGAAACATTAAAAACTGGCAAACTTGGTCTAATGGATTTTGATGGAATTAAAATATTAATGCTGGAATAGTATTTACGGTTCCATTGTAAATTCTCCTTCTACTAAAACAAAAATTCCGTCAATAAATTTGTAAACGGCTTCGCAATCGTGATAGGAGCAGTAAACAACAACGGTTTGATTTTCAGAGTTTGGAAATACTCCGCCATTTAGTTTTGGCAATGAATAATTTTCTAAAAACTTCTGAGAGTCTTCGTTGAAAAGGTAGAAAAAATGATTCATTGTTCCGTGTGATGCACTGGCAACATCGTGAATAACAATGTCGCAATTGCCATCAAAGTCTAAATCGGCAAATAAAACAGCGTTTTCTTCTTTATAAAACATATAAACCTTTTCTTGATCGAAATAAATAGTGTCAATTGGTTGATAATCTTTAAAGACAATCATTTTTTTAGCCCATGCTTCGTCTTCGGCAGGAAAAACTTGATAAGAAAGATTTTTACATGTAAATTTATCCGGTTTTTTAATGGATTTTTCTATTTTTTTATTTTGAAATGTGTGGTTTTCAGCAAAGTTTACTTTACTCGTTTCTGTTTGAATTTCATTGCATGCAACAAAAAGAAAAGCAAAAGTGATGATATTTAAAAAGTATTTAATCATTGAAAAATTTTGTTTAATATATTTTTTAATCCGTCAATAAAACTCTCATTTTCAAGTTTTAGAAAATCGTTTTTACAGTCTTTCAGGTATTTGTAATTGTCGATATCTGTTGAAATTTCGTTAAAAATTCGCTCAGCATCGCCACCTGGAAAAGCGATAGGTAAAACTGCAACTTTTTCTTGTTTTGCGTACAAAAAAGTTTCGTAAGTTCCTCCTTGTCCTCCGATTAGAATAAGAGCTTTTGCAGTTTTTAAGCCCTCTACCCATTCCATTACACCTTGTTCAACGTAAGTAATTTGTCCGCCTTTGAAAACAGGTTCTTTGCCACGATAAACAATTTGTGTTAGTTTATCTGATAGTTTAAAGTCAGTTTTGTTAATAATTTTGCTAAATTCTTCTGCCACGACATAATCAACACCTTCCCAACCGCCAACAAAAAGTTCAAAGTTCATTTCTGCCAATAATTTACCGATTTGAACACTGCTTTTGTAAACATTTTTGGGCAGGTTAAAAGCTCCGGTGCCAACAACCATAACAGCTTTTTTAATTTTTGAATATTGTTCAATCAAAATTGCTTTTAATTGTGCAAATTCTTTTTTGTTACCTGAAATAATATCTTCCAGGTTCATTATTTTATCGCCGAAACTTCCGAAAAAAGCTTTTAATTCTTCTGGATTATTTTTGTTGATTGTAATTGTTGAGTTTTCAATGTCTTGAATAACAATATTTTCATCACCTTCAAGGAAGATTTTGTTGATGTTTTTAATGTCTTTTTCCATGTTGAAAAATTTAGAATTTAACTTCAATTAGCATGTAATCATCATATTGATAGTCAATTAAACTAAAAGTATATTTGTTCCATTCCCATTCAGATTTTGTAGTTTTTATGCTTTCGTAACTTGTTTTTAAATAGTAAGATTCTTCGTGTTCCACTCCTTTTAATTCATATTTTAGATAAACAATTAGCGGAGAAGGATGTCCTCCTATTGTTGTTTTTTTATGAGAATGTGAAATAAAAGTAATTAATAAATCTTCGTTAACTTGAACTTTTTTTCCTTTTTCAAATTTTATTGTCTTAGTCATTTGTTTTTTTTAGAAAAATATAATTAATGCCAAAAGTTGATTGTTTTGAATACCGGAATTGTTGTTTATAATTTGCAATATTTCTTATATATTACTATTATATGATAACTCGAAATTACCTGATGGTAACAAAAAAGTCTCATAATTTCTTCGGAACATGTTGGGATTTTAGAAACTCCACAGCTTAATTTTAAGCCAAAATAATGTTGCGCTATTATTGAAAAATTTGATATGAAAAAAAACATACTATTAAAAAATTTTTAGTTTTCATGCTATTTGTTTTAGAATTATCTATGTTTTTTTACAAGTGGCATTGTTGGAACCAATATCGGTGCGCTAACAATAAAAACGAAAAATTCAAAGAAAAAGTTGCTGTTTTCGGCTTTTTGGCCTTTAAAACGAGCCAGAAACGCATCAAATGTATTGCCGGAAAGATTTCCAAAGAAAATCATTCGGATAATTAGTATAATATGATCGGCAGTTGGTTTTCCGTAGAAATTGAATAGATTTTCCGTCATTTCCTTATCGGGATTTCGGTTTGTTTCAGCATAATGTTGAGCATAAAGTAGTCCGGGCATTTCAAAATCATTTGCATCGGCATTAAATTGAAGATTGAAAAGTTCTTTCACTTCTTTTGCGCTAACGCCGGATTGAACAGCTTTTTTTGCATGAAACCATTTACAATAAACGCATCCGTTAACAGCAGTAACAACTGTCATAATTTTCTCAAAAAATGCTTTGCTTATTTCCTTGTTTTTTTTGATACCTGAAATATTTCTCATGTTTTTCATCATGAAAGAAATATCTCTGAAAAAAGACTTTGAATTGTATATTCGTTTGTTAAATTTTTTTGACATTGTTTTCTAAAATCTCTACTATTTACTGAATTTTGTTGTGGAAAATCATTCAAGATATTTAACAATAATGTTAAAAAGATAATCTTGTCTTATAGGTTTTCCAATAAAATCATCAAAACCGCTTTCTTTAATGTTTTTTATATCGTCTTCGCTTACGTATGCAGTTTGAGCAATAATAGGTGTTTCAGGACGAAATTCTTTGATTAGTTTTGTTGCCACAAGTCCGTCCATTACGGGCATTTTTACGTCCATTAAAATTAGGTCGATTTTCTTATTTTCTCTGCAAAGGTTAACGGCTTCACGACCATTTTTTGCATGGATTGTAGAAGCTCCGGTTTTTATGAGCATCTTTTCCAGTAACAAAACGTTAAGTTTTTCGTCTTCAACAATTATTATTGTTTTGTTTTTCCAGTCGTAATTTTCCATACTAATTTAGTGAATAGTTCCTTTTACAAATATACTAATTTTTGGATTAAACACTTTGTAATTTTGACGAGATAATATTTAGTTTTTTTTGTCCTCAGTCTTTTAGTCTTCAGTTTTTTAGTTATTAGTATAAATTCTTCATTTCTTAACTCTATCATTACTCGTAAACTCGTGAGACCGCTATCGCTAAGTTCTATCATTCTATTATTCTATCATTCTATTATTCTATTATTTCATCATTCAATTATTCTTATTTCTTATTGTTGATCAGCTTTTCGCCACCAAGCTATTGTGCCTAAATAACATATTAAGCTCATTGTCAATACAATAATATAGCTAACAGGTTTTAAAATTACGTCAGGAATAGTAGAATACCCTGGAATTGCCCAAGGGAAATAAGCACCCCAGCCAACAACTGCTACAAATTGTGCCATTATTACCAGAAGTATTACAAATCCAAGTGGAGCAATAATTCCTCTTCCATAACTGGCTACAAATGCAGTAGGTGTACTTAGGATTATTGTTAAAAGCGAAACAATTGTAAATTCATGAACAAAAGCATTAAATATTTCCGCAGACCATTCAGGAATGTTAATAATTTTTCCGATAATTATTGATGTTCCAAAAAGTACGATTGTTAGCAATAAACTCCAAGCAAAAACTACTAAAAATTTAGCACTAATAATTGTTGCCCGAGAAGTTGGAAGAGTTATAAAATCAATTACTGTTTTTTCTACATACTCGCGTCCAAAAACCCAACTTGTGACAAAACCAAAGCCAATTATTCCAATAACGGCTATTAGTTGATTTATCATTTCTAAATATCCTTTCCAATTATTTTCGCTAAATAACATGGCTTTTGTGCCAACAATTCCTAATTTTTCAGCAATTTCAGGATTTTGTGAAACTAACATTAAAAGGCCCATCATTATTGGAATAAATGCAAAAAAAACTATTGTTATCCATAAAATTTTTGACCTGCGCAACTTCATTATTTCAGTTACAAATGCTACCCGTAATGTTTTCATTTTATTCCTCAGTTTTTTTAATGGTTTTCAAAAAATATGATTCCAAATTTTCTTCTTTTACATGTAAAAGAGTGGGAGAGCAGTCGGATTTTACTAATAACTCTGCAATTTTATCAGGGTTTTTTATTGCCTCTAAATCTTTTATTATTAGAGTGTTATCTGATATTTCACAGTTTTGAATATTTGCATTTTTTAAAATTGAAAAAGCCTTGTTTATATCTTTAGATTTAATGAATAAATTTTTATCACATAAAGTATCAAGATTTTTAGTATCAAATTCGTCAATCATTTTTCCGTTGTGAATTATTCCGATTCTTGTTGCAATTTTGGCAATTTCGCCAAGAATATGACTTGAAATGAAGATCGTTTTTCCGTCATTTTCAGCTAAACCAATCAACATTTCTCTAACTTCGTGAATTCCGGCTGGATCAAGTCCATTTGTCGGCTCATCAAGAATTAGAATTTCAGGATTGTGTATTAGTGCTTTTGCAAGTCCAAGTCGCTGATAATTACCCAACGATAAATGTTTTGCTCTTCGGTCTGCATATCTTGTTAATTCAAGTTTTTCGATTATTCTGTCAATTGCTTTTTTGTCGTCTATAAATCTTAATTTACGTATTATTTCAAGGTTTTCGCGTACAGTTAAATTAGGATATGAATATGGAATTTCGACTAAATGTCCAATATTTTTCCATAAATCAGTATTGTTTGGATGAACTTTTTGACCAAGAATATGAGCTTCTCCATTTGTTGGACTAATCATTCCGAGCAACATTCTGATAGTTGTAGTTTTTCCGGCACCGTTTAAACCAAGAAATCCGTATATTTCACCTTTTTTGATGCTAAGATTTATTCCGTCAACAGCTTTTACATCGACATAAATTTTGGATAAATTTGTAGTTGTGATTATTGGTTCCATGATTTTTTTTAAGTTTTTTGTTATCAGATATTCAGTCAGCAGTCAGCAGTCTTTTAGTCTTCAGTCCACAGTCTTTCAGTCCACAGTCTTTCAGTCCACAGTCTTCAGTCTTTCAGTCTTCAGTCCTTCTATCATTCTATTATTCAATCATTCTATCATTCTATCATTCTATCATTCTATCATTCTATCATTCTATCATTCTATCATTCTATCATT
>JAFGUD010000064.1 GCA_016938685.1 Bacteroidales bacterium | reverse complement strand
TGTAAAATCGCTTGACAAAAAACTCGACGATTACCGGAACTGGCTTTTAACGTTAACCATTCTTGACCCAGCTTGTGGTTCGGGGGCGTTTTTAAACCAGGCGCTTGAATTCCTGATAAACGAACACCGTAAAATTGACGAGTTGCGAGGACAACTTTTAGGCGGTGCCATTATTTTCTCCGACATTACCACCGACATTTTAGAGAAAAACATTTACGGCGTTGACCTAAACGAAGAATCGGTTGAAATTGCCAAACTCTCATTGTGGTTGCGAACCGCTCAAAAAGGACGGAAGCTAAACACACTTAGCAACAACATAAAATGTGGAAACTCGCTGATTGACGACCCCGAAGTTGCCGGAGAAAAATCTTTTAACTGGCAAAACGAATTCCCTGAAATATTTGCAAAAGGTGGTTTTGATGTAGTGATTGGAAATCCGCCGTATGTACAATCCCACTCAATTTCAGAAGTTGAAAAAGATTTTATCTATAAAAATTATAGAACTGCGGAATATCAAATAAATACTTACGGCGTTTTTGTTGAGCAGTTTATTAAACTTCTAAAATCCAATTCATATTACAGCCTGATTATTCCGAATTACTGGCTTTCAACAAAATATGACAGGTTGCTTAGAAAAGAAGTTTTTATTGAAAATCACGCAATTGAAGCAATTAATACATACGAAGTTTTTGAAAGTGCAACCGTTGATACGTTAATCTTGACAGGACAGAAAATTAAAGTTACAAAACCTGAAACTTCATTTTATTCCATTTCAAAAAACTGTAAAACCATTGAAGAACGCCTGAATGCTATTAATCTTCGAATTTGGGAATACTCAGAACAAAAGCATTTTAAAAATGGCGATGAAGAACATACAATTAGTTTCAATAAAGAGTTGAATTTAATAGGGAAACACACTTTAAAGGATTTTCTAATCTTTAAAAAAGGTATGCAACCCTACGAAAAAGGAAAAGGGAATCCGCCCCAAACAAGGGAAATGATGAATGAAAAGGTGTATCATTCAAACATTAAAGTTGATGAAACTTATTTTCCTTTATTGGGGGCAAAACATATTCAAAGACATTTTTTAGTTCCGTTTTCCGAATACATAAAATATGGTAAAAACCTTGCGGCACCACGTAACCCAGAAATCTTCAAAGGAGAAAGGATTTTAATCAATCGCATTTTATCGAAAAATAAAATCGATGGAGTTTTACTTTCAGAAACTTATATCAACAATACCGATGTTTTTAATTTAATTCCGCAACCAAACAATCCATTTTCAATCAAGGTTTTGTACGGATTGATTGTTTCAAAACTTTGTGCAACCTACTTCAAAAAAGCCAATGTAAATTTAAACCGAAATGCTTTCCCCAAAATAAATGTTAATACACTGGAAGCTTTTCCTGTTCCAGAAATACCGATTGAAACTCAAAAACGATTTGAATTGCAAATTGATTCTATCATTGAAAAAACTTCGGAGTTTCAGAAAAGTAAATCAAAATTTCTTGACTTGCTGCAAGATAATCTGTCTTTATCCACAACTTCCAAAAAGTTAGATGCTTTTTATGAATCTGATTTTAAAAGTTTTCTTTCAGAGTTGAAAAAACAAAAAATTGTGCTGGCATTATCCGACCAGTCCGAATGGAAAGATTTTTTTGAACACTCAAAATCCGAAATAAACCAACTTCAAACCGAAATCGAAAAAACAGACCGTGAAATTGACCAAATGGTTTATGAGTTGTATGGTTTGACAGAGCAGGAAATTAAAATTGTGGAGGAAAATTCATTATGACCTTTATTACTCAAATATTCAATACTCGTGAATTAGCAATTATCGTTTGGGTAATATTTTTCATAGTTATTCTGCTTTTATCAAAAAAATCCAGAAGGTCGGCTTTTTCATTAATTAGCAAGTTCTTCGAATTACATAAGTGGTATGTTTTTATGGTTCTGTATATCGGTCTAATTGTTTTTGGTCTAATGAAACTTTCGTATTGGGATATTACAATGCTTAAAACCACTATTTATTGGACTTTTGGTGGTGCATTTGTAATGTTTTTCAATGTAGGCGAGGCTATAGAAAAAGATAAATATTTTTGGAAAGTTTTTATAGATTGTTTTAAACTTACCATCATAGTTGAATTCCTGGCTAACCTATATTCCTTTCACATCGCGATAGAATTAATTTCAATACCAGTGTTAATCTTGATTGGTTTTTCTATGGCATTAAATTCGGATACTAAAGAAGATAAAATTGCAAAATCATTCTTTGGAGTTATATATGGGATATACATCATAGCTGTGGTTATATTTTCAATAGTTAAGATTTCAGAAAACTATAGTAACGTGTTTACAGTTGCTAGCCTTAAGTCGTTGTTATTTGGTTCTATGATGACAATCATGTTTATACCTTTTCTTTATTTCGTCGCACTATTTATGGTTTACGAAAGTTTTCTCAAAGGGAAGAAATATATACT
>JAFGUD010000506.1 GCA_016938685.1 Bacteroidales bacterium | reverse complement strand
TACGCGATTTCACATAAAAATAGAAAAACTTGTTTTACACACCCGAACTGGGAGGATAAACCAATGTTTTGGGTTCCACGTACGTTAGCGGTTATGCTGAAAAAACAAAAAAAAGGATTAAACCATTCATAAACCAATGAAGAATATAACTACCAAATATAAATGGGACATAGCTATTTCACTTTGTAAACAAGACATTGATTTTGCAAAAAAACTTGTAAAGACAATTAATCCAAGTTTAAACGTATTTTTTTATGAGAATAGACAAGAAGAACTTATTAGTAATTCCGGACCTGAAGCTTTTGCAAATACGTTTAAAGAAGATTGTCGAATTGTAGTAATACTTTCAAGAGAAGAATGGAGTAAATCATATTACACAGAAATAGAGCGTAATGCAATTATTGACAGGACAGCAGTTAAAAATGAAGGTTATCAATTTTTGATGGTTATCCCCATGGTTCAAGGCGAAGTTCCCAATTGGTATCCATCAACTCGCATATATGCTGACCCTTATAGATTCTCAATAGAAGAGCTTGCTCGTTTTATTGAGTTTAAAGTCACAGACGAAGGTGGTATCATAAAGTCAATTACAGTTGAAGACCGTTACCAAAAACTTTTAGAACGTATTGAGATAAAAAAATCAATTATAAAACTTCAAGAGTCAGAAAAAGCGATAAAATCGGCGAATGAAGAAGTAAATATTCTAAAGGAATGTTTTAATCGTAAAAGTGAATTTTTGAAAAATAAATTTTTCAATACTGTTTCATGGTTGGAATTCCACGAACACTCTAACACAGCACATTTCGGACTTAATGACTATTCAATAGAATGCAAAATTATTTTACCGGATGAAATCTATCAAAAAATAGTTACAACCCAAGATTTCTGTATCTCATTTGAAATCTTCAAAACTTTTGATAATAATACATCAAGAGAATCTATCGAAACCAAACAATACTTTTTTTATTACTCAGAGCATTTAAAAGGTTGGTCTTTACAATATTTATTTGAGAGAGCATCTGACAAAGATTTACAAGTACTATTTCGAGACAGAAATAAACAGTATTATGACTTGGAGAAACCAGTTGATTCAAACAAATTAGTCGATGATTGGCTTCAACAATTTATACAAATCTCGACACAATTTATCGAACGATATGTATGATTGAAAAACAAAAAGCACAAACCGCTAACAAATTGTATATGGCAGGCGGGGGTTTTAGCGGTCTGACAAGTCAGACCTTGCGCCCACTTTCCTGCGGGTCTGACACGATTTC
>JAFGUD010000008.1 GCA_016938685.1 Bacteroidales bacterium | reverse complement strand
TATTTTAGTTACCAATGATGATGGTTCTGCTTACCTCATGATTGAGTGTAAAACTTGGGGGGCTGAATTTGATAAGGAATTTAAAAACTTAGAAAAAAACGGAGGACAACTTTTTACCTATTTTCAGCAAGACAAAAATGCTGAAATTATAATGCTTTATGCTTCTGAACTTGACGGAAACGAAATTAAGTACAGAAACGAAATTGTAAAAATTGAGGAAGATTACCGACAAACAGGCAATGTGAAAGATTTGTATGAACGTTGGAACAAATTGCCGAAATCAAACGGAGTCTTTGACAACTGGGCATCAACTTATGAATTTCAGAGCAAAGCATTAACTAAGAACGATTTAAAAGTCTTAAAACAAGAAGATAGTAGTTTTATTTTTAACCGCTTCTTAGAAATTCTTCGACACAATGTTGTTTCTGACAAACCAAACGCTTTTAATAAGATATTCACTCTGTTTTTATGTAAAATTGTTGACGAGAATAGAAATGAAGATGAACAATTACACTGTCAATGGCTTGAAGGAGAAGATAATCATATTTCATTTCAAAAACGTTTGACAGACCTATACAACAGGGGAATGTTAGAACTACTGGAAAAAAAAGTTACAGATGTAAGTGATAGCGAATTCGATAAACAATTCTTACAAGTTGAAGCACAATACAAAGACAAATTCAAAGAAATTTTAACAGAAATACGGTTAAAAAAGAACAATGAATTTGCAATAAAAGAAGTATATGACGATGCTTCTTTTCAGGAAAACGCAAAAGTTGTAAAAGAGGTTGTTGAATTACTGCAAGTTTATCAAATAAGGTATAATTATCGACAACAATTTTTAAGCGATTTCTTTGAATTGCTTTTAACTACAGGATTAAAACAAGAATCAGGACAATTTTTTACTCCTGTCCCAATTGCACGTTTTATTATTAAAAGTTTACCGTTACAGGAGATTACTAAATCTAAAATTGAAGCAGGAAACAAAAATGACTTGCTC
>JAFGUD010000007.1 GCA_016938685.1 Bacteroidales bacterium | reverse complement strand
GATTTATATGTGCCAACATCATCAACCGATAGAAAATGAAAAATTTGTTGCTGAAAAAAAATATCGCTTAGCCGATTTTTTCAATATGCACTGGAATGAATACTGTAAACACCCAACAGAATTCATTAAACCAGAGCAATATAAGGCTGTTAGTGCTATTCAGGTTTGCCAAACAGAAGTTTTAGGTGTTGACTATTATTCTTGTCCTGATTGTGGCGAAGTTTCAGAAGTCAGGCACAGTTGCAAGAACCGATTTTGTCCAACCTGTTCATGGAAAGACACCATAAAATGGTCAGAAAGAATAAAATCTCAAATACTTAATATCCAACATAGGCATATTGTTTTTACTCTACCCCATAAACTCAACCCTTTAATAAAAAGGAATAAGTCCTTACTTCTGAATATTTTAGCAAAAACATCGGCAGATACTTTAAAAGAATGGGCTCGAGAAAAATACAATATTAAGATTGGAATAGTTAGCGTAATACATACTTTTGGCGAAAAAAAGAATGCCCATTATCATGTTCACATGATTGTTTCTTGGGGTGGTATTGATTTAGACACAGGAGAGCTTGTCGAATTAAAAGGAAAAGAAAAAGAATATGTGAAGTATTACTTTTTGAAAAATAAATTCCGCAATTTATTCAATGATGCATTAATAAAACTGTTTGATAATGATCTCTTAAAGAACAATTTTAAAACTCGTAAAGAGTTTATGCATTTTGTTAAAGAAAACAACGAAAAGGCATGGCAAATTCATTTAGAGCCACCAATGAATACACCTGCAGAAGTCATTAGATATATTGGAAGATATTCTAAACGAGCTTGTTTAAGTGAATATAAAATTACAAATATAGAAGGGGATTACATTTTTTTCACCTACAAAGATTACCGAGAGAAAGAAAATCCAGAGCTTGAAAATTCACCTGCAAAAGTAAAAGAGTTAAAGGTACATTACAGAGATTTTTTTCCACTTCTTTTGCAACATGTTCCTGAGCCCTATTTTAAAATGGTCAGATATTATGGTCCATATGCTAGATTTAAGGATATTCCACAAGAGTACAAGGTCAAAGCAGACGAGCAATTTCTTGAGGCTTTGGAAACAGAATACCAGACGAGTGAGGTCAATCCAAAATATTGTAAAGCCTGCACACGAAGTAAAGTTTACGTAACCACGCTTTTTGATAGACGTGAAAAAATAAACAGAACTGAACCCTTTGATATAAGCAAACATAAGCATATTTACTATGAAAGATACAAACAAAAAATACAGGAATTAAATATGAAACACGCAGCTTAAAAAAGTGATGGACAGCCATTGGTGTGTTTAATTGTGATTTTCTAGCTTCTTCTGGCTTAATGTATGAAAAAAAACGTAAATTTCTGAACAAAATGAATAAATTTAAACCCTCTAAAATAAAAAAAATAAGGGAAAATCCCTCTGAAAAAAGGGCAAAATATAAGAGGTAAATTCAAACTCTTATTATAATACTATAGTTAAGAAAACAAAAATAGAGTACGTACAACATTAAACTTGACGGCAGTACATTTTTTTGCCAAACGCGCAAGAATGCCAACGCTCAAAAAATGTCCCGACCGCAAGTTCATTTCCGTT
>JAFGUD010000505.1 GCA_016938685.1 Bacteroidales bacterium | reverse complement strand
TAGTTGGAAGCGGTTTAAAGATATAGAAAAACATTATCTTGAAACTATCGAAATTCCAACGCTATATTAAACCAGAGCCATAAAAAAATAAGAAAGGAAAAGCAAATTTGTTTCATAATATTCTATTTTGATTTTATATGGTTTAATTCAAAGTTTGTTTCTAGTTTAAACTTTAATAAGCATGAAAAACTAATGTTTATTTGTTTTTTAGATTGATTATTCGAGGTATTCAGCAAATATAAAAAAAAGTCGGTAATTTACCGACTTTATATTTTTAATGTGGAAGATTTAAACTTCTTCTCCGCCATATTTGTTTTTGTAAAAATCATCAAGTTCATCAGCATAAACTCCAACTCTTTTCAACATAGCAGTCATTTCGTTTTTATCTATTCCTTCTACTTCTCTAATTACTTTAATATAAATCCAGTCTTTAAATTTTGTCATTCCTACACCATATAGAGAATGATTTTTTTCAAGTATTTCTTCGTAAAATTCAGTCTTTTTGTTTTCAGGTATTTTTACGATAGGAGCAATACATTGAAAATATGACCAACCATTATCCAAAGTAAAAACATCAATCATCACTCTTGCACTACCTCTAAATAAATCCCACTGTCCGGGTTTTTCTCCACGAGTTTTATCAGGGTCAACACCTAAGTCTTGTATGCAAGACTCAACCATTTCATAAAAAGGTTTTAAATCCATAGCATTTGTTTTTTTAATTTTTAACAATATTGGCTTTTTTTTTTTGAAAAACCTAATTTTTTTGACAAAAATCTCTTTTCTGAAGATGAAAGATTATTTTTGCCCAAAATTTAGGATTTATTGATTTTTAAAGACTTCCTAAAGTTTATAACATATAAATTTAATTTATGATATTTTTACTTTCAATTCTTTTTATTGGCATTTTTCTGGGTTATCTTTTCAGAAAACGTAAAATTGAAAAAACAATCGACATTTTAACGACAATTTCAATTTATGGATTGTTGTTTTTTATTGGAATTAGTGTTGGAGCAAATGAAACAATTGTGAAAAACCTTGATAAAATCGGATTCAATGCCCTAATATTAACTCTTGCAGCTGTTGCTGGAAGTATTTATATTTCATATTTTGTATATAAATTCTTTTTTATAAAAAAAAATGAAAGGTAGTTTAATAATAATCGGTTTTTTTACTGTAGGTATATTGTTGGCATATTTTAATTTTTTGCCGGATTTTATTTTAGAAAATGATATTAGTTATTATGCTCTTCTTTTTCTGATGTTTTTTGTTGGAATTGGAACCGGAGCAAATCCAAAAACCTGGCAAATGTTGAAAAAAGCAAAACTTTCTGTTTTCTTAGTGCCTGTTTCTGCGGCAATTGGAACATGGATAGGTGTTGTTATTGTTAGTATATTTTTACCTACAATAAATATAAAAGAAGGTTTGGCAATTGGTTCCGGGTTTGGTTATTATAGTCTTTCAAGTATTCTTATAAGTGAAACCAGTGGAGAATTATTAGGCGTAACAGCTTTATTATCAAATATTTTCAGGGAGATATTAACATTATTGTTCACACCTGTAATCGCAAAATATTTTGGAAAAATTGCACCGATTGCTGTAGGTGGAGCTACTTCAATGGACACTACCTTACCCATTATAACTAAATACGTTGGATCCGAATTTGCGATAATTTCTGTTTTTAGCGGAACCATTTTGACAATTGCAGTACCTATTTTAGTAGCTTTCTTTTTAAGTTTGTAAACTAATGTTCAATTTTTGAACAATTTTGTTAAACTTTTCAAAATCATGCTTAAACAAATAAAACAGTTTTGTTATTGGTTGATAATCAAGCTCTTGCAAAATAGAGTAGGGGGTTTGTTTATAGTTTAGTTTGCTGTAATGACCATTAACACTGTATCTTAGCTTGTCTTGTACAAATTTATCAATCACTTTCAACGTATTAGATGTATTAATTAAAGGAAAGTACCATCTTGACCAACATAAATCGCTGTTATTAAAATTTTTACCTAACATTTTACGGTTCAACTTGTTGATAAACATTGTAAGTGTTTGATTGTCAGTTAATTTTTTTTCAACATGCAACTTATTGTAGCGTCTGCTCAATCTGCTTATTTTTCTTTTGAGTTTTTGTTGTGTAGCTTTTGCTATATCTATCGTGCCTTTTGAATACGAAAAACCTAGAAAAGTCCATTCTGTATTTGGTTCAAATATGTTAGTCTTTGATTCATTGATAGTTAGATTTTTTTTTGTAAGTTCTTTATTTAAAAAAACAATATAATTTTGTAAAGAATATTTGTCATCAAAAAAAATAATATCGTCAGAGTATCTAGCGTAGGTAACTTTTTGTGAAACAAAGTAGTCATCTATGTCGTGTAAATATAAATTTGAAAGAAATGGGGCTATAGCTGAGCCAGCCATAAGTCCTTTTGGTTCTATTATTAGTTTGTTTTTGTATAAAGCTTTATTATTATTCAATATTTTATCCAAAACCCACATAATATCTCTATTCTGCTTAATTGATGCAGGTAGGGACTCTAAAAACAATGTAATATCAATTGAGTTAAAATAGTTGCTTATATCTGTTTTAAAAGCAAATTTATCATCAATCGACTTGTCCTTTAAGATTGACCTGAAAGCTGTTTTAGCGCCTTTATTTTGCTGAAAAGAGTGACATGCATCAGATACTAAATGTGCGAAATTTTCGGTTAGAATTTTTGAAATTGCTTTTAACACAAAATCATCTAATGGAGGAAAAACATATATTGTTTTTTTCTTTCCTGTATCTAATTTATTGATTTCTAGTTTTTTAGGTATGGAAAATTCGTATTTTTGATTTAAGATTTTTTTAGCAGACTTAATATGGTCTTTTTTCTCTAAAATTTCTTTATAGGCTTTTATTTTTGCTCTATTAAAGGAAGATTTTTCTTTAAAATTTTCAAATATTGAAAACCATAATTCATTATCCAACAATTGTTCTAACATCTTTATCTAAATAAAATTATTAGTAAAAAAAAGACAACTCAAGAGTAGCTTTGAATGGCTGAAAGCCATGACATGAGTGAACAAAATTTGTCTGCCTTCAATGACTAAAAAATAAAGTTTGCTTCCTCATTTCGAAGGCACGTCAGATGACGTATCTCGAGTTGTCATATTACAAATGTAAAAATATAAAATTATTAAAAAAATCAATGTAAAGTTAAGATTACATTATTAAACAATATTTTTAATATTGTAAACTCTATGGTACTTTAATTTGGTGAAAAAATATCTATTTTTAGAATTTCTGATGTAAAAATAATAATTGAGATAGAAAAAATAGATAAAATTCTTATCTCGATCCAAAAATTAAGCTGCCAATTCTTACCATAGTTGCGCCTGCGAAAATTGCTTCTTTATAATCTCCCGACATCCCCATTGAAATTTCTTTAAAATAAGGCAACTTATTTGGGTAATTATCTTTTAATATTTTAAAAAAGGAAGTCAGACTTTGAAACTCTTTAATTACAGAATCTTTATCATCAGTATAAGACGCCATGCCCATTAAACCAACTATTCTAATATTTGATAACTTGTCAAGTGTCTCGTTATTAAGAAGTTGCATTGCTTCTTTTTGAGAATAACCAAATTTGCTTTCTTCTTTTGCAATGTGAATTTCTAACAAACAATCAATGATTCTGTTGTTTTGTAAGGCTCTTTTATTTATTTCTTCTAAAAGTTTTAAACTATCTACGCTATGTATTAAGGAAACAAATGGAGCAATCAATTTTACTTTGTTGGTCTGTAAGTGCCCAATCATGTGCCATTCAATGTCTTTTGGAAGATTTTCAAATTTAGCAACAAGCTCTTGTACTTTGTTTTCGCCAAAAATTTTATGACCCTTATTATATATATTAATAATGTGTTGCTCGGATTTTGTCTTTGAAACTGCAACTAATTTAACGTTTTTGGGTATTTCTGCCAGTATTTTTTCAAAATTTTCCATTATAGTACATATTTTGTGCGCTAAATTATAAAATATTTAAACTTTGCGAAAAATAAATATAAAACTAATTTAAAATTTGTCTGTTTAGTTAATTTAGCTTAAATATAAACACAGAAATTTTAACTATAAAAAAATAAGATTATAAAACTATGCTAATTTTAAGGACTTACTTTTATGTTTTTTTTAACTTTACAACAAACAATGTAAATTTATACATAAGTCAAGTCCCTTTAACATTGATTTTAGGCTTATAAACAAAACAGTTAGTCGTAACGCACTGATTACTAATGGTTTATTTTTTTATATTTATAAAACCTTGAAAATGAACAGTTTCAAAAAAAAAATAGATTATTTTAAAAATAAATGCAAAAAAATTTTGTCATGTCAAAAAGAATTGAAATATTTATTGTTGCACAAAAAATAAAACGTTTAAGAAAAAAAAAGTTTAACCTTTAAAAGTATTTTTAAACACACACACTTTAAAACACACTTTTAATAAAACACACAATTTTATGCAGCAGGGCACACACTTAAAAATTTGGGAGAATTGTCTCCAGATAATAAAGGACAATGTTGATCCGGATTCATTTTTCGCTTGGTTTAAGCCAATAAAGGCAGTGGCGTATAAAGACTCCATATTAACACTTCAAGTTCCATCTCATTTCTTTTATGAGTATTTAGAAGAGCATTATATTGATTTGCTACGAAGAACACTCAGAAGAGTAATTGGATTGCAAGCTAGATTAGAATATAGAGTAGTAGTTGATAATACAACAGCTCCGAAAAATATTAGAAAATCTACCGTAAAAATTCCTTCTAGTCACGGAGCTAATGTTGAGAATAAACCTGTGAGTGTTCAAATGAGTAACACTCCTAAAAATCCTTTTATTATTCCCGGAATTAAAAAGGTTACAATCAATTCTCAACTTGACAAAAATCTTACTTTTGAGAACTTTGTAGAAGGTGCATGTAATAAACTAGGTAGAAACGCAGGATTTAAGATAGCTGAGAATCCTGGTAAAACGGCATTTAATCCATTGTTACTTCACGGAACATCTGGTGTTGGTAAAACCCATTTATCTCATTCAATTGGTCTAAAAACAAAAGAATTAAATCCTGATAAGATTGTTCTATATGTTTCTGCTCATGATTTTCAAACTCGTTATACTGATGCTGTTAGAAATAATTCAGTTAATGATTTTATAAATTTTTTCCATTCTATTGATGTCTTTATTGTTGACGATATTCAGGATTTTATGGGAAAAGAGGCTACTCAGAAGATCTTCTTTAATATTTTTAATTTTCTTCATCAACAAGGAAAACAACTTATTTTAACTTCTGATAGACCGCCATCAGAATTAGAAGGTTTTTTTGATAGATTACTTACCAGATTCAAATGGGGACTTACAGCAGAGTTACAGACTCCCGATTATGAAACTAGAGTTGAAATTCTTAAAAGAAAAGCTTACGAAAGTGGAATTGAAGTATCAGATAAAGTACTTGAACTTATTGCATATAGTATAACAACAAGCATTAGAGAACTTGAAGGTGCTCTTCTATCTGTTTTAGCTTATTCAGCTGTAGATGTTAGTAAAATAACTTTAGAGCTTACAAAAAAAGTACTCAAAAACCTTATTAAAGAGAGAAAACCTGATTACACAATTGAACAAATAATACAGATAGTTTCCGATTATTTTAAAATTGCACCAAAAGCTGTGAAAGCCAAGACCAGAAAACGTGAAGTTGTGCAGGCTAGACATTTAGCAATGCATTTTGCAAAATTACTGACTAATAAAAGTTTGTCTTCAATTGGAACTGAATTTGGCGGCAGAGATCATTCAACTGTATTACATGCTATGAAAACAGTTAATAATCTTTCAGATACTGACAAAGAATTTAGGAGTTATATCGAAGATATTGAAAGATTGCTTAAATATTAGTTTTTTTTTACCCCTTAAACGTAAATCACTGTTTACAAAATGTAAACTCAAAGCTGCATAAAATTAAAAACCCGCTATTTAGCGGGTTTTTAGTTGTATACAAATATATACTCTAATTAAGCTCTATTTTTTTCTTTCAAGTATTTTTGCATTCCTTCGGCTGCTTTTCTTCCGTCACCCATAGCAAGAATAACTGTTGCACCACCTCTAACAATATCGCCACCTGCAAAGACATCTTCTACTGATGATTGCATCATGTCGTTTACAACGATGGTTCCCCATTTTGTAGTTTCAAGATTTGGAAGAACGGCAGGAACTAAAGGATTAGGAGAAACGCCAACAGCAACAACAACAACATCTACATCAATTTCTTCTATTGCACCTTCAATTGGTACAGGTCTTCTTCTTCCTGAAGCATCAGGTTCGCCAAGTTCCATTTTTTGAAGTCGCATTTTTTTGACAAATCCTCTTTCGTCTGCAATATATTCAATTGGATTATGCAGATTCATAAATTCAACTTCTTCTTCAATCGCGTGTTTTACTTCTTCTATACGAGCAGGCATTTCTTCACGAGAACGTCTGTAAACTATTATTGACCTTTCAGCTCCTAGGCGTTTTGCAACTCTAACAGAATCCATTGCAGTATTTCCACCGCCAATAACAGCTACGGTTTTGCCCATAGGAGCAGGAGTATCAGCGTCTGTTCTTATAGCACCCATTAGATTTACTCTTGTCAAAAATTCGTTTGATGAAAGAATATTAATGCTGTTTTCGCCGGGAATATTCATAAAATTTGGCAAACCGGCGCCACTTCCAACAAAAAATGCTTCATAACCTTGTTCTCTTAAATCATCAAAATTTTGAGTTTTTCCAACCAAGAAATTTGAATGGAATTTTACGCCCATTTTTCTAAGGTTTTCTATTTCAAAATCAATAATATCGTTAGGAAGACGAAATTCAGGAATTCCATATTTCAAAACACCGCCAATTTCGTGTAAAGCTTCAAAAACAGTTACATCGTATCCCATTCTGGCCATATCAGCAGCCCAAGCTAAACCGGCAGGTCCTGAACCAACAGAAGCTACTTTAATTCCGTTACTTTCGGCAACTTCAGGAATATTAACTTGTCCGCTATTTCTTTCATAATCAGCAGCAAATCTTTCCAAATATCCGATTGCAACAGGAGTCTTTTTTAATTTTACTGTATAAAAACAGCTGTTTTCACATTGTTTTTCCTGAGGACAAACTCTACCGCAAACTGCTGGTAATGAGTTAGTTTCTTTTAGTACAGCGGCAGCACCAAGGAAATCCTGAGCTTCAATTTTTTTAACAAATTTAGGGATATTGATGTTTACAGGACAGCCGTCAATACAAGTAGGATCGGCGCAATCCAAGCATCTTTTTGCTTCGTTTACAGCAAGGTTTTCTATTAAGCCAAGGTTTACTTCTGTGAAATTTGTGTTTCTTACAAGAGCTTCTTGTTCTTCCATTTCAACTCTTTCAAGAGAAGTTCTGTCTTTGGCTTTCATTGATTTTCTAAGCTCATCGCGCCATTGTTGAGCTCGTTCGTTTTTATAGAATTCTAAATCTTTCATTTTGATTAAATTTGGTTGATGAATAATTAGTATTACAAACTTGCCTGATAAGCTTCGTATTCCTTAATTTCTGTGTCTTTGTAGGCATTCAAACGTTGTAACATTTGATCAAAGTCAACTTGGTGAGCATCAAATTCAGGTCCGTCGATGCACACAAATTTAGTTTCACCTCCAACAGTGATTCTGCAAGCACCACACATTCCGGTACCATCAACCATAATAGTATTTAAACTTGCCTGTGTTGGCACATTGTATTTTTTTGTAGTCAAAGCTGCAAATTTCATCATAACTGCAGGACCAATAATTATTGATTCAACAACTTTTTCGCGTTGCATTACTTGTTCCATTCCTGCTGTTACTAAACCTTTTTGTCCATAAGAACCATCATCTGTCATTACAATAAGTTCGTCTGAATATTTACGCATTTCTTCTTCTAGAATAAGCAAATCTTTTGTTCTTGCTGCTAAAACGGTAATTACTTTATTTCCGGCTTCTTTAAAACCTTTTACGATTGGATAGAGTGGCGCAACACCGACTCCTCCGCCAGCACATAAAACTGTTCCAACTTTATGAATATCAGTTGCCTGACCTAATGGACCAACAACGTCAAGAACATAGTCCCCTTCGTTTAGGGCAATTAATTTTGCCGATGTTACTCCAACTTCTTGGATTATAAGAGTTATTGTGCCGTTTTCAACATCTGAATCAGCAATGGTTAAGGGAACTCTTTCTCCTTTTTGTTCTACTCGGACGATTACAAAGTGGCCGGGTTTCCTACTTTTAGCAATGTCTGGAGCATCTAAAACAAGTTTAGCTACTTTATCTGAAAGATGTTCCTTGCTTATTATTTTATTCATATTAATAAGGTTTTGAGAAATTTTCTAATAACTGCAAATTTACATATATTATTTTCTTTAACCTCAATATCAAAATATCTTTTAAAACATAAAATTTAGTAATATGCAAAATACTTGGTTTTAATTCACATTTTTTGTACATGAAAAGATTCTTTTAGAACACAATAACAAGTTTTTGAAATTTTTTAGAAACTATTTCCAATTGTTTTACGTAAATTTGCATAAAGAATTAAATATTAAAAATTATAAAACATGAAATTAAAATTATTTTTTGGAATGTTATTGGTTGTGTTTTTCTCAATGGCATTTTCTTGCGAAGGAGACACTGATGATGTAGCAGACAAAAGAGATAACATTATTGGTAAATGGCACGCAACGCTTGATGATGGGCAAGTGCCAGAAGATTACGAAGTTGAAATAACAAAAGATGATGTTGATAATGTTAAAATTCATCTTGCAAACATTGTAAATAATGATGGTTCAGCTTATGCTACATTAACAGGTTTTAATTTAACAATTCCTGAGCAACAAGTTGGTAATGCTACAGTTTCAGGCGATGGAACAATTAGTGACACTTATGCGGAAATAACCTGGACATTAACTATTGACGGAGACTCATATACAAGTTCTTTTGTACCGGGAGGTATTACTAAAGATTTAGAATTGTAAATTTATTTGAAGCATAAAAAATGGTCTGAGATATTATTCTTAGACCATTTTTTTATTTCAAAATTGAAAGATATTTTCAATTGATTTTTTTTTATAATTCTTCTTCAATCTGGTAATCGTTACGAATAGAAGAGTTTCGGGAAATAATATCACCTAAAAAACCTGTTAAAAATAATTGAGAACCAAAAATTATCGCTAATAAACCCAGAAAAAACAAAGGTCTTTCAGTCATTTTATACTGATCTAACGCATATTTTGCATACGAAAGCCAAACGAGAATAACAAAACCTATTAAAAAAAACATCGTTCCTAATGCTCCAAAAAAATGCATCGGTTTTTTAATAAATTTAGTCACAAAAGCAACCGAAAGTAAATCTAAAAAGCCGTTAATAAATCTGTTGAGACCGTATTTTGTTACTCCATATTTTCTTTTTTGATGCTCAACCACTTTTTCTCCAATATTTTTAAAACCAGCTTCTTTTGCCAAAATAGGAATATACCTGTGCATTTCCCCATATATTTCTATTGCTTTGATAACTTTATTTTTGTATGCTTTTAAACCACAATTAAAATCGTGTAGTTTTATTCCAGAAATAACTCTTGCTGCAAAATTGAATAATTTACTAGGTAGGTTTTTTGAAAAAATAGGGTCAAAACGTTTTTTCTTCCAGCCGGAAACCAAATCGTATTTTTCTTCAATAATCATTTTATACAATCCTGGGATTTCTTCGGGGCTGTCTTGTAAATCTGCGTCCATTGTAATAACTACATTTCCTTTTGCAATTTCAAAACCAGTGTGCAAACCGGCAGCTTTACCGTAATTTCTTCGAAATTTTTTTGCTTTAATGTTATTGTTTTGAGATTTTAATTTTTTGATAACTTCCCAAGAATCATCAGAACTACCATCATCAACAAAAATTATTTCGTAAGTATAATTATTTGTTTTCATTACCTTGTCAATCCATTCGCTTAGTTCCGGAATAGATTCTTCTTCATTATATAGAGGAATTACAACAGATATGTCCATTTTAGTCTTTTTTTTGAGTAAGTTTACTTGTAAATGTGTATAAAACAGCAAAAATCAGAGAATAAACAGTAGCTTGGAATGTACTTCCAAATAATTGCACCATAAATAAAACAAAAGGTTTACTCATAATGTTTTTAGCCATTTCTGCGTCATAAGGGATATTCCAAGATTTGTATAATTCACTAGAAGTTTCAAGAATTTTATCTAATGTAGATGGTGAGATATATTTCAGAAAAATCACATAATACGAAGCGTCAATAATTGAAAAGAAAAGTCCGATTAATATTCCGTACAATAAAAATTTTCCGAATTTTAATCTTATTTTTAAAATTTTAGTAGCAAGATGTCTAACGGAATAATAAATTCCTAATCCAACAATAATAGGTCTAAGGCCCGCTATAAAAGGGGCATCAGGCGAAGGTGTGAATTCATTTATTCCTGATGAAAATAAAATTAATGAATACACAGTAGTGATAATGCCAATTATTGCACCATAAGTCATTAATTGTCTGGTTATAAGTCCTTTGTCATTGATTTCAGTCATCTTGTAAATATGCTATTTAAAATTAGACAGCAAAACTAATTGTAAATTCGATAGAAAAAAAATAAAAAAAAATTTTTATTATTTAAAAAATGCTTATCTTTGCCACGGGTAAGTCTTGTACGACCAGCTCCTGCTGAACTCCCCCAGGACCGGAAGGTAGCAAGGGTAGGTGGTCGAAGCGGTGCGATACAAGTAACTTACCCTTTATTTTTATATGCTTTTCGTAAAATTATAATAAAATACATACCGTTATGAAATTTTTTATTGATACTGCAAATTTAGAGCAAATAAAAGAAGCTCAATCTTTGGGAGTTCTTGATGGAGTAACTACAAATCCATCGTTGGTTGCAAAAGAAGGAATCGAAGGACGAGAAAATCTTTTGAAACATTACGTAAAAATATGCAATATTGTTGATGGAGATGTAAGCGCTGAAGTTATTTCTACCGATTTTGAAGGAATGATAAAAGAAGCCGAAGAATTGGCTGCACTTCATTCAAATATTGTTGTAAAAGTTCCAATTATAAAAGAAGGTTTAAAAGCAATAAAATATTTGAACGATAAAGGAATTAAAACTAATTGTACTTTGATTTTTTCACCCGGACAAGCGCTTTTAGCTGCAAAAGCCGGAGCTACTTATGTTTCTCCTTTTTTGGGCAGATTAGATGATATTGCTTCTGACGGAGTTGATTTAATTCATCGAATTGTGCCTATATTTAGATTTTACGGCTACGAAACACAAGTTTTAGCCGCTTCGATACGTAGTACTCAGCATATTATTCAATGTGCCGAAGCTGGTGCTGATGTAATAACTTCTCCTTTGGACTCTATTCTTGGTCTTTTAAAGCATCCACTTACTGATTTAGGTTTGGAAAAATTTCTTTTAGACTATAACAGTACAGTCGGTAAAAAATAAAAAAAAGCCAAGCATTTGCTTGGCTTTTTTTTAGTATAAGATAAAACCATGGTTTTCCGCAAATTTTTCTTGCTCGCTAAGAAAAACATCTTCTGTTTTAATTATTTTTTCGTCAAGCTCAATCCATGTTTCATTTATAGTTACATCATCTTCTGATGTAAATTCCTCAAGCGGTTTGGAGTAGAGTTTTATTAAGACAGCATACTCATTATTTAGAACGTCCAAAATACTTTTAAAAAGTTCCATTCCTGATTTTTGAAATTTATCATCTCCGTCGAAATCACTAATTTTATTTAAAGTTTTAATTGCCTTTTTGGTTGTCTTAATTACTTCTTTTCTTGCTTTATTACATGATTTCTCATTAACATCATCTTTGAACATTTGGTTCTCAAGAGTATCCAGTTTGTCGTAAATTTTAATTTGTAAATCAACAATTGCATCGTTATAGTCAATTGGACTTGTGTATTTTTGAGAAAAAACTGTTAAGGTGAAAAATAACAAAAGAAAAGTTAGTGTAGTTTTCATAATCATAAATTTAAGGTTTTCTGTAATAACGAAAAAAGCGAACAATAAGTTCGCTTTTTTATTTTGAAATAATAATTCTTAATAAAGAACAATATTATAAGTGTCAGCAAAATTTTGTTGAGCATCTAAGAAAGCATCTTCTTTGTCAATAATTCCATAGTCAATAGCGTCCCAAATGTCATACATAGAATCAAAATCAGCATCTTCCCAATCTTCGATAGGTTTTTTGTATAATTCGTAAAGGTCTCTGTAATCGTTTTCTAATAAGCTTTTAACTTGTGTAAATAAATCGATACCAGCTTTTTGAAAAGTTGCGTCATCTTTATAAGCACCCATTTCTTCTAATTTTTTGATAGCTGCATCTGTAATTGCAATTGCATCTTTGAAAGCACCTTCACAAGCTTCTTCGTCAATAACATCATCATTTAAGATGGTTTCAAGAGAATCTAACTTGTCATAAACATTTGATTGTTGAGTTACAACATCATCGTTATATTTAACAGGGTCAGAATAACCAGTTCCGTTACAAGCAGCAAATGCTAATACAAAAATTGCTACAACAGGGATCAGAATTTTTTTCATAATAAATAAATTTTTAATGATTAGTATATCTGCAAAAAAAAAGATTTTTTCCAATTTAAAAAAATTTTTTTGTCGAAATGTAAAATTTAATTGACAAAAATCAGGATATTGTATTATTATATTATTTTTTATTAAGGAATGTTATTTTTTTTGTTTCACAAATCCGGATAATTCTAAATTTAACTTATTGTATTTTGGGTCAGGACAATTTGTTATTACAGTTATTGTTTTTATTTGGTAATTAATTTTATGACTGCTGTTAAATGTCGCTTTAATTGTTCCTGATTCTCCGGGTTTTACATTTTCTTTTGATAAACTAATAGCAGTACAACCACATGAAGCTCTTGTTTGTCTTATTACCAAGTCGGTTTCGCCGGTATTTGTATATTTAAAAACATGTTCAACTATTTCTCCTTCTACGATTGTATCAAATTTGAATTTTGTATCTTCAAATTCTATTTTGGGTTGATGTAAAATTTGTTCGGGTGTGAATTTTTCTTTTACTATTGCCGAAGTTTGAATTAGTGGGTTTAATATTTTTATTCCGTTTAGAGTAATGTACATATAACCACTTACATAATCCCATTGGTTTGCTTTTGAAGCATCAAAATATACTTCTATAACTCCTGATTCTCCGGGTTTTAGGTTCTGAGGTATGATGTTAGTTTTTAGGTAATTAGGCTTGTCTTTGTCATTAATATTAACTTTCAAATCTGATTCTGTTGGGTTGTATATTTTTAATTCCATTTTTCTTTCGGTTTCATTTGTGAAAATATTACCGAAGTTTATCATTATTTGGTCTAGTCTTAAATCACCAACTTTTTGAGGGTATTTTTCATCAATATCATTTTGTTTTTCAAGAACATTGCCTGTAATTGTTAGAATTATAGGACTATTTTTGGCATTTGAAGTTACAGTAATGGTTTTTGAAAAATATCCAGGACTGTTAAATGTTTCGTATCCAACTTCTATTGTTCCTTTTTCTCCCGGTTTTACGGGAGTTTGATTCCAAATTGGAGTTGTACAACCACAACTTGGATCTACATCGTTTAAAACAATTGGTTTGGTTCCGGTATTAGTGAAAGTAAAAGTATAAAAAGCATCTCCATTTTCCTGAGAAATATTTCCATAGTTATGTTCCAAATTATCAAAGCTCATTATTGGTCCTTTATTTTGAGCCTGAGTTGTAAATTGCGTAGCAATTACAATTACCAGAATAAATAATGTTTGTTTCATCTGTTTTTTATTTTTTTATTAAAAAAGCCCGATTAAATAAACGGGCGTATAATTTATTCTGCGGGAGTTACAAATCCTGTTAATTTTAGCACAATTTTATTGTACTTTTCATCAGGGCAATTAGTAATAATGGTAATAGTTTTAGTTTGGCTATTTTTTTTGTGAGTAGTGTTAAAAGTTGCTTTAACTGTTCCCTTTCCTCCCGGTTTTATAGGTTCCTTTGAAAGTGTAACAGCAGTACAACCACAAGAAGATTTTGTTTTTCGTATCAATAAATCAGAATCTCCTGTATTTGTGTATGTAAATTCATGTACGATAACATCTCCTTCGTTAATTGTTCCAAAATCAAATGAAGTTTCATCAAATTCAATTTTTGGAGGGTGAAGAAGTTGTTCCGCTGTGAATTTTTCTTTAATAATTGCTGAAACTTGCAGTCTGGTAGCAGTGTTTCTTTGTCCGTTTAAAGTTAAATAAATGTAACCTCTAACATAATCCCAGTCGTTAACTTTTGAAGCGTCATAAGTGACTTCAATTTTACCTTCTTGTCCGGGTTTTAATATTTCAGGAGTAACTTTTATTGAAGTGTAAGCAGGTTTGTAGCTATCTTCGACTTGAATTTTAATATCTGCAGTTGTTGGATTGTATGTTTTAAGCTCCATTTTTTTGTCTTTTTGGTCACTATATGTATTGCCAAAATTCAAATAAATTTGGTCAAGTCTTAACTCGCCAACTTTTTGAGGATAACTTTCTTCAACGCTACTTTGTTTTTCTGTTACATTACCTGTTATTGTTAAAGTTATCGGGCTGTTATCTGCATTAGAATAAACTGTAATAGTTTTAGAAAAATGTCCGGGTCTGTTTCTTGGATCGTAAGCAGCTTCAACAATACCTTTGGCTCCTGGACCAACTGGTTCTTTTGTCCAAGTAGGCGTAGTGCAACCACAACTTGATTTAACGTCGTTTATTATTATAGGCCCACCTCCCGTGTTTGTGAATTCGAATGTGATTTTGGCTAAACCGTCTTCTTGCGTAATGTTTCCAAAATCATGTTTCACTACGTCAAAACTCATTACAGGATTATTCTGTTGAGCAAAAGTGCTAAATGCTAATAAAACTGTAAAAATCAATGTTAAATAAATCCTTTTCATAATCTAAAATTTTTAATATTAAATCTCCATTCGTTATGTGTTGAAATTAAAATAGTTGAATAATCTTGTTTTTTATTCTTTTGGAATAACATATCCGGTTATTCTTAAAACAATTTTCTGATATTTCTCATCAGGACTGTTTGTTATAACTGTAATTGTTTTAGTCTGAGCATTTCTTTTATGTGATGAATTGAAAGTTGCTTTAATTGTGCTTGTTTGTCCTGGTTTTATAGGTTCATTGGATAAAGATACAGCTGTGCAACCACATGAAGTTTGTGTTTTTCTAATTACTAAATCTGATTCACCAGTGTTTGTAAAGTTAAATTCATGAACAATAACGTCGCCTTCATTTATTGTGTCAAAAGAAAAAGACATTTCTTCAAATTCAATTTTAGGAGGATGTAAAAGCTGCTCTTCTGTGTATTTTTCTTTAATAACAGCAGATACTTGAAGTCTTTTGCTTGTTTCTCTTTTACCATTGATAGTTAAATAAACGTTTGCTCTTACATAATCCCATGAATTAACTTTTGAAGCATCATAAATAAATTCTATTATTCCTGTCTCTCCCGGTTGTAGAATTTCTGGATAAACATTAACTGTCAAATAACCAGGCTTATCATTGTTTTCAACTTTTACTGATAATTCAGAATGTGTAGGATTGTATGTACTTAATTCAATTTTTTTGTCGGTTTCATTTTGAAATACATTTCCAAAGTTGACAAAATTTAAACTTAATCTTAAATCTCCAAAAATGTGCGAAAAATTCTTGTTTAAATCATTTTCGCTCTTCATGATAAATCCAGTTAATTTAAGAGACTTAGGACTACCTTTTGCATCAGAAAAAACCAAGATAGAATCTAAAAAATATCCGCTAGGGTTACTATTATGATTGAAAGTACCAGTAATTGTTCCTTGTTGTCCTTTTTTTACAGGGGTTTGAGTGTAATTTGTTTCAATAGACTCACTCCCTGATTCAACTTTGTTTATTATTACTGCTTTTTTTCCAATGTTTGTATAAGTATATTTAAAATCAATAGGCTTATCTTCCTGGGTTATAAAACCAAAATCATATACAGTAGTGTCAAAACTAATTATTTTTTTATTACTTTGCGCATACATGTTTAAAGTAAAAATAGAACCAATTAAAAATAAAAATAAAATTTTCCTCATTTTTGTTAAATTTTTTATGTTTTCAAGTTTCAAAAAATCCAAAATTAAAAAAATTACTTATTTTCTAATAATGAAATAATAATTTTTTTTAAGTTGTTGGTATCTATCATTAAATCAGCTTTTTCGTGAATTACTTGTCTGTTGATATTTTCGAAACATGTAGATAAAATATCCTGAATTGAATTTATTTCGTCTAAAGTTGAATTTAAATTGGATATTTCAGGAAACTCCATGTCTGTTAATTCTATAATAGTTTTATGGATTTCACCTGCATTTTTTGCTAATTTTATAGTATTTTCATCTGCAACTCCAGCTTTTTGAAGTGTTTTTAGCAAACTGGCAACATTTACAACATACATGTAAACAGTTTGTTCTAAATTATTAAGAACTAGTTTATTTGATTCCATTTTAAATGATTATTTTTAATGAAGAACGGATATGTTCTACATAAATTTTAATTTTAACATTTTTTCAAAAACAAAAGTTTAACTGCTTCCTATTTTCTGCAAATATGCAATGTTGTTAATTATGTTTAGCATTATAAAGCATAAAATAGAAAAAAAATGAACTATGTTAAGTAAAGGACAAAATTATAAAAATTTAGTTTCGCAATTGTAGTTAAAAAAAATTAAAAAAAAACTGCTTAAAGCACACTTAAAAACTTTTACATATTTTAAAAATATAATTTTGGATAAACAATATTAACGATAGTAGGATTTTAATTTATATAAATGTTTAATTGATAATAGATTATGCGAATTGGTTTTTTAAATGTTTGTTTTATCTTGAGAATTTGATTTTTTGATTTTTTTATTTTTTTAATATCTTATTTTTTCTGAATTACGAAAATAATTTCACTTTTGGGGCGTTAAGAACCATGTTTAAAGCTGAACAAAATGAACAAAATATTAACTACATTATTAATTTTATTAAGTTTTAGTGCATACAGTCAAAAGATTAAACTGTATGGCACAATTACTAATTCCAAAGGAACAAAAATTCCCGGTGTTACAATACGAGCGATTGGCACAAATTATTTTGCATCTTCTGATTATCAAGGTTACTATGAATTAAAATTGCCTGAAAATGAGAGTTTAGAAATTGTTTTTTCGTATTTTTCTGTTGAAAATGATACTGTTCATGTCAAAACTTCAACTGTGAGCATTAAAATGAATAAAGTTCTTGGCGCTTCAGATTACGAACTTTCTGACATATATATTAATGCAAATTTTGTTGATGAAGGTGGACAAGAGCGAATTAGTACAAAAAGTTTAAATGTTTTGCCTGATATTTCTGGCAATGGGGTTGAAACTTTGATAAAAACAGGAATGGGCGTAGCTTCAAGTAATGAACTTAGTTCCCAGTATAATGTTCGTGGTGGTAATTTTGATGAAAATTTGATTTATGTTAATGATATTTTAATTTACAGACCTTTTCTTATTCGTTCCGGGCAACAAGAAGGATTGAGTTTTATTAACTCGGATTTAGTTGATGTAATAAAGTTTTCAGCAGGCGGTTTTGATGCAAAATATGACGACAAAATGTCTTCTGTTTTAGACATTACATATAAAACTCCAACAGAATTTGCTGCTTCGCTGGCTTTTAGCATGTTAGGAGGTACTGCTCATATCGAAAATGTTTCAAAAAACGGTAAATTATCATATATTGCCGGACTTAGACATAAACAATCTCAGTATCTTTTAAAAACTCTTGAAGTTCAGGGTGATTACAAACCAGTTTTTACAGATTTCCAATTATATTCTACCTATAAGTTTAACGATAAATTTTCAATTTCGTTTTTAAGTAACATTGCTTCAAATATTTACAACTTTGTTCCAACTTATAGCGAAACTTCTTTTGGAACTTTTAATCAAACACTTGGGATTTCAGTTTATTACGAAGGGCAGGAAAAAGACTCATATCAAACTTTTTTTGGGTCATTTACCGGAGAATACAAAGCTAATCAAAATCTAAGATTTAAGTTTATTGCTTCTTCTTATTATACAATAGAATCGGAAAATTATGATATCGATGCATATTATTCTTTGAATGAATTAAATAATCAACTCGACTCTACTGAAACTGTAGGAGATAGCATTTTAAATCTTGGGTTTGGGCAATATTTAACTCATGCCAGAAATCATTTGAATGCATTTATTTCAGATGCTTCAATTAAAGGCTTTTGGACATTTGATAAACATTTTCTGCAATTTGGTGTAAAATATCAACGTGAACAAATTTCTGATATTTTGAGTGAATGGAAATATGTTGATAGTGCAGGTTTTTCAACAAATCCACAACATTTGTATCCTTCAGATAAAGTTGTTTTGTATAACTCAACCAAGGCTGAAAATACCTTATTAACCAATAGGTTAAGTGCTTATGCTCAAGATGGGTATTTTTTCAATATGGGATTTACAAAGGTGAAAATAACATACGGAGCAAGAGTTTCATACAACGATTACAATAATGAAATATTAGTTAGTCCTCGTTTTTCTTCCTTGATAACTCCCGATTGGGATAATAAATGGTTTTTTAGACTGTCAACCGGAATTTATTATCAATCACCATTTTATAGAGAATTGAGATTATTCGATGGAACATTAGTGGAAAATCAAAAATCTCAGCGGTCTTTTCAAATAGTTGGTGGTGCTTATCACACAATGAAAATTTGGCATAGACCTTTTAAACTGTCAACAGAAATTTATTACAAAAAACTTGATAATCTTATTCCTTATGAGCTTGATAATATGCGAATTAGGTATTATGCAGACCAAAAAGCCACTGGATATGCAGTAGGAGCAGATTTTAAACTTTATGGAGAATTTGTGCCCGGAACCGATTCTTGGATAAGTCTCTCATTGCTTAAAACAATGGAAGATGTTGAGGGTGATTTTTATTACAATTATAACGATAGCGAAGGTGAAATAACATATTTAAGTTATGAAATAGTTGATAGTGCGCTTGTTTTGCCCGGGTTTATTCCACGTCCATCTGATCAAAGAGTTTCTGTAGGAATGTTTTTTCAGGATTATGTGCCGGGGAACAAGGATTTCAAGGTAAATTTAGCTTTCTTTTTCAGTACATCATCACCATTCGGGCCACCTCAAACTGCCAGATATACTCAAACTTTACGTTCATTTGCTCCATATATGAGGGCTGATATTGGGTTTTCGTATTTATTAAAATCACCAGAAAGAAAATATAAAGAAGGTCATTTTTTGAATATTTTTAAATCAATTTGGGCGCAAGTAGAATTGTTCAATTTAATGGGAATTAGAAATATAGCAGCTTACAACTGGCTTGAATTAGTTCCAAATACTTCAAATCCTACGCCAACTAACTATGATATGATTGCAGTTCCGAATAGATTAACCGGTAGATTGTTCAATTTTAAATTAACATTTAATTTCTAATTTTATTTTATCAAAATCTTTTTTTATTGATGCAAAAAATCTAAATTTGCTCTAATTAATTTTCAGAAGCATCAATGGAAGAAGAAAAAAAAGAAAACAAAGAACCTAAAATAAAATCTGTTCAAAAACAGTATTCGAATGCAAGAATTGCACTAGGAACTTTTTTTACGGAAACTTTGAAAATAGAAGGAACAGATGTTTTAGGTACAATTGACAACATCAAAAAAGACATGGTTTTCCGTGGTCGTAGTGCATGGATTCTGATGTTTTCTATTTTAATTGCGTCTATTGGTTTAAATGCAAATTCAACGCCTGTTATTATTGGCGCAATGCTTATCTCTCCTCTAATGGGACCTATTGTTGCTATTGGTCTTTCGGTAGGTACAAGCGATTACGAACTTCTGAAAAGAGCTTTGAAGAATTTTCTAATAGCTGTTTTGATAAGTTTGATTGTTTCAACTTTATATTTTTGGTTGACACCACTAAAAGAAGCTAAATCTGAACTTTTAGCGCGAACAAGTCCAACAATACTAGATGTAATGATAGCATTTTTTGGTGGATTTGCAGGAATTGTAGCCGGTTCTAGTCGCGAACGCGGAAATGTTATTCCGGGAGTTGCTATTGCTACTGCTCTTATGCCTCCTTTGTGTACAGCAGGATATGGATTGGCAACCGGACATTTTATGTTTTTCTTTGGTGCAATGTATTTGTTTTTCATTAACTCTGTTTTTATAAGTTTAGCTACTTTTTTAACTGTGCGTTACATGAAATTCCCTCGAAAAAAATTCCTAGATCATGACAGAGAAAAAAGAATTAAAAGAATAATGGCAATTTTTATTATACTTGTTATTTCTCCAAGTGCAGTAATATTTTTTAATGTAATAAAACAGTCTAGATTCACTACAAATGCAGAATTATTTGTTAAAGAAGTTATTTCTGCACCTCACAGTCAATTATTAAATTCAAGCTATGAATTTTCAGACCAAGAAGCGTATATAAATTTGTATTTTATTGGAGAACCCGTTTCTGACTCAACTATCGCATCTTGGATGATGCGTTTGCCTGATTATAATTTAGTTGCAAAGAAAAATTTCCTGAACTCTATAATGCTACCGGATACAACAATTATAAAGGTTTATCAGAATTATAGTGATGGACAAATTACCCAGAATGAGCTGAATGCCATGAATGAAAATCTTCAAAAAGAGATTAGAGTAGGGGTTTTGGAAGATATCTATCAGAAAAATGAAGAAATGATAAACGAACGTGATGAAAAAATTAAAGAACTGCAGAAAACAATAGATGATTACAATGCCGATGATGTTCCTATTCAGCAACTTTACAGAGAATTACAGGTTCAATATCCAAGAATTGAGGCGGTTTCTTTTGGTCAGAATATTAAAATAATAAACGACACTCTTATAGATACTTTGCCAACATTTGTCTTGAAATGGCAATACGCTACTTCCCGTTATTACAAAAATCAACAAATACCTGTGCTAAAAGAATGGCTAAAAGTAAGATTTGGTTTGGATACACTTGTAATTGTTGAAGAACAGTAGAGTTTAAGTTGAAAGTTTAAAAATTTTTCATTTAAAAATCTAAACAACTAATTTCTAATCTGGAAATTCTATTTTTATTTGAATTTTAACATTTGATTAAAAAATGTTAATCAAGTGTTAAATTCGTCAAAAAGGTTATTAAATTGACGATTGAAAGTTTTATCTTGTAGAAAATTTTTAATTTCACCTAAAATCAAAATATTATGAAAAAACTTCTCAAAATCTCAAGTCTGGTTCTATTTCTCGGCTTGATGTTTTCCTCAAACTTAAATGCTCAGAACATGAAATTCTATGAACGAAAATGGCAAGTCGTTGATTCTTTGGTGTCAAAAGCGCTTCCGCAGTCTGCAATCAAAGAAATTGATGAAATCTACCAAAAAGCTTCAAAGGACGACAATCAGGATCAACTTTTGAAGTGTTATGTATATTATTTGAAAACAAAAGATTACTATCAGGAAGATGCCTTTGAAACAATTCTCTACCAAATGGAAGATGATATAAGCAAAGCTCCTTTCCCAAATGATGCTATGCTTCATACTATGCTTGCAGATATGTACTGGTGGTATTATCAGAGCAAATCATGGGAAATAAATCAACGTACAGAAATTGCAAACTTTAAACCCGCAGATATTAAAACATGGACAACTGAAAATTTTGTTGACGCTGTTATTAAACATCACAATGCCTCTTTGGAAAGGGCTGATGAATTAAAGAAAATCCCTGCTGATTATTACAGCGAAATGATTACTAAAGGTACAAAACCAAAATATTTGCGTCCTACTTTGTACGATTTTATTGTTGCAAGAGTGGTGCAGTTTTATTCCAATTCGGAAGTTAGTATAACTCGTCCGGCTGATTATTTTGAAATTGATGATGATTTTTATTTTGGATCTGCTAAGGATTTTGCAAACAAAAAAATTGAAAGCGATGACACACTTTCTCTTCATTTCAACGGAATTAAAATTTTACAGGATTGGTTAAAATTCAGATTGTCTAAAACTAATGAACCTGAGGCACTTATTGATGCTGATATTGTTAGACTTGATTATGTTTATGGGTTTACCGTTAATCCTCAAAAAGAAGATTTGTATTTAAAAGCCTTCCAAAATTTAGAGTCTAAATATCCTGGTAATAAGCATATTAAATATGTAAAGCTTAAAATTGCAAATTATTACTATAATCTTGCTTCAAAATATAATCCTGAAGATGCAATGACCAAAAAATACAAGGATTATTACAAAATTGCATACGAAAAATTCTCTGAATTATGCAAAGGTGTTAAAGAATATGACGAAGTTAGTGGTGTTGCTCAGCAACAGATTTATTATATCGAAGGTAAAAGCTTAAATTTCTACACCGAAGAAGTTTTGATACCGAATGAAACTTTCTCACTAAAAGTAGACTATAGAAATATTACCAAAGTTTATGTTGAAGTAAGAGCCGTTACTTATAGTGCATATACTAGAATGTACGATAAATCAACTTATTCGGAATTGATAGATAAAATCAGATCAAGAAAAAAACTTATTTCGTCTTTTGAATTTGATTTGACCGGAAGCGATGATTTTCAACGCCATACAACTGAATTACTTCTTGATGGTTTGCCTACGGGCGAATACATGATATTAATGAGCACTGACAAAGATTTTAAACATACTGAATCTTACGTTTCTAGTTCATACACGCAGGTTTCGGAAATGAGCATGGTTTACCAAATGTTATCTGATGGTTCCTACGATTGTTTTGTAATGAACAGAAAAACCGGTAAGCCTGAAACAGGTGTTACAATAAAAGCTTTTTACGACAAATACAATTATCAGTTTAATAAATATATTGAAAAGCATTATGGCACATATACTTCCGATAAAGATGGTTATTTTGAAATTCCGGCAACATCTGACGATTGGATTAATCTAAGGTTTATTTTATCAAAAAAATCCGATACTTTACAAATTCTTAATGGTTTTTATATAGATAAAAGAGTTCCTTATGAAAGTAAAAAGCCTGTTGTTCAGTTTTTTACTGATAGAAAAATTTATCGTCCCGGGCAAATAATTTATTTTAAGGGAATTATTTTAAATGAATATAGTAAAAATAGAAAAATTATTCCAAACAAACAAGTTGATGTGATTTTCTATGATGTTAATTATCAGGAAATTGCAAAGCAAACCTTAACTTCTAATGAATATGGTACTTTTAATGGTTCTTTTACAATTCCTAAAGGTTTGCTTAATGGAACAATGACAATTACAACTTCTTATGGTTCTACTAGTATTCAGGTTGAAGAGTATAAACGCCCAACTTTTGAAACTGAAATATTGCCAATAACCGAACAGTTTTTGGTTAATGACCTTATTACCGTTAAAGGTAAAGCAGAAAATTATTCAGGTGTGAAACTAACCGATGCAATGGTTCAGTTTACTGTTCAACGCCAAAATATTTGGTATGGTTGGTGGTGGTGGAGTTTTCGCACTGACGTTGTGATGATTGAACGAGGAGTAGTAAAAACTGACGAAAATGGTGAATATGAAATTAAATTTACCGCAAAACCTGATTTGGAAATGCCAGTTGGACAAAATACGGCTTTCAATTATATTATTTCTGTTGATGTGACAGATGTAAACGGAGAAACTCAAAGCACTTCACAAAGCATAAATGTTGGATATACTGCGCTGAAATTAAGTACAAACATTTCTGACAAATTGAATAAAGACAAAATGAAAGGGGAAGAGTTTGTTATTTCTGCTAAAAATCTAAATTACGAAGATGTACAAGCATCAGGGAAAATGCAGATTTATTCACTTGTTACTCCTGATAAACCAATAAAAAATAGATATTGGGCAAAACCTGACCAACCAATTTATTCGGCTGAGGATTGGAAAAAAGAATTTCCCGGAAATGAATTTGAAAAAGAATCTGATTATAGAAATTGGAAAGAAAATAAAATGGTTTGGGATAAAACTTTTGATACAAAAACAAGCAAAAAAATCAAAATGGATGATTTTGCCTCTTTTGCGCCGGGAGTTTATAAAATGGTTATGACATCAAAAGATGCTTTTGGTAATGATGTGAAAAATGAACAGTTTTTTACAGTTTATAACACAAAATCAAAAGAATTACCTTATAAAACTGATAGCTGGTTTGCAATTGATAATAATTATTGTCAACCTGGCGAAACTGCTTCTTTTTTAGTTGGTTCTGCTAACGAAACTACTGTTATTTATGAAGTTATTCGTTCCGATAAAGTTATCAAAAGAGAATATTTAAAAATTAAAGACGGACAAAAATTGATTGAAATTCCTATTACCGAAGATATGAGAGGTGGTTTTAGTGTTGCTTTAATATGTATTGCTGAAAATAGAATTCACAGTTATACCGCTTCTGTTATTGTACCGTTTTCAAATAAAGAATTGGAATTTGAATTTGCAACTTTTAGAGATAAACTTCAGCCCGGACAAGAAGAAGAATGGCAGATAATTATTAAGGATAAATCATCCGGCGATAAAATGATGGCTGAACTTCTTACAACAATGTATGATGCTTCGCTTGATGCTTTAATGTCAAATTATTGGAGTTTTTCACCTTTTGCAAGTACTTATGGTTCTTTGTATTGGGGAAATAAAACTTTTGGAACTAAAAATTCAAGTGGTGAAAGCTATTTTGGTTACAAATACACAACCTATAGCTCTTTGTATTACAATTCTTTAAATTGGTTCGGGTTTAGCTATTATAATTATTATTACGATGATTTTGGTGGTAATTACAGATACAAATCAATGGCTAAAAATGGTGAATATTTGGAAGACGACATGGATGGAGAAGTGGATTTTATGGTTATGGACGAAGAAAAATCTATTGATAAGAAAGATGCTCCGGCAATGCCTGTTAGTCAAAGTAATATTACGGAAACTACAGCTATCGATGGCAGAAATGAAGTAATGGGAGAAGCTCTTGGAGGAAAGGAAAAAGATGATGTGCAAATTCGTAAAAATTTCAACGAAACGGCTTTCTTTTATCCTGATTTAAAAACAAATGAAAAAGGCGAAGTTGTTATTTCTTTTACTATTCCTGAATCGTTGACTAAATGGCGTTTTATGGGATTGGCTCATACAAAGGACCTAAAATATGCTCAATTCGACAAATATGTTGTTACTCAAAAGGAACTTATGGTTATGCCAAATGCTCCAAGATTCTACCGACAAGGTGATACAATGTTTTTTGCCGCAAAAATTGCTAATTTATCCGAAGAAGATTTAAATGGTACGGTTACCCTTGAATTTGTAGATGAACTTTCAGGTAAAGAAGTTAACATTTTGGCAAAAGGAGTTACAAAAGAAATAAGTTTTGATGTTAAAAAGGGAATGAATACTCCTGTAAGCTGGGAAATTATTATTCCTGATGATGTTAAAATGCTTACTTACAAGATTATAGCAAAAGCAGGCAGTTTTTCTGACGGCGAACAAAAACCTTTACCTGTTTTAACTAACAGAATATTAGTTACAGAGTCGTTGCCATTGCCAATTAGAGCAAATCAAACTAAAACTTTTGAATTTACTAAGTTAATAGAATCTGCAAAGTCAACTACTATCAAAACTGATAAATTGACTGTAGAATTTACTTCAAATCCTGCTTGGTATGCAGTTCAGGCATTGCCATATCTGATAGAATATCCTTACGAATGTTCAGAACAAACTTTTGCAAGATATTATGCTAATACTTTGGCTTCGTTCATTGCAAATTCGTCGCCTAAAATTCAGGCTGTGTTTGAAACCTGGAAAAATTACGAACCTGATGCATTACTTTCAAATCTTGAAAAAAATCAGGAACTGAAACAAGTTCTTTTGGAAGAAACTCCTTGGGTTTTGGAATCACAGGACGAAGGACAACGCAAACGTAATATCGCATTGTTATTTGACTTAAACAGAATGTCTTACGAAATGTCAAATGCTTACCAAAAATTGAAAAAAGACCAAACCGTAAATGGTGGCTGGCCTTGGTTCAAAGGAATGCCCGAAAGCTGGTATATTACTCAATATATTGCCGAAGGAATTGGACATTTGATGCACCTGAACGTAATTGGTGAAAAAGATAAGGACGTAATAAAAATGGGTGAAAATGCTGTTGGATATTGCGATAGAGAAATGAAAGAAGATTATGATTGGATTAAAACTCATTACACAAAAGTTGAAATGGAACAATATAGAGTAAGTTCAATTATTGTTCATTATTTCTACATGCGTAGTTTTTATAGCATTAATTTGGATAAAAAATACGAAGAAGCTTACAATTATTTCTATGGACAAATGAAAAAATACTGGACTGAATATACGCTTTATTCACAAGGACTTATGACAATGGCTTTTTATCGTGCTGATGATTTGCAAATTGCCAATGATTTAGTTAAGTCGTTCAAAGAAAGAGCATTATATCACGAAGAATTAGGAATGTACTGGAAAGAAAATGCTTCGGGATATTATTGGTATCAGTCGCCTGTTCAAACTCAAGCGCTTATGATTGAGGTTTTTGAAGAAGTTGCAAAAGACCGTAAAGATGTTGACGAATTAAAAGTTTGGTTACTTAAAAATAAACAAACCAACGATTGGAAAACTACAACTGCAACAGCAGAAGCTATTTATGCTTTGTTACTTACAGGTGGAGTTGATTTACTTGCAAACAGCGAAATTGTTCCTGTTCAGTTAGGTAAAATGTTAATTGACCCTGAAAATGATCCCGATATTAGTACAGAAGCCGGAACCGGATATTACAAAGTTACTTTTAGTGGCAACGAAGTAAAACCGGAGTGGGGGCATGTTAGAGTTGAGAACAAGAACAACGGTGTAGCTTGGGGAGCTGTTTACTGGCAATATTTTGAGGATATTGACAAAATTACTCCGCATGAAACTCCGCTTAAACTGCAAAAAGACCTTTACAAAGAAGTAATGACCGACAGAGGTGCAACTCTTGAACTTATTAAAGGTGGAGAAAATCTTGCAATTGGCGACAAAATTATTGTTCGAATTGAGCTTAGAGTTGACCGCGACATGGAATTTGTTCACATGAAAGATATGCGTGCATCAGGTTTTGAACCGATAAATGTAATTTCACGTTACAAATGGCAAGACGGTTTAGGTTACTATGAAACAACAAAAGATGCATCTACAAACTTTTTCTTCGACTTTTTGCCGAAAGGAACTTATGTGTTTGAATATCCGTTGCGAGTAACAACAGCAGGTTCGTTCTCCAACGGTATTACAACAATTCAATGTATGTATGCACCTGAATTTATGAGCCATAGCAAAGGACAGAGAGTGAAGATTCAACCCTAGAAAGTTGAAAGTTTGTAACGTTGAATGTTTTTTGAAGTTTAAAGTAAAAATGACTTTCTAATTTTGCAAGAAATGAAATAGTTGATAACAAAAAAACCGTCCTAATTGGTCGGTTTTTTTTGTTTTTTTGCAATTATAATGTTTGTGATGTTAAGTATAATAACATTATCCGATTACTATTCAACTACTTCTATTTAATCTTATCTACAGTTATTATTCTGAAAGTATTAGAATTTATCGTTACTCTAATATTACTTTTTGTGTTAGTAATATAATAATTTTTCCCTGTTTTTGTGAAAAAATCCACATCAGTATCTTTCAATATTTTAAGCATATATTCTTCAATCTGTTCTTTGGAAAACTTGGTATTCAATTTTTTATTTATTCTTTCGTAAACAAGCTCTGTATAACATAAGTTTTTCAATATTTCTTGTTTGTTTTCTGTCATTTTAATTAGGTTTTTGAACTTTTCCTTTCTAAAATCTGTCTCACAGATTTAGGATTTGTTTCAAAGCTTGCAAAAAGTTATTTTCCTTAATCATTAAACCTATGCGTGCCATCACATGCTGGCATTTTTTTGGATAATCCACATGTACAGTCGTTTATGCCTTTCCCGTCAAGGATTTGGGGAATATATTTTTCAACTCTTGATTCGCGGGTTTGGGACTGTTTTCCGGCAGAAAAATAAAGAACGTAAGCTCTTTGGCGTCCTGGTGTTAGTGATTCAAAAGCTGTTTTTAGGTTGGGCATTTCGTCTAATTTCTTTTGAAATTCTTCCGGAATATCAAATACTGTACTCTTTGTAAATTCTACTTTTAAACCTGCTTTTTCAATTTCTATTGCTTCAAAAATATATGCTTTCAGAATAGCTACTTTGTCCTCAATTTCCTTAACATTAGTAAATTTTATCATACGTATAGCCTGCGAATTTTCTCCGGGAGAGTTTAAAATTCCATTAGAATCACTAAGTAAAGTTCCTTTAAAAAAACTTAGGGTGCAAAAATCTTTAAATAAACCAATCATAACAACGTTGCTGTTATTGAACGAGTAACAAGGCTGCCCCCATTTTAATTCTTCTGTTAAATTACAATCCAGAAGAATAGTTCTTAAAACAGACATTTCAATATGCCATTTTTGAGCTTTATCTATAAACTCATCAACTTTTGGATTCATATAAGGTTTGCTTTAAGTTCCAAAGTTAATTGTTTTTTTTTATATTTTCTATTTTGCCAGTTTTTTTTTACGTAAAAACACAAAATTGCTTAGCTTATAAGAAAAAAATAGTTTTATATTTGAAGAAAAAATAGGTATGCAAACTGAAATTTGTTTTAAGACATCAATCGGATACGCAAAGATTTCTGTGGAAAATAATAAAATTGTAAAAATATCATTTTCAGAATCCGGAAAAAATATTGATTCAGATAATTCTGTTTTGGAAAAATGTAAAAATCAACTTTTAGAATATTTTGAAGGAAAACGCAAAGTTTTTGATTGTGAAATAGAGATGAAAGGAACAGAATTTCAAAAAAAGGTTTGGAAAGAACTTTATAAAGTGCCTTATGGCCAAACAATTTCGTACAAACAACTTGCCGAAAAAATAGGAAAACCAACAGCTTATAGAGCAGTAGCTAATGCAAACAGACAAAATCCTGTTCCTGTTATTTATCCTTGTCACAGAGTAATTGGTTCTAATGGAAAATTAGTTGGTTATGCTTATGGATTGGATAAAAAAGAGCTACTATTGAAACTCGAAGGAGTGTTATAAAATAATTAACAGCATTGCGCTTAATGCTTTGATTATCAATTTATTTGGAACTAAAAATTAAATCTTAATAGATGTTCATTTATGATATATTTATTTTTTGCATTGAATTTTAGTTGACCAACTACTATAGAGTCCATTGCAGATTGGTAATTTACAAAGCCTGATTTACCATAAGGAGAAATTTCTTTTAGTATATCCCTGTTTTTTTTGTTTATCGAGTTTTTTAAAATATCAATTAATGGAATAAAATCGTTCTTTAAAGAGTTTTCAATTTGTGGGATAAATTTTTCAACTGCTGGTTTAAAATCTGTATCGCCTGAAATAAATTCGATATTTATTATTTCGTCTTTGGCAAAATCAATTTTTTCCTGAGTTCTATTTAATAAAAAATCAATTGTTTCAGCGTCAAAGTCGTTTTCAGCGCTATAAATTTTGCTTGTATCCAATTCTAATTTGAATTTTAGATTCAAAAGGTATCCTTCAATGCTGTCTAATGGATTTTGAACCTGTATCACAAGACTAGAAATTCTGCTATTATATTCTTTGGGGTCTTTTATTGTTTTGTTTGTACAGGAGCTTAAAACGGCAAATATTAGGGAAACTAAAAGTATTTTGTTCATTTTTATAAAATTAACTTAAATAAAAACCCGTCGAATTGACGGGTGTATTTTTTTAAAAACTCGGGCAAGGAATTGGTCCGTCTCGTTTTTTAGATCTTGGATCGAAATTAAATTTATATTGGATCGAAATTTCGTGAGAACCACCTGTTTGTGAAAGTAACGGGCTAACTGTCATGTCATAACTGTAACCAATATTAAAACTATAAATTTGGTATCCAACAACAAATATAACAGCGTCAATATTTGCAGTTCCTACAATGTTCATATACGGTAAACCTCTAACCCAAACACCAATTGTAAATGGTTCGTGATCCCAGTATCCTCCAATATCTAATTGGTCTGAATTTGCTTGTAAGCGGTAATAAGCAGAAACAAAGAAATAATCCTGAATTGAACTTGAAGAACGATGTCCGTATTTCCCACCACTAAGTTTAAATTTATATCCACCAAACGCAGAATATTTTACGGGAACTCTGTACGAAGGGTCATAAAAAGCATCAACCGGACGGAATAAATGATCCGCCGAAATTCCTATCCAAAAATTTGGAGCATAAACTAACATCGAAGATGCTGCATCTACATAAGTTTTTTTACTGTCAGCAGGAGGTGGCTGGATGGAAGTTGGTGCAATTATTCCATCAACTCCAATTTGATCGCCAAATATTAAATTTTGGAAATCAAGACTTCGTTGTGAAAGTTTGAATTCAATTCCCGGACGGAAATATATTTTTCTGTTTTTATCCAAAAGTGCGTACCAGGAATATAAAACTCCAAATTCAGTTCTGGCCAAATCGCCTTCTCCAGCCTGATCGCGAAGTAATAAAACTCCAAAACCACTACTTATTTTTGGAACGTTAATATCATAACCAGCTGAATATGTTTGAAATATTCCACCGATTTTTGCCCACTGGTCTCGGTAATTAAAATTAACTCTACTTTTTTGAACAGCACCGGCAAAGGATGGAGCAAGAACAGTAGGAGTTGCGTAATATTGCGAAAACTGTATGTATTGAGCATTTAATCCTGAAGTTATAGCTATCAAGAAAATTAGTATACTTAATCTGACGTATTTCAAGACTTTTGGTTTTTAATTTTAATTAATAAACGTTGTCTTTTTGCAATTATTATCTAAAAATAAACAATGGCTAAAATAAAACTTTTAATCATTTCGCAAAAAATTTGCCAAATATTTTAATTAATAATACTATTCGTCAAAAATAGTAAAAATATTTTAGATAATATAAACAAATAAAATTATTCAATTTATTCGTATTCTTCTTCAACTCTGAGGTTATCAATAATAAAATTTTGTCTTTCAGGAGTGTTTTTCCCCATGTAAAAACTTAATAAATTATTTACACCGTCATCTTTTGTTATTGTTACAGTTTCTAATCGAATGGTTTTATTTATAAAATGTTTAAATTCGTCTGGTGAAATTTCGCCTAACCCTTTAAACCTGGTTATTTCAGGGTTTTTTCCTAGTTCTGCAATTGCAGCATCTTTTTCTTGATCACTGTAACAATATATAGTTTTTTGTTTGTTTCTAACTCTAAACAAAGGTGTTTGTAATACATGTAGGTGACCTTGTTTTATTAAATCCGGGAAAAAGTTTAGGAAAAAAGTTATTAACAATAATCTGATATGCATTCCATCAACATCGGCATCGGTTGCAATTACTACATTATTATATCGTAAATTTTCTATTCCTTCTTCTATGTTTAAAGCTGCTTGCAGAAGGTTAAATTCTTCGTTTTCGTAAATCACTTTTTTTGTTAGGCCAAATGTATTTAAAGGTTTACCTCGTAAGCTGAAAACTGCTTGTGTGTTAACATCACGCGATTTTGTTATCGAACCACTCGCAGAATCTCCCTCAGTTATAAAAATAGTTGAATCATCTTTGTTTTCTTTGTTTGAATTGTAATGAACATCACAATCTCTAAGTTTTTTATTATGTAGACTAACTTTTTTTGCTCTTAGTTTCGCTACTTTCTGAATGCTAGAAATTGCTTTTCGCTCTTTTTCGGCATCTTGAATTTTTCGGTAAATAGCATTTGCTGTTTCTTCATGCTTATGAAGATAATTATCAAGGTTTTTTGATAAAAAGTCTACAATATAATTTCTAATACTAACTCCATCAGGTGTCATTTCTTTGGAACCTAATTTGGTTTTTGTTTGCGACTCAAATATCGGATTTTCAATTTTAATACTAATTGCAGCAATTATAGAAGAACGAATATCTGCAAAATTCAGGTCTTTTTTGTAAAAATCACGAATTATTTTCACATAGGCTTCTTTGAAAGCTTGCAAGTGATTTCCTCCTTGAATTGTATATTGTCCGTTTACAAAGCTGTAATATTCTTCTCCGTATTGTAAACCGTGAGTTATTGCTACTTCAAAATCGTCATCTTTCAGGTGAATGATTGGATAAATAATATCAGTGCTTATTTTATCATTCAAAAGGTCAATTAAACCGTCTTTAGAATGAATAAGTTCATTATTGTATCTGATTTTTAGACCGGAATTAAGATACGCATAAGTTTTAAGCATTTCTTCAACATAGCGTTTGCGAAATCTGTATCCTTCAAAAAGCAATTCATCAGGAATAAATTTTATCTCGGTTCCGTTTTTCTCATCAGTTTTTTCAACTTTACTGTCTAATGTTAAAATTCCTTTTTCAAATTCAACTGCTTTTTTTTCGTTTTCACGGTAAGCAGTAACAATAAACTTTGAAGATAAAGCATTTACTGCTTTTATACCAACTCCGTTTAGACCAACTGATTTTTTAAAAACACTTGAATCATATTTTGCTCCGGTGTTCATTTTTGACGCTACATCTTTTACTTTTCCAAGCGGAATGCCACGTCCATAGTCACGAACCCGTATAAATTCATCGCCCATTTCCACGATGATTTCTTTCCCGAATCCCATCATGTACTCGTCAATTGAATTGTCAAGTACTTCTTTAAGCAAAACATAAATTCCGTCGTCCTGATTTTCTCCGTTGCCGAGTTTTCCAATATACATTCCGGGACGCTGTCTGATGTGCTCTTGCCACTCAAGTGTCTTAATTGAATCTTCTGAATATTTTTCTACCATTTTGCAAAAATTTACGCAAAAGAAACATTTTTTTTTGGAATATTAAAAATCTCTTATCCACAATTTGTCAAAAAAAGTTGACTTTTGTTAATAACCTTTCTATTTTTATAAAAATTTACTTGTTTTATTACTTTTGTAAAAATTTTAATTATGAAGAAAAGTGTTATTTTTTTATTTTATATGGCATTAGTTGTTTTTTCTGCAAAATCGCAGACTAATGTTATTTATGATGAGCAGTTTAATGATGATAATTCTGTTTGGAATAAAAATCTTTCCAATGACGGATATTCAAATGTTAAAAATGGTGTTTTGGTTATTAAAAGCGACATGGGCGATGCTCTCAGGTTTTTTAATACTCAGGAATTTATTAATTATAAAATGGATTTTTCTATTGAAACAAAGATCAAACAAGTAGGTGGAAAACCTAATTTGGGATATGGTTTAATGTGGGGAACTCGTGGCTGGGAAAATTCATATTATTTTATCGTTTCTTCTTCCGGTTATTTTAGTATAGGAACTTATTATCGGTCTGATTTTGAAGAAATTGCGCCGTGGACAAAATCTGCTGCAATTAAACCTTTTAGAAGTTATAATGTGCTTAAAATTGTGAAAACTGACAAAAATGTTGTTTTTTTCATAAATGATCAAGCTGTTTTTACAACTTATTTTATGCCTTTTTATGGTCAGGTTCACGGATTTATGTTGCAGGAAGGAATTTCATGTAATGTTGATTATTTAAAAATGACAAATGATAAACCGGAACTGGAAATTGCAGATGTTCAATTTAAAGGAGAGAAAAAAAATATTGGTCCAAAAGTAAATAGTTCTGAAACTGATATTGCACCAATTATTTCTGCTGATGGAAATATTCTGTATTTTGCTCGTGGAAATCATAAAGAAAATTATGGAGGTAGAATGGACGAAGCAGATATTTGGTACAGCGAAAAACGTTCTGATGGTTCGTGGGGACCGGCAAAAAATATCGGTTTTCCGTTGAATAATTCGGGGGTAAATGTTGTTGTAAATGCAATGCCGGACGGAAATACGCTGTTTTTAGAAGGTTTGTACAATAGTGACGGAAGTTTTCGTTCTGATCAGGGTATTTCTGTAACTCACAGAACATCAAATGGTTGGTCTATACCTAAACAGGTGAAGGTGGACAATTTTTACAATAATAATATGTATGAAACTTACTTTTTTACAACCGATCAAAGAGTTCTTTTGATGTCAATTGAGCGTGATGACACTTATGGAGACAAAGATTTGTACGTAAGTTTCAGAAGAACAGATGGTTCATATACAGAGCCTAAAAATATGGGTGTTGTGCTGAATACTTTTGCCGATGAAGGAACTCCTTTTATGGCTCCCGATAATAAAACTTTGTATTTTTCCACAAGTGGTCTAAAAGGATATGGAAGCAACGATATTTACATGTCTAAAAGACTTGATGATACATGGCTTAGCTGGTCGAAACCTAAAAATATGGGACCATCAATAAATACTGCCGATTGGGATACGTATTTGTCTGTTTCTGCTCGCGGAGATACTGCTTTTCTTGTTTCTACTGATCATTCTTACGGCTACGAAGACATTTTTATTATTGCAATGGAAGTTGAAATGATGCCTGATCCGGTTGTTATTATTAAAGGTAAAGTTTTAGATGAAAAAACAAAAGCGCCAATTGGAGCGGAAATAACTTATCAGGATTTATCTACCGGCGAAGAAGTTGGAATTGCGCAATCTGATCCTAAAACCGGTAAATATCAAATTGTTTTACCTTTTGGGAAATTGTACGCTTTTAGAGCCGAAGCAAATAAATATATTGCTCAAAATGAGAATATTGATTTGCGTGTAAATTCCGGTTACAGTGAAATTACAAGAAATCTTTATTTGATGAAAATGGAAGTTGGAGAAACAATTATTTTAAATAATGTGTTTTTTGAAAAAGCTTCTTCTGATTTACAAAGTACTTCTTATTCAGAACTCGACCGTATTGTAAAAATAATGAAAGATAATCCAACAATGAAAGTTGAGTTGAGCGGCCACACTGATAATCGTGGAGATGAAAAACTTTTGATGGAACTTTCTGAACAGCGCGTAAATGCAGTAAAAGAATATATTGTAGGAAAAGGAATTTCTGAAAAAAGAATAGACACTAAAGCTTATGGAGGATCTCATCCGATAAATAAAAATGATACTGAATTAGAACACAGTAAAAACCGCAGAGTTGAGTTTAAGATTTTGGAATTGTAAATTTGAGTTTTCCTTGTATTACTCCGAAGAATGAGGAGTCTTTTTGCCGGACTATTCTTGTGAAGAGACTCTTCGTTTCTCTCAGAGTGACAAAACCCTGTTGATTGTATTACTCCGAAGAATGAGCAGTCTTCTTTGCCGGATTAATCTCGCAAAGAGACTCTTCGTTTCTCTCAGAGTGACAAAATTCTGTCGATTGTATTACTCCGAAGAATGAGGAGCCTTTTTGCCGGACTAATCTCGCTAAAAGACTCTTCGTTTCTATCAGATTGACAAAACTC